>VHDE01000009.1 GCA_016871515.1 Verrucomicrobiota bacterium
CATCTATCACATGCTCAAATACCAGGTCGAGTTCGTCGCGTTGGACATGGACAAGTACGTCGCTCAGGCCGAAGCTCACCGGCTTGGTTACTTGACGCGTGAAGCCAAAAAGCTCGGATACCAACTCATTGAAATAGAACAGGCTGCTTAGAAGTTATTTGGAAGAATTGCTAGGAACCAAGTATTTAATCAAACATACAAATATCTATTGAATTAGTAGAGATTAGAGAATAAATGTCGTCCATGAAAGGTGATCTGTGGTGAACGTATCAACTGATATTCGAGGGCCGGAGCTTTCATGGTTGCAAGTTGTGAGAGAGCAGATCAGCTCGCTGCGATTTGGCGTTGTTCAAATTGTGGTGCATGATTCCAAGGTTGTTCAGCTTGAACGGACCGAGAAACTTCGGTTGGAGAGATTGGACAGCCAGTCGCCATTGGACTGACAAAAACTTTAACCACCAGTCTCCTGGAGGTTTTCAACAATGATTTCAAATCAATGGACTGACATGATCTCAGGAAGTTTGCTGAGAACGAGGATTAAATAATGCAGCTTAGGCAACAATTGGTAATTGCAGCTTTAATCGGCTTGCAAGTGTCGGGCCGTCCCGTCCAAGCAGAGGACACGGACGGCAAGATTAGCAGAATGGAGAAGCAGATCGAGGAGTTGACTGAACAAATCAAAATCTTGCGGCGTCAGCGAGAACTGGATGGGGAGGCCGCCGAAGCCAAGGTGAAAGAAATCCCAATAAAGCCCAAAAGCATCCTTCCGGACTGGGTAACAAGCATACGATTAACGAGTGATTTGAGACTGCGATTCGATAGCATATACGCCCCCGATTCGGACTTTGTAACGCGCGCGAGGTTTCGCCCTCGATTACGTTTGGGCGGGATCGCGACGCTCAAGGATGACTTCGAAATCGGGTTTCGTTTGGCATCGACCCCGTCGGTGGGGAAAGACTCAGGAGGTGATCCGTTGTCAACCAATCAAACGTTCGAGGACAACGGGAGCCGCAAGCCGGTTGGCGTTGACTGGGCATTCGCGCGCTGGACACCAATTCATACGTCAAAGTGGACCGGGTCGATAGCGGCGGGGAAGCTGGAGAATCCGCCAGGTTTCTCAGAGAATGTTTTTGATGTGGACTACACACCGGAAGGCCTGGCCGAGCAATTCGCCTACAAAGCTGGAACGAACCACACCATTAGCGCTTACTTCGGCCAGTATATGCTGGATGAATTACAGTTTGGCGCGAGGGATCCATATCTTTTTCTGGAACAGTTGCGATTGGATTCAAAGTGGGGCCAGCGCATCAATACTTCATTAGGCGTTTCCGGGTTGAGCATTGCCAATCCAGAAAGCCTGACGACCGCGAATGTTCCTGATTCCAATCATGGGAATACTCGCACTAAGGATGGCGTCCTGGTGAACGACTATCAATTGCTGATCGCGGACGGGAGGCTGACGTATAACCTAGAAAGCTTTCCTCTCTATAACGGGCCGTTCCCCGTCAGCTTGAATGGAGAATCCATTCACAACTTTGGCGCCAGCCGCGACAATATTGCCTATTCCTTTGGTCCGTCGTTTGGCAGGGTCACTCAGACCGGGAGGGGCCAAAAAGGAAACTGGGAGATTTCCTATCGCTACCAGGAACTTCAGGGCGATGCCAACTATGAAGAATTGACGGCCTCTGACAACGGCGTCTTTTACCGGCACAGACCTCCAGGGGAACCCGCTCTGACTTCATTTCGCCCGACGTTTTTCAATGGGTTAAACCTCCGGGGACATGCCTTTCGAGTGGCTTATGCTCCGTTTGATTCACTCGTTCTCGACGCCCGAATTTGGTTAAACGAGCCAATTAGAGTGCTCGACGAAGCGGACAAGGTCCAGGGAATCCGCCTCCTCTTCGATGCAGTTTGGAAATTCTGATCAGAAGCTCTGACTCGTTTGAAGCCGTTAGACTAAAATGAAAACTCAAGCTATGAAACTCACAATTGATGGCGCCCTAAGACGAAAACAGTTTCTCCTCGTTCTCCTCACCGCGGCGACCGTCTTGGAAGGCTGGGCGGCCGGTAAAGCAATTAGCCTCCTTAACGTTTCTTACGATCCAACCCGCGAGCTTTACGCCGATTTTAACCGCGCATTCGCCGAGCATTGGCAGAAACAAGCGGGCCAAAGCGTGACGATCAAGAAATCCCATGGCGGCTCGGGCAAACAAGCGCGTTCGGTCATCGATGGATTGGAAGGGGATGTCGTCACATTGGCTCTGGCCTACGACATTGATGCTATTGCCGAGAAAGGGCGGTTGCTGGACAAGGATTGGCAAAAGCGTCTCCCGCATAATAGCGCTCCATACACTTCGACCATCGTCTTCCTGGTGCGCAAAGGAAATCCCAAAGGGATCAAAGATTGGGACGACTTAATTCGGCCGAGGATTAGGGTTGTGACCCCGAATCCGAGGACTTCAGGCGGTGCGCGCTGGAATTATCTGGCGGCATACGGCTATGAATTGAAGCGCTCCGGCGGCAACGAAGCCAAGGCGCAGGAGTTCGTCAGAAAACTATTTGCGAATGTGGAAGTACAAGATACGGGCGCGCGCGGCGCCTCGACGACCTTCATTCAAAGAGAAATTGGTGATGTGCTCATCGCTTGGGAGAACGAGGCCGTTTTGGCGATCAAGGAATTGGGGAAAGGACAATTCGAGATTGTGGCGCCATCCGTAAGCATTCTGGCTGAACCGCCCGTGGCTGTTGTCGATAAAGTCGCCAAGCGCAAGGGCACAGAAGCCGTGGCGAAGGCCTATATCGAGTATCTCTATACGGAAGCAGGACAGGAAATTGCCGCCAAACATTATTACCGTCCGCGGATGCAATCCGTCGCCGACAAATACAGCAACCAATTCCCGAAAATCGAACTATTCACCATCGATGAAGTCTTTGGCGGCTGGAGCAAAGCGCAATCAAAACACTTCAGTGATGGTGGGATTTTCGATCAGATTCAAAAAAAGTGAGTTCTAGCGCGGGAGACTATTTCATAGCCATTGTGCGAACATTTCATTCACAATTTGCCGCAGCGCAGACTGAAAGTCGGCGCTACGAACAATGCAGACGCGCTCAACACGTATCTTTTTGAAAAAAAGCTTCCGGACCATTTGATGTCCCAGTAATTTCTTCCTTTTACCCAGCGCTTTCATGGCAGCCCAACGTTTTAGAGTCCTTCCAGGCTTCGGTCTGACAATGGGATTCACGCTCTTTTATTTGAGCGCGATCGTCATCATTCCGATAGCGGCTCTTTTCTTGAAGAGCTTTCAACTTTCCTGGGCAGATTTTTGGAGAGTGGTGACGACGGATCGCGCTATGGCTGCCTACAAACTGACCTTTGGCGCATCACTCATTGCGGCGCTCATCAACGCCATCTTCGGAACGATCCTCGCGTGGGTGTTGGTGCGTTATACGTTCCCGGGCAAAAAGTTCATTGATGCATTGGTCGATTTCCCGTTTGCGCTGCCCACGGCCGTGGCAGGTTTGACGTTGTCCAATCTTTTTGCCGGGAACGGCTGGCTAGGACAATTCCTTGTGCCGCTCGGCATTAAAGGCGCGTTCACGCCGCTCGGGGTGATTATCGCGCTCACCTTCGTCGGGATGCCATTTGCCGTGCGCACGTTGCAGCCGGTATTGGAAAATCTGGATCGGGGCGTCGAGGAAGTCGCGGCCACCTTGGGCGCGGGACGGCTGCGAACGTTTGTTAAAATCATTGCGCCGACTCTGCTGCCCACGATCATCACCGGTTTTGCGTTGTCGTTTGCCCGAGCTGTGGGCGAATACGGCTCAATCGTGTTTATTTCCGGTAACAAACCATTTCAGACAGAGATCGCTCCTTACCTGATCGTGTTTCGTTTGGAGGAATACGATTATCTCGGCGCGACGGCGATTGCGGCCGTCCTGTTGGTGATCTCGTTTGTTATTCTGGCAGTAATTAATTACCTCGAAAGCTGGGCTGGACGTTACCAGAGATAATATGGCTGGTTACGTCAAGAGGTCGCGGCAAACGAATGGTCATACTGCCTCCAAGGGCGGCACGGAAGAATCTCCTTTTTTCAAGTGGCTGTTGATTACGGTGGCGCTCCTTTTTTCGATCCTGTTTTTGCTGCTGCCGTTAGTGAACGTGTTCGCGCAAGCGCTGAGCAAGGGCTGGCAAGCGTACTGGACCGCTCTTTCAGAGCCCGACGCCTGGGCTGCAATTAAACTGACGCTCCTGGTCGCCGCAATCACGGTGCCGCTCAACGTTGTGTTCGGGCTGGCGGCAGCGTGGGCCATTGCGAAATTCGACTTTCGTGGCAAGTCGCTGCTCAACACGTTGATCGATCTGCCGTTCTCGGTTTCGCCTGTGGTGGCCGGGTTGATGTATGTGCTGCTCTTCGGGCTCCAAGGTTACTTTGGGCGCTGGCTCGCGGACCATGAGATCAAAATTATCTTCGCCGTTCCAGGCATTGTGATCGCAACTATCTTCATCACCTTTCCCTTCGTCGCCCGCGAGTTAATTCCAGTCATGCAAGCGACCCGCTCGGAACAAGAGCAAGCCGCATTGACACTCGGGGCGACCGGCTGGCAAACGTTCTGGCGGGTGACTTTGCCCTCTGTTAAGTGGGGTCTGCTCTACGGAATTATTCTTTGCAACGCTCGCGCGATGGGAGAGTTTGGCGCCGTCTCCGTTGTTTCAGGCCACATCACCGGCCAAACCGATACGATGCCCTTGCGCATTGAAAAGCTTTACCAGGAATACAACGCCGCCGCCGCGTTCGCGATTGCCAGTCTCCTGGCGCTTTTGGCTTTGCTCACACTCGGCATTAAGACGTTTCTCGAATGGAAACAAGAGCGGGATTACGAACGGGCCCAGCGCGCGGCCGAGTCTTATGAGGATTCGACCGCGCCGACAAGTCGGGAACCCGAAATCACAGCCGTCCGTTCTCAACCTTGAATCGAAATTTGAATCGCAGCAGATCGTGGCATGAGCATTGAGCTAAAAAGTGTCAGCAAGCAATTCGGGGAAGTGGCGGCAGTGAACAATGTGACCTTCTCGGTCAATGAAGGCGAATTGCTGGCTTTGCTCGGTCCCAGTGGCGGCGGCAAAACCACGGTCCTGCGCATGATCGCCGGTTTGGAGGTGCCAACCGAAGGCGACATCTACATTCGCGGCCAGCGCGTCAATGACATCAAAGTCCAGAAGCGCAACATCGGATTCGTTTTCCAGAATTACGCGCTGTTCCAAAACATGAATGTGTTCAAGAACATCGCGTTCGGTCTGAAAATCAAGAAGTGGAAATCGGCGGACATCAAGGCTCGCGTCCGTGAATTGCTGGAATTGCTGGGCCTCGAAGGCCTGGACAAACGTTATCCGCATCAACTCTCCGGCGGCCAGCGCCAACGCGTCGCGATTGCGCGCGCTCTGGCGCCGAAGCCGAGCGTCCTATTGCTCGATGAACCATTCGGCGCCGTCGATGCGAAGATACGTCAGGAACTTCGCGAATGGCTCGTCCGCTTGCATCACGACCTCAACGTTACCACGCTCTTCGTCACTCACGATCAAGAAGAGGCGATGGAGGTTTCGAATCGCATCGTCATCTTTTCGCGTGGAAACCTCGAACAAATCGGCACGCCGCGTGATGTCTATGAACAACCGGCTAATGAGTTCGTGGCGCGGTTCATTGGCGTCATGAACGTGCTAGAACTCGAAGTCTTCAAAAACGTCGGCCGCGCCGGAGAACTCCAGTTTCCTGCTCCGGGCTACGCGGACGGCGAAAGAATTCGAATCGGATTCCGGCCCTTCTCCGTTCAGATTTCCTCTGATCTAAACCAGTTTCCTTATCAAGCTGTCGTGCGGCAAACGTACTTCCTGGGCGTCATGTTACGATTGGAGTTAGAGCTCGAGTCCGGATTGTTGCTGCGCTCGCGGATGTCAAAAGAGGAATACGCCAACCTCGCGCTTTACGACGGAAAGAAAGTTTCGCTTCAAATTCGAAACTATCGCATCCTTTCGCGCGAACATGAGCCATTGGGTCCCGAATTGACCGCGCCTGAGAAATCGTCGCTATTCGTCGGCGAGGGAATTTAGGCTCAGGCTGGCTCACTGACGCACTCGAGCAACTCCTCAGCCAAACGGTCATCGTGGGATCGGACCGCCAAATCGCCGAGCGAAACGATTCCAATCAAACGCTTTTCTCGATTAAGCACCGGCAGCCGCCGAATTTGCTTGTCCTCCATGATCTTGGCCGCTTCCTCCAAATCCTGGTCGTCGAAGCAATAGGTGATGCCAGGCGTCATAACATCTCGCACTTTGGTGGAAAGCGGGTCATGACCTTCAGCAACCGAACGAATTGCCAAATCGCGGATCATGGAGCGTCTTTTCCTGGCTGTAGCGGCGTCTCGTAAGAGCGCCGCGAGCTTTGGCGCGAAGAATGCGGCGTTCTTAGGAGACGCCGCTACAAGTGAACGGACGCGTCCTGGTGAAACGAGCTGAGTGTTAAGTGTTCCTATCTTGCCGCAGGGCTAACTGCGCCGATCAATTCTCGGCGCAGTTCCGTCGTCATAGGACGATTATCTTGCGGCGGGTTTAAGATGTACCAAATCAGGTTGCGAAAGTCTGCATCGGGCATCTGTTCCAGGCCTTCGGGCATCACCGAGAGTTCGCCCGTTCGCATCGTCGCAATGTTCGACTTCGCAATGATTTCCTCCTTCGGTCCAGCGGAAAGCAATTTGACGCGGGCTTCAGTGTCTTCTATCAACCGGCCACTGACGGCGCGTCCGTCCTTCGTTTCGATCTCCACATTCTCGTAGCCCTTCCCAATGATTTGATTTGGATCGATCACATTAGCCAAAAGCGCGTCCAGGCTGGATCGGCCCACACCGGTCAAATCCGGCCCAACGTCGGCGCCCTCACCATGCAGTTTGTGGCAAGTCAGACATGTCTTGACGGCTAATTCATGACCGGCTTTCAAATCGACTGGCCCATCGATCACGGCCTTTTTCTTGGCCGCGATCAGTCTGGCTTTGTCGGCGTCGGCATCGCGGAAGCGCCCGATGACTTTGACCGCGCGATTCCGGGCGTAATCGTCGCGAGAATTAACGAGCGACCGAACCACCGTCACGGGAAGGTCGGCGGGCGAAATGGCCTTGTTTTCAAGCGCGGTAATAAAGGCCCGCGTCCATGGGTTGCGCGAAGTCAAAACTTCCGCGGCAACACGTTGTGAAGCAGGTGTGAAAGTTTTCCAGCGCTTCAGAATTTCGGACGGCAGTTGATCTCCGCCAACTTCGCCGAGGGCGCGGAGCGATTCCTGAACAATGCGTTCGGCACTAGGCGCGGCTAACATCGCGATCAATATATCGCGAACGGCGTCGATTTTTTGCTGCTTGACCGACTGAATCGCTTGGACGCGCTGATCAATTCCGGTTTGAGGATTCTGAATTACTTTCAGGCTGGCCTGCAGCGCAGCCGCATCTCCCCACATAGCACCCAACTGCCGTGAGCGCGAGACAATTTCCGGATTTGAACTTTTGGCCAATTTGTTGACGAAGTCCGCTGGCGAACGCGCAGGCATCAACGCCTTGCCCTTCTGTCCTTCGATTAGTCCGTCCAGCGCAGCTAACGCCAGCGGCGCTGCGTTTTCGGGAATTGCGGTGACGAAATCGAGTGCTGTGTCCAATCGGTCGGGCCGTTGCGAGTCGCAGATGCGGCGCATGACCTTGCGTGTCAGGTCAGCGCTCAACGGCATCGCAGAAGGACCATTCTCGATCAACCAAGCTAACGCCCCATCCGGATCGCGCCCAATCTGAGGTTCGGCGGCCATCCAAATCATGAATGGCAACACTGGATCGGTCGCGGAAGCGGAGCTTTTGACCAACGCGGCTAGAATGGCGCCGGCATCCGTTCCGGAGAGTTGCTGCGAGACCGGCCTGTTCACGGTAAGGGCGCCAGAAACAAATTGGCGTGCCGCAGTCGCGACGGCCAAACGGACGCTGTTGTCGGAATCGTCGGCCAATGTCACGAGGCGCCGAAATGGTTGTTCGGACGCATCTCCGCGTTCGCCGGTGAACCGCGCGGCCCAAGCGCGAATCGTGGGTTCTTTGTCGCTGGCAGCCGCATCGAGGGTTTCTTCTGAGAGAAAGCCCGCGCCGTGCAGCGTCCAGAGCCCGGCCAAGCGCGCTTCCAGATTCTGGCCTTGCCGGAACAGGTCTTGAAGCGCGCGTCTCGTGTTGGAATCGCGGCGCTCGCTTAGGAGGCGTTGGGCGGTGCGCCGGTGCCAGACGTTTGGATGCGAAAGCAACTGCACGAGTTCGCTGCTGCTTAGCTTGGCCAAATCGAGATTCGCTGGACGAGCTGGAACCGGCGCGCCGGGTTTGTTTCCGGTGTATACCACGCGCCAAATGCGTCCATGCGCCCGGTCCACGCCTTCCGGATCGGCATTGGCATTTTGGTAACACGGATATTTGTCATACCAATCCATGATCCAAAGCGCGCCGTCCGGTCCAGTTTGAGAACTGACCGGTCGAAACCATCCGTCATTCGCGCGCACAAAATCTCGCACAAACGTCGCTGTGAAGCTGGAGCCGTTTGGCGCAAGCCGGTCTTGATGCACCGCGCTGTCGTGAATATTTCCCATGAAAACTGTTCCGAGATATTCAGGCGGGTATTGGTGGCCTTGGTAGATTTGCACGCCTGCGTAAGCGGCGCGAAAATGCTTGTGATCGACGATTGACGGCAGGAGTTGATAGGCGTAGGGATGCGGCGGCGTGCCGGCTTGCCGGACGTAAATTCCTCCCGGCGCCATGTGAAACAGGTGATCGATCACGCAAGCTGTGACGAACGCGTTCCCGGCTCGGTCAAAATCAACACCCCACGGGTTGCTGGTCCCCTCGGCAAACACTTCAAATTTCTTCGCGCGTGGATGAAAGCGAGCGACGGCGGCTGTCATTGTCACGCCATCATCGTCCGGATTATTCGGATCTTTCACTTTCGAATAAGTGAAAACGCCGTGCGTCATGTAGAGCCAGCCGTCCGGTCCCCAAGTAAAACCATTGAGTAATTCGTGCCGGTCTTCGAGGCCGAAGCCGGTCATGGCAATCGTCTTCTTATCGGCGATGTCGTCGCCATTGGTGTCTTCAAAGAAAAGCAGGTGAGGCGCCTGACCAACGTACACGCCGCCGTTGCCGACCAAAATGCCAGTCGCCAAATTCAAACCATCGGCGAAAACCGTGACCTTATCGGCGCGGCCATCGCCGTCGGTGTCCTCAAGAATCTTGACGTTATCGCGCGGCTTTGTTCCAGCCGGCGCCCCGAGAGGATACTCGTAAAGTTCGACGACCCAGAGCCGCCCTCGCTCGTCCCACGTCATCGCGACTGGATTGACGACGTCGGGTTCGGCGGCAAAAATCCGGACTTCAAAACCTTCGGGCACGGTGAATTTTTTTTGGGCTTCCGCGGGAGCGAGCGCAGGTGTTTGCGTCGGCGTGTAAACACCAGTCAATTGTCGTCCGGCAGCAAGCGCTTCGTGCTGTGTTAGCCATATGCAGGCACACGCCGTTGCAAGGAGGAGCGAGGATTTCATAGCGAGTCATTAAGGTAAGAAACGTTTATTCGGTCAAATGCTTTGTATTGGTTGTCTCTTGGATCGGTGCATCCCGAAGCTGTCGGCACATGTAGCGGCAGGCATCCTGCCCGGCGGATCAACCGTACGCACGAGAACGCAGCCTTCTCTTTTCAAGCGTTGCTCCGGACGGCAAGATGCACGCCCTCTGCGGCAGGCAGGATGCCCGCCGCTACCGACAACTTCGGGATGCACTGCTCTTGGATGCGCCCGCCCCCAAAGGCGCATTGGGAACCGTAGCGTTTACCGCAACGGCGCTGACGGTCTGACCAGGAACTTTTTGGGAGACAACGCCCATGTAAAGATTGTAGGATCGCAACGCGGGCCACCCCCCCGGCTGGCCGGCAAGACGGGAGCGTTCACGCAACGACAAAACGTTAACTTAACCGATGAATCGAAACGGAATTTCGCGACAGAATCGGCTGTTCCTCCTCTCCTTGGCTTTCGCTTGTTCGCCGCTCTCTCTGAATGCGGAACCGCGATCTGAACAATTGGCAGGTATCTCCGGTGTGCTTGACCGCGCGTTCGATCCAAGTTCCGGACCGAATGGTCCGGTAAATTCGCTGGCCTTGCTATCGTTTGCGGCAGCCCTAAAGGTGCATATTAAAGACCCCCCAGTTTTTTCGGAGCCGCATTGGGCTTCGGAAATATTTAACTAACCAAGATGAGCGCCGCTCCAAGCTCCAAAATATTTCGGACTTGCAGGGCGGCGCATCTGGGTTTAAGTATCTGCGATAGATGGATAAATCGACAGTTTATCAATTCGGCAAATTATAGCATGGACAAACTTCAACCGAAGAGGGTGTCTTGAGTCGCCCTTTCTTTCCTCGTAGTTCTCCTTCCGCAAGCTCGTTCGTCAAGGTCAATGGGAAAATCCGTGCCCGCGAAGTTCGAGTTATCGGCATTGATGGTCAACAACTGGGTGTCTTATCGCTCGGCGAAGCCATTAACATGGCCCGACAGCACGGCGTGGACCTGGTAGAAATCGCGCCCAACGCGGCACCGCCCGTTTGTCGTTTGGTCGATTTCGGAAAATTCCGATACGAGCAAGCCAAAAAAGAGAAGGAAGCGAAAAAGCACCAGCACGCCAACAAGGTTAAAGAGATTCAATTGAGTCCGACGATTGATCCGCACGATTTCGTTGTGAAGCTGAATCATGCCATCGAGTTTCTCTGTGACGAAATGAAGGTCAAAGTCACGCTGAGATTTAGGGGACGCGAGATGGCCCACAAAGAGTTTGGCTTTCAGCAAGTGGAAAAGTTTGTCAAAGACTTGACTCCTTACGGGCATCCCGACGCTCCGCCCAAATTAATCGGCCGAGGCATCAACGTCATGCTCAGCCCGCTTCCGCGAAACAAACGGGCGAAGAATCCCAAGCAGGATGAAAATGCTGCGCAACGCAACGCTCCGTCGCTGCGTCCGCAAGGCGCGAATAATGGCCCGCCACACACAACGACAAACACTGGTCCCGCGCAACCTGCTTCAGTGAAACCGAAAGAGGGCGCCCGGCACGTTCCGACAAACGCGGCCGAACAACCAGCCGAATCGTTCGGGCACAATCCTTTTGCTCAGCTGGACATCAAGGTTGGGCAGTAGATAACGCCAAGGATCCTGGACTTTCGCAGCCTTTCCGGTTCGTCAGGATGGTTCACCAAACCCATCACTGGCAAGGACCCAGTCCACTCCAATGCCTTTCGGTAATTCGAAGAACATTTGCCCCGGCGGGACAGAATGACAATAGCCCGGTGTTTCAACGCCGGGCACGGCGACACCTCTACTGGATGGCGCCACGCCGGCGCAGCGCGGCTTCCATCGCTTTGTCCATCATCAAGTCAGCGAGCGGCTTGGTCGCTTGATCCAATCGGGCGTGAGCCGTTTTCAGCTCGCCAACATTTCCCGTTTGTCCGTTAGGGTCTTCTGTGGTCAAGACTCGTTCGACAGCCTCAACTGCCGCTTCGACTTCAGCACGGTAATCGTCTTGCATATCGGTCGCGAAGTCGGCCAAGGCTTTTCGTGTGGCCAGAACTGTGTCGCGCGCGCGCATTTTTGCTTCGACCCATTGGCGCGCTTTCAAATCCTCGAAGGCGTGCTCGACGGATTCCTCGACCATTCGCTGCACATCCGCATCGCTCACATCCACCGCAGATTTCATTTCAACAATGGTTTGCTTCCCAGATTTGGTGTCGCGGGCCAGGACGTGCAGAATCCCGTTCGCGTCGATTTCGAACTGGACGCCAACTCGCGGAACGCCTTTCGGCGCCCGTTCGAAATCAATCGTAAATTTGCCAAGGCTCCAATTATCGGACGCTCGCTCGCGTTCTCCTTGCAGCACGTGAATCAGCATGTTCGGCTGGTGATCGGCGGCGGTGGTGAACATTTCGCCGGCTTTGATTGGTATCGTGGAATTGCGCGGGATAATCACGTTCATTAAGCCGCCGAACGTTTCGATGCCGAGCGACAAGGGCGTGACATCAAGCAGCAATAGGTTCTTGAACCCCCCCGCCAATATCTCCGCCTGGATTGCCGCCCCGAGCGCCACAGCTTCGTCCGGGTTTTGTGATGTGTTCAACATCGGCCCTTCGGCACGGTGATAGGTTTCTCCTAAACGGATATTTCCAGTCGCAGCCTCAAACTCTGAGCAACCGAAAATCTCCGTCACCATTTGACGAACCAAGGGCATGCGTGTCTGGCCGCCAACCAAAATCACCTGATCGAGATCTTTCAGCTCGAGCCGCGCATCAGCGAGCGACCGCAAACAATGGGCGCGCGTTCGCGCAATGATATCGCGCGTCAACTCTTCGAGCTCGGCGCGGCGTAGTCGGCAAGTGAAATTGAAATCGGGCGTGAGAAACGGCAAAGCCACCTCCACTTCGGTTTCGCTGGAAAGTTTGATCTTGGTCTGCTCGGCCGCTTCACGAAGGCGGGCCATCGTCGACAGATTTCCGGTGACATCCGGGCCGCCAGCTTGACGGATCTTCTCGGCCAAAAAATCGATGATCCGCCGGTCCAAGTCTTCTCCGCCGAGCCGTGTATTGCCATTGGTCGCAAGAACCTGAAACACTCCTTCATTCAGCTCCAGAATCGAAAGATCGAACGTTCCTCCTCCCAGGTCATAAACGGCAATTTTCGATTTATCTCGAAGTCTATCCAAGCCGTAGGCCAAAGCGGCGGCGGTCGGTTCGTTGACGATCCGCTCGACCGTTAAACCTGCGAGTTCACCCGCTTTCTTTGTCGCGTTGCGCTGAGCGTCATTAAAGTACGCCGGCGCCGTAATCACGGCGCGCGTCACGGGCTCGCCCAAATACGTCTCCGCGTCGGTCTTAAGCTTCTTGAGCACCTCCGCCGAAACTTCCTCCGGAGTCATAGCCCTACCGTGAATCTCAATCGTGATGGGAGCGTTCGCTTCGCCTCGAACCGGATAGGTCACCAACATCTCCTCCCGTTCGATCTCGCTGCCTCGTCTGCCGATGAATCGTTTGACCGCATAAACCGTCTCCGATGGCTTGATCACGCGGAGTCGATTCGCCTTTGCTCCAACCAAGATATGGCCTTGAGCATTTGCGAAATGAACGACCGAGGGCGTAAGCCGCGAACCTTCGGAATCCGGCATAACAAACGGGATCCCCGAATCCACCGCCGCTACTAACGAATTGGTGGTCCCCAGGTCTATTCCGACAATTTTGCTCATGCCGGAATGCTGCCTGAGTCGAGCATACGGCGCAGCTTTTTTTAGTCAGTCAGTCAGTATGGGTAAGGACCGATTCCACTCGGTCCCACTTGTTGTCCTTGGCGCCGCCGACAAGCTGTACGAAAGAAGCGGTGGAACCGTCAAGTCTGGTCGCGGCGCGGCGGAGGATGGCGATGATATTGGCGAATGGAGACATGGAGAGTCGCTCGGGCTTTGGCTCGAACCATGTTAGGCTGAACTGGTTATAACTGCTCTCGGCCAGGCAAAGGAGGAAAAGGGAAGAAACCAACCGCGAAACCAAACACCCTGAGTGAGGCAACCGAACCCTCAGCGTGCGCTGTGTCCTATCCAGCGCAATACCGACATATTGTCCGCCGACTTCGAACATCGCACACAATTGTGTCCACCACTGAAAGACACTTCTGGACATTTCTGTCCTGATTTGAGACAGCGAAAAATCGCCATGAACAATTGAGCCATCACAAATCCACCAGGTATTTTACAGATTTATGAGCAAAAACCCAGCGAGTGCGGCAGCGAACACGAATATGTCTATGATCCTTCGGTATTTTCTCCTATGCCATTGGCAGCCCCGATGCCATGCGGTGAACCGGGGCTCAAAGCGCATCGTACGCGCTCGCACCTTGAACCAGCGGGCCGATAGGGCGGCGTTGCCGCTCTGCCGTAGCGCAGAGTTTGGACATTTTGCGGGCTGGACTTAGTCCTGCACTTGATCTCACACTTAATCCATTGGAATGCGCGGCCTGTTTGGATTATCGCGAGATCAAGTGCGGGATTAAGTCGGTTGGAAATGTCCAAACTCCACAGCAGAGTGAAACTCTGCGTTTCGGTCCGCTGGTTCTTGGGGTGAGCTGCTGCTGAAAGGCTATCGATAATCTTCACGGATTGGATAAAAAGCATCGATGATTCGGCAGTTCGTGATGGCTCTGCCGGAGTGAACGGCATTCGAAGGAATGATGCCGACGGAACCCGGTCCCAGTTGCTTGGTTTCACCGTCAACCGTTAACTCGAAAATGCCATCCAAGACATTGGCGACCTGCTCGTGCGGATGGGAATGTTCCGGCAAAACAGCTCCCGCCTCGATCGTCCAATGCGCAAACGTCATCTTGTCCGAATGGACGAAGTGGACTTTAAAGCCTGGAAAAGGTTCTCGAAGCCTGCTTTCTGATGGGTTCACAAATGGCATATTCTTTCCTCAAGCTGGAATTGGTTGAGTTCGACTACGAAGAAGCTTCATCAACCACCGCTTCACCGTTCGCTTCGGCCAGCAGCGATTCTGTCTCTTGAACCGGCAGCTCCTGCACATTTCGAAGTTTGCGCTCGATCGCCCGCGAACGCTTCGCAGCGTCCTCCATTGTGTCGGAGGCCTGATCCAATTTTTTCTTCACGGCATCTAAAATGTCGCCGTACTTGCCAAACTCCGTCTTGACTGCGCCCAGCAATTTCCAAACTTCGCTCGACCGCTTTTGAATCGCGAGACTGCGGAAGCCCATCTGCAAACTGTTGAGCAACGCAGCCAACGTCGTCGGACCCGCCACAACAACTCGGCATTCCCGCTGAATCACCTCTACCAGCCCGGTCCGGCGAACAACTTCAGCATACAAACCCTCGGTCGCCAAAAACATGATGCCGAAGTCCGTCGTTTTGGGCGGGTTGAGATACTTGTCGCAAATATCTTTGGCGCACCCTTTGACGCGCAACGCCAGCATCCTGGCGGCTTCGTCGAAAGCTTCGGCATCCGCTTTCTCCTGCGCATCGACCAGCCGCTGGTAATCTTCCGTCGGAAACTTGGCGTCAATCGGCAGCCAAACAACTTCGCCCTCCGCATCTCCGCGGCCGGGCAGCTTGATGGCAAATTCAACCATCTCAGCACTGGTTTCCTTGGTCTGGACATTTCGCGAGTATTGGTCCTCGGTCAAAATCTGTTCGAGGAGCGCCGCGAGCTGAACTTCACCCCAGCCGCCGCGTGTTTTCACATTCGTCAAAACGCGCTTCAGGTCGCCGACGCCGACCGCGAGCGTTTGCATTTCGCCGAGTCCCTTGTGCACTTGCTCCAACCGTTCCGAGACTTGTTTAAAGGATTCGCCCAACCGTTTCTCCAGCGTGCCCTGCAATTTCTCGTCCACCGTCGCCCGCATTTGATCGAGCTGCCTCGCGTTGTCTTCCTGGATTTGTTTCAGTTTTCCGTCCACCGCATTTCGCAACGTGTCGAGTTTTTGTTCGTTGCTCTGGGTCAGCGCCGCGAGCCGCTGAGAAAAACTGTCGAGCTGAGCTTGTTGCAGCCGCGCCATCTCGCTCATCCGCGATTGCAACGAATCTCCGAAGCTCCCGAGCTTGCGATCAATTTCCTCGCGCGTTTGGTGGGCGCGCGTGGAAGCTTCCTCGCGACTTTTGGCAATCTCATCGCGCAACGAGCGTTCCGTCCGCTCTTGGCTGTTGTTTAACGCGTCAAAGCGAGGCTCTAACGGAGTGCAGTCCATCGTTGGTCTCCGTTTTAAGATCAGGCCTGACATCACGATGAGGCAGAGCAGCAGAAAGATCGCAACGCCGAGAAGAGTTTCTGTCATCAGTGATATCCTCCGCGACAGCCTCGCTCGAACCAATCTATCCTTTCGTCACTCATACAATCCAACGCACAAGCGCTATTTGCAGCCGCTCAGTGAGCTTGTAAAGGTAAATCAGTTCGCCTTTCGCCACTCCATAAGCCAGACATTGGGAGCGCGGCGCTCACGCCGCTTCAGCGACCATTCTCACCGGAACTTCGAACACAGAAGCGGCCTAAACGCCCCATCCTGGGGTAGGTTCCGCAATTTTGAGCACGTGCTCAAAATTGCTCGAATGAGGCCACTATGACTTTGGGGCGCGACCGATCAGCTTGATCGCGGATGCGTGCGCCATTACGACATCAGGGTCGCTTTGCAGTGACTCGAAGTAATGCCCGGAAAAATCCTGGCCGTGCTCGGCCGGAGCTAGCAGCAGCCCGGATTGGCGGACCAGCGCGTCGGCCGTCTGAGTTGTTAACGGCTCTTTCTCGTCCAGCACCTCGTCCATGGAGACGATCAATTGGGAGAGCGGATGCAGCCAGGCGAACCACGGATCATGCGTGAGCAACTGCAGAAATTGGTTGGGCGACTGGATCGTGCCTACGATTTTCTCATAGCGGGTCCGTTCGAACTCGACCAGCGCCTTATGCAGACTCAGGAGGGCGTTCCGGATTTCGAGCAACCGCTTGGCCTCGACCGAACGTGATTCAGAATTAGTCTTTCCAGACGAAGCGCGCATTTTGTTCAAGTCTGACGATCCGTTAAGCTCACGACAGCGCACACTCGTCTTCGCCACGCCCGTCGTCAAGCGCAGCGGCCCGCCGAAGCCAAGCAAACAAACAGAGCGCGAATGCCCGGGAAGTGTTTAACGTAGCGCCGAATTGTATTCGGCGGATCGTCCGCAAGTTCGAGCGTCCTGGAAGATGCGGACGGTCTGCCGATTGCAAATCGGCGATACAGCAGACTGAGAGTCTGCGTTACGATAGATCCGTACCTACTATGAGGCTTTGCACTGCTCAGTCTTTACCTCGTCAATCACCTTCTCCAAGCGACGGCCGTATTCGATATAATTCGCGCGCATCGCGTCGTCGTTGCTAGCTTTGGCAGTTGCATCGTGAAAGACCACGACCATATGCGGCTCGATGGAGATGCCGGCATCGTAGCCGCGCGCCATAGCGTCCTTGAGAATGTCCCGCACTCGGCCCTGCCCTTCCCCAGGCCAATTGTAATCAGCGTCATTCTTCGCCGGATTCCAAGTCGCATCCTTAACGTGAATGTGGACGACGTGATCGCGCACGTTGATCCAGAACTCCCACGGATCCTGTTTAGGCCACGGCTTGGCTTTGCTGCGGTCGGCGTTGAAGATTGGATTCGCCGTATCAAATACCCATTTGAGACCGGGCGCTTTGTCGAGCAACTCCAGCGCATGTTGCCAGCTCATGCCACCGTAATTCATGCAGTTCTCGTGCACGGGCTGAATCCCGGCATCGAGGAACATCTTCGTCACTTCGCGGACGCGGCGAAAAACTTCCGGCGGCGTTTTGTATTCATCATCGCCGGGTTTGAAACTCATCACGCGAATATATTTTGTGCCGAGCCGCTGCATCCGCGGAATAGCGCGGCGAACCTCGGCCAAGGTGATGTCGAATGGATCGCTGACTTTCTTGGCCCAATTCATGACCGTGGAGCCAAAGCAATAAATGCCGACGCCAGCGGTTCCCAATTGGTCCACCGCCAGGTCAAACGCCTTGTCCGGAATGTCGTGGAGATTCGCTTTCGCAAATCCCGGCACTTCCACGCCGCGCATTTCAATGTGCCGCCAGCCGAGCTCTTTCGTCGCGGCAATCTGTCCGTCAATTGAGTTGGCGCCTTCGTCGCCGATGCCTGTGAGGATCATTGTTTTTATGGTTACGAGGTTACATGCGTTTCATAGTTACAAGGTCGCATGAGAGCCACATTGTTGTGACGACCGGTGGAGGCCGGTAACCGATGCACCAATGTAACCATGCAACACATGTAACCTTGCTAACAGCTCAACGATTAAACGACTTCGTAAAATCATCCGCCGTGCTCTGGACGACTTTCTTCTCATGCTTCGATTCCGCGATAAGCTGATTCAGTTTCTTTTCCCACGCCGCGCTGTCCATCGGCAGCTCGATCGTCTGATTAATCAAAGACGAATAAAGAAGAACATTAGCGAGTTCGACGGAACCCAAACCATCCGTGCCGTGCGCGATGAGTGGCGCGCCATCGAGGATCGCATCGACGAAATTCTGCATCAAGGTCGCGTGCGGATTCGGAGCGTTCTCGATGGGAATATCAACGTTCCAGATGTCGGGTTTGGCAAAGCCGCTCTTCGACGTTTTGCTGAACTCGATCATGTCGGCATCGTTGCGGGTGAACTTCAGCTGGTTGTTTTCGAGGACCAGCCGTCCGCGCGTTCCGTGCAATTCGAAACGGTTGCTTCCAGGCGATTCACCAGTGGACGAAATGAAAACCCCGGCGCAGCCATTGGCCCATTCCATGTAGGTCGTGATATTATCTTCGACCTCAATATTGTGATACCGGCCGAGCTGACAAAACCCGCGCACACGCGCTGGCATCCCGCAGAGCCACTGGAGCATGTCGAGCTGGTGCAGGCACTGATTCAGCAGCACACCGCCGCCCTCGCCTTTCCAGGTCGCGCGCCAGCCGCCGCTCGCGTAATAAGCTTCTGTCCGATACCAATCGGTAATAATCCAGTTCATGCGGACCAATTGGCCGAGTTCGCCGCTCTGAATGAGTTTGCGGATTTTCACGTAGCGCGGTTCGACGCGCAGCTGGAACATGCCCGCGAATATTTGTTTGGGATTTTCTTTGTATGCGGCAAACAAACGTTCGGCATCGGCCTTGTGCGCGGAAATGGGCTTCTCGACCATGACATGAAGGCCGTTGTTCAAGGCGTCGATGCCGATGGTCGTGTGCAAGTAATGCGGCGTGGCAATGACGATAGCGTCAATCGCGCCGGACCGGATCATCTCTTCACTTCGGTCGAAAGTCTTGAGTTGTTTGTGTTGCTTGAACGGTTCGAGGCTGGGCGCGTAAGCATCGCTGACCGCGGTCAATTCGCAACGCGAGATTTTTTTGTCGAGCAGATAGCTTGTGTGAAATTTGCCAATATTGCCCAGACCGACGACGCCGAGACGGACTTGTTTCATGTTAGGATCGTTTGTTTTTGCTCATGTTCGCGAACCGCGAGAGCCGAGTATCGCCGTGAGCGGAAAATTCGGGCAAGCTCAAAAGGTATTTGTCCGTGTGTCGTCCCGGAGGAACCGTGCGAGAATGGCCGGCGTTTAGCGCCAGCCTTCTCCGAAACAAAGTTTCGCGCATTGCGCCCATGAAACCTGGCAGGACAGCGCGTCTCGCCTGTCTATGCTCTTGGTGTCCGCAAATGCTGGACAGGCGGGACGCCTATCTTGCCGCGCAGGTTCAGAGGGCTCGAATTACGCTGGCATTATGAGCCGGAAAAAGCGCCACCAGCTTCATCGAAGAATCCAAGCGAGCAGCGGGGCGATGAAAAGGCTCGGCAAGTAATCGGCCAAAGGCGCTTTTTTCAGATCCAGAATAATGAGCGCAATCGAGCAAATGAGCAGGCCGCCGGTGGCATTGATCGAATCCATCAACGCTTGGTTGCGCAGGAACGGTTCAAGCGCTTTAGCGCCAAGAGTGATCGCGCCTTGATAGACAACCACAGGAATGGCCGACAGTAAGACTCCCGGTCCGAAGGTCTTTGCGAAGGCCATGGTCGCCAGACCGTCCATGACCGATTTGATCGCGAGAGTTCGGAAGTTGCCAGTCAGACCATCTTGCAAGGCGCCCAAGACAGCCATCGGCCCAACACAGAAGAGCAGCGTGCACGTAATGAAACCTTCGCTGGCTCCCTTTCCTTCGGTCGAACCGGCGTGCGAAAGGTGTTCCTTGGCATAGGCGCCGAGACGGTTCAGCAGCTGTTGCAGACGAAGAAGCTTGCCTGCCAGATTGCCTAAGATCAGCGCGAGCGCCACCAAGCCGAGCTGTTTCAGAACTTGACCAAAGCTTCCGTTAAGAGCGCTCCAGGTCGTGCTAAGTCCCACATAAACAGTAAAGACTCCCAACGCCATCTTGAGGAGCGATTGATTGGCGCGCGAGATTTCCCTGGCCACGGTTAAGCCAATAATCCCGCCAGCCAAAATGGCTGTTCCATTCAAAACAGTTCCGATCATGCCTGGAAACTGTGGGACTCCCCCAACCTGGCAAGGACGCATTCCACTGCGCATTCAGGGGATTTCGGGGACCCGGTGGAATCTAACGCCTTTCGGTAATTCAAAGAGCATTTGTCCCGTAGGGACCCGATGAAAATAGGCCGGCGTTTCAACGCCGGGGACGGCGGCCAAGCGCGCCTGAGTCCCGGATGGGACGGCTGAAGCTCAATGGACGATGCGCACAATTCGACCGTCCCTTCCGGACTTGAACTTCTGGCCGTTTGGTTCCCGGCGTTGAAACGCCGGGCTATTTTCACTCTGTCCCTCCGGGACAACCATCTGCCACAAGGCCTTGAATTGCCGAACGGCATTAGAGTGGAATCGTTCCTTGCCGCTGGAGCCCCGTTGTTGGGGGAAAACGCGTGAAACATGCGGTCAAGTGTGAGAGGCGCCATCTACCCTGGAAAGTAAAAACATCATTGCAATTCCCGGCATCCGCGGGCAGATTCTCTGCACTTTGTTCGGGGCGTAGCGTAGCCTGGCTAGCGCGCGTGTTTCGGGTACACGAGGTCGTGAGTTCAAATCTCACCGCCCCGACCATTTCGCAGAAGTGAAGCATTGTCCGTGGCTTGACAAAGGAGCTGAACGTGTGGAAGGAACTCTGACGCGGCTTCGGAGTTGAAAACGTTCAACCTCCAACGCTCAACTTTCAACGTTCAGCACAGAACCGATTTGAACGTTGCGAGTTGAAAGTTGAAAGTTTGACGTTGAATTGCGCCCTTCGACGCTCACTGTAGGTATGTGGTCAAAGTCACCCCTCCCCTTTCGTCCTCGTAGGACAGGCGTCACGCCTGTTCTGCATCTGCGTACACGAAAAGCAGGACAGGCGGGACGCCCTGTCCTGCCAAGTTCATCGAGAGGGCTAAGGAGTGAAGTCTCATCGACATGACGTTTGCCCAACCGTATTTTCTCTTCTTGCTTTTGTTGTTGCCGCTTTGCGCCTGGCTCAAGGGGCGTCGCGGACAACAAGCTGCGTTCCTCTATTCGTCGGTCCAACTGGTCAAAGGGATCATGGGGATTACGCGGTCCCACGTAGGAAGCATTCTCCTGAAGCTCCGCTGGCTGGCACTGATGCTTTTCATTATTGGACTCGCGCGTCCGCAATTGGGCGAGGGCGAGACGGAGATCAAGGCCAGTGGAATCGATATCGTTGTTGCCTTAGATTTATCAGGCAGCATGGCAGCAGAGGATTTCGAAATCAAAGGGAAGCGCGTGAACCGCCTGATGATTGCCAAGGAAGTGCTGAAGGAGTTCATTGGCAAACGCGCCAGCGACCGCATTGGATTGGTTGCGTTCGCCGGGCGCGCTTACATCGCCGGTCCGTTAACGCTCGACCACGATTTCCTGCTCCAGAATGTTGAGCGCCTGGACCTGGGAACAATCGAGGATGGGACAGCAATGGGGGCGGGCTTGACCGCTGCTTTGAACCGGTTGCGTGAACTTAAGTCTAAAAGTAAGATTGTGATCCTGATGACGGACGGACAGAACAACGCCGGCAAAGTTCCGCCCCTCACAGCCGCCGAAGCGGCGCAAGCCTTGCAAGTGAAGGTTTATACGATTGGCGTTGGCACTCGCGGCACTGCTCCCATGCCGCAAAGGGACCCGTTCGGACGAACCGTTTACGTGCAGACGCCGGTCGATATTGATGAAGAGACGCTGAAGACGGTCGCCAGCCGAACCGGCGGCAAGTACTACCGTGCTGACAGCGCGAACACGTTGCGCCAAATTTATGCCGAGATCGACCAGCTTGAGAAAACGGAAATCGAAGTGAAAAAGCACCAGCGCTATCGCGAACTGTTTCCGTGGGTGGTGTTGCCCGGTCTGTTTCTGGTGTTGCTCGAGATTATCCTGAGCAATTCGGTCTGGAGGAAATTGCCATGAGCTTCGCCAATGGACGGATGCTGTGGCTGTTGTGGATCACGATGCCGCTGTTGGGGTGGTTCCTCTGGTGGGCCTGGCGCAGAAAACAGGTGTTAATCGCGCAGTTCGTTCAATCGCGACTGCTGGCGCATTTGACGGTGGGCGTTTCCAAACGGATGCAAAAAGCGCGTCTGGCGCTGCTTTGGGCAGCGGTCGGATTGTTGATCCTCACGCTGGCGCGGCCCCAATGGGGCTTTGTCTGGGAGGAAGCGAAACAAAAAGGACTCGATATTGTGGTCGCGATTGACACGTCGCGAAGCATGCTGGCCGAGGACGTGGCGCCGGATCGGTTGACGCGCGCGAAATTGGCGGCGCTGGATTTGGCGCGTTTGGCCAAGAACGACCGCTTCGGGTTAGTCGCGTTTGCTGGGACAGCTTTCCTGCAATGTCCGCTTACGTTAGATGATGAAGCTTTTCGGCAAAGCGTGAATGCGTTGGATGTCGGAATTATTCCACAGGGAGGCTCGTCGCTTACCGAGGCTATTCAGACCGCAGCCAAGGCTTTTAAGGAGGAAGGCGACAACCATCGGATTCTCATTCTGCTTACCGACGGCGAAGATCACGAAGCGGGCGCAACGGAAGCCGCTGAGCTAGCCGGCGCCTCGCGCGTTCGCATTTTCACGGTGGGCGTTGGAACTGCCGCGGGGGAACTGCTCCCCCAAATCGACGAAAAGGGAGTCTCTTCCTACGTTAAGGACAGCGAAGGCAAAGTCGTAAAATCGCGACTCAATGAAAGCCTTCTTTCCGAGATTGCCACAAAAACCCAAGGCTTTTACCTGCCTCTAAGCGGACCAACGGCTATGGATGTTCTCTTCGAACGCGGCCTCGCCCCGTTGCCTCGAGGTGAGGTGTCGAGCAAATTGGTCAAACGATTTAAAGAACAATTCCAATGGCTGCTCGGACTTGCCATTGCATTACTGGTTCTGGAAATGTTTCTGCCGGATCGCAAGCGTGTCGCGAAAACAAGTTCCGCTGCCGACGCATCCATCAATGCGGGCCTGCGCAAGGCGGTCACCCCAGTGGCATTGGCCTTCTTGACATTGAACGCCGCCGCCTCGCCCGGCACGGCTCTTCGGCGATATGAAGCCGGCAAGTACGACGAGGCCCAGGCGGAATATCAGCGCTTGCTCGAACGCAAACCCGATGACGCCCGATTGCAGTACAATGCCGGCGCCGCCGCCTATCAAGCCGACAAGTTCGACGAAGCGGCCAAGCATTTCGGCGCTTCCATCACTTCGCCTGATTTGGACCTCCAACAGCGGGCCTACTACAACCTGGGCAATAGCCTTTATCGCATCGGCGATCAACAGGCCGAGTTGCCCAAGAAAATGCAGTCGTGGGAACAGTCGATTAAGCAATTCGAAAGCTCACTCAAGCTTAACCCTCAAGATGCTGATGCGAAGTTCAATCTCGACTTCGTCAAGAAAAGGATCGAGGAGCTGAAACAACAACAGCAGCAGCAGCAACAGAAGCAAAATCAAAACGACAAAGACAAGAACAACGAGGAGAAGAATTCGGACAAGAACCAGGACGAATCCAAGCAAGACAAAAACGAGGAATCTCAACCGAAGCCGGATGAATCACAGCCGAAACCGAAACCCGAACAGCAGGATCAACAGTCTCAAAAGCAGGACCAGCAGCAGAAAGAAGAGAAGGACCTGCAGAATCAACACAAGCCAGGAGAGGAAAAGAGGCCGGAGAAGGAATCGAAACCACAAGCTAAACCCTCGTCGCAATCCGGAGACAAAGAAGATCAGGAGTCTACTCCGGCCAATGACGAGGTTCGCCCGGGCCAAATGACCCGCGAGCAGGTCAAACAATTGCTCGAGGCTCAAAAGAATTATGAGAAGGCCATGATCTTTGCGCCAAAGGAAAAGGCCGAGAAGTCTAAGAACCGAGTTTTCAAGGATTGGTAATGGATGTGGATATGCAGATAGAAAGGCGCGGACAAGGCTGTCCGCGCTCCGTACGGTTCATGGCAGGACAGCGCCTCCCGCCTGTCCTGCTTTTGGTGTACGCAAATGCCGGACAGGCGAGACGCCTGTCCTACGACGAGTTCATGGCGAGGATTAAAGAGAGGGGATCGTGCAACTGAGCATTCAGTGCTTTCTCAGCCTGGCCGCATTATGGATCGCGCAACTGCCGCTTCAGGCCGCATCGCTTACTGCAAGTTTCGACCGGACCACCATCACAGCCGGGGAAAGCGCCGTCCTATCGCTCACGTTTGAGGGCAGTAATCCAGGAGGTCCGCCTGCTGTTCCGTCGCAGCCGAATCTCACGATTCAGTACGCAGGACAGTCGAGTCAATTCACCATTGTCAACGGCCAGACGAGTTCCAGCTTGATTTATAGTTACCGGGTCACACCTTCGCAGCCCGGCGACTACGTAATCCCTCCGGTGCAAGCCGTCATCGATAACAAGCCGCTCTCCACGCCACGGTTAAGGCTCAAAGTGGTGAAAGCGAGTGACAACGTCGCGAGCGGCGGCGTCAAGCATGCCCTCATTAGGTTGATTGTTCCAAAGACTGACGTCTATGTCGGCGAGGTCTTCCCTGTGGAAGTCCAGTTGTATGTACAAAACGCGCAAAACATGGATTTGCCGCAACTGGAAGCGGAGGGATTTACCTTGGGCGCCATGCCGAAACAGCCAGATCGCAGCCAAGTTCAAAGCGGCAACGCCATTTACAACGTTTATGTTTTCAAAGTGGCCGCTTCCGCCGTGAAGACGGGAAAGCTGACGCTGGGCCCCGCGAAATGCAATGTCGTCTTGCGCTATCGCAAAGCGCGAGACCCGGCGGACGTATTTGATTTCTTCGGCGGCGGTGCAGAACTGCGGCAAGTTCATCTCGCGAGTGATCCGCAAATGATGGATGTTCTTCCGTTGCCCAGTGACAACAAACCCGAATCGTTCAACGGCGCAATCGGCCAGTTCTCATTCGCGGTCAGCGCCAGCCCGACCAATGTCATTGCGGGAGATCCGATCACAATGAAGATTCAAATCGCCGGAACCGGGACGCTGGACGCCTTGCCATTTCCGTCCCAAGGTGAGTGGCGTGACATCAAAACCTATCCGCCCACCAGCAAGGTGGAAATAACTGACGTGCTCGGCATGGCTGGCGTGAAGACATTCGAACAGGTCATTATTCCGCAAAACTCGGAAGTGAAAGAATTGCCGGCGATTGCCTTTAGTTACTTTGACCCGGAAAAAAAAGCTTACCAAACACAGCAACACCGGCCGATACCCATTACAGTTAGCCGCAGCACTGCAGTTCAGCCACGGCCCACGGTTGTCGCCGAGGGACCGCCCGCCGCTGATGATGCGGCGGCGCGCGATATCGTTCATATCAAACCGACCTTCGGCTCGCTCGGTCAGATTCAACCGCCGTTGGTCCGCCAAACCTGGTTCCTGCTCTTGCAAGCGGTTCCGCTGGCCGTGTGGATATCGGCGCTGGTCTGGCGCAAACGCCAGGAAGCACTCGCCAATAATCCACGTCTGCAGCGCCGTTTGCGAGTGGCCGAATTTGTGCGGAATGGCCTGGAAGAATTGCATGCGCTCGCCGCCGCAAACCAAACCGAAGAATTCTTCGCAGTCGTCTTTCGGCTTCTTCAAGAGCAACTGGGCGAGAGACTGAACTTGCCCGCGTCATCGATCACTGAAGCCGTGGCAGACGAACATCTGCCCGCACGCGGGGCTTCGCCGGATTTAATCGAGCGCCTTCATAATCTGTTCGCGGCCTGCAATCAGGCACGCTATGCGCAGCAACGAACAGCCCAGGAATTGATGTCGATTGTTCCTCAAGTCGAAGCGGCTCTCCGAGAACTTTTGGAATTACCGGATGAAACCTCCCACTAAGGCCATCTTTGAATCGCGGGAAGGAAATCTGGCCGTTCTCCCAAAGGGAGATTTGACAATAGCCCGGCAGTTCACTGCCGGGTTCGGTTCGCAATTGCATTTAGTCCCGGAAGGGACGGCTGAATCGTTTGCATCCTCCATTGAGGTTCAGCCGTTCCGTTCGGAACTCGCGCGCCCTTGGTCACTGTCCCCAGCGTTGAAACGCCGGGCTATTTTCAACCAGTTCCTACGGAACAAATGCTCTTTGATGATCCTTCTGTTCTTTGTCGCTACGGAGATTGCCGTTGTGAAGTTGCAGGCCAACGACGTAACTGCGGCCTTCGAACAGGCCAACCGTCTTTACGAACAGAACAAATATTCTGAAGCGGCAGGCGCCTATCAAAAACTGGTCGAAGCTCGACGCGTCTCGGCCCCGCTCTACTTTAATCTTGGGAACGCGCTCTTTAAGTCAGGCCAAGTTGGCAAAGCGATTATCAGTTACCGCTTCGCCCAAACCCTGGCGCCGCGCGATCCCGACATCAAAGCGAACCTGCGTTTCGCCCGCGACACGGTTCAAGGTGGCCCCGGCTTGTCTCGAAATCGGTGGGCTGAGTTGGTGAAGACCTTGACTTTGGGTGAACTGACGATGATTACCGTCCTGACGTTCTGGATTTGGATGAGCCTTTTGATCGTGCGAGAATTGCGCATGAGTCTTCAAACGGCGCTCTCGAGCTACACACGCGCCGCCGGTGTTGTCACCCTTGTCTTTGCCGGCTGGCTTATGGCCTCTCACTACGCCCATTTTGAAGCCGAATCAGCGGTGGTGGTGGCGCCTGAAGCCGCCGTCCGCTACGGGCCGCTCGAAGAATCGCAAAGCTTTTACACACTCCGCGACGGCGCTGAAGTTGCGGTCATCGGACGAAAGGCAAGCTGGCTGCAAGTGAAGGACGCGTCGCAACGCGTCGGTTGGGTGCAAAGCAAACAAGTTGGGCTGCTGCCGCCCGGATAGGACCGCAATTGGCCGGGCGTGCGCGCTTTGAATGAAGGTCATTTGTAGAGCGCGTTCGTCCAGTTGCTCTGCGTGTAAGGCTCGATCAATTTGTCCCAATCGAAGAAATTGGTCGGGTTATCCAGCAGAGTGAATGCGTCCGGGTAACGTTCGCGCTCCTGCACGTACATCAACAGGCCCAGGCCAATTTGCCGCAAGTTTCCCCGGCACCTGGCTTGAAAAGCTTTCTCCTTGGCCTTCACCAGCGCGGGCAACAGCAAGCTCGAGCAAGCTCGCGAGAATCGCAATAATGGCAATGACCACCAGCATTCGATAAGAGTAAATCCCTTGCGCTTCTGGCCTTTCATGATTTTGTCCTCCATTATTTTGTCTCTTCCAGTCGAAACCAAATGATCGAGGACAAAATCATAAAGGCTCGAGTCCAGGTTCACAGCAAGCTTTAGGTTTCCAGTCTGACCGTTGGCGCAGCATCCTTGCCCCGGGGTTCGGGCGGCAAGACGCCGCTCGAACTCGCAGACAGGATGTCTGCTCTACGATCGGAAGCCTTCTCAACATTTGCGCTGTCGTGAAGCGCGCTCTTCCAATCGGACGGGTTCGCGGCAATCGCTCGGAAATAGCTCAGAAATTGGTGGCGTGCAGACCAGGCCAGGATGAAATCGAACGTCAGCGCCAAGCCAAGCCAAACGAGCGGCTCCGATAGCACGCCGTGCCGGGCGACGCGTGTCAGGCCCCAAAGGCCGACCGTAGCCACGGCAAACAGATAGATCAGCCATCTCCACCAAAGCACGCGAACCAGCGTCTGAGCGATAGCTCTGTTTAGCCCACGTGCTCTGATCGCCGTCCACATTCCCACCCACCGCAGCGCCACCAGGTCCGCGACAAACACCGGAAGGCTCATGAGCAGCCAAATCCTGCCCGTTTCCGAAGACGATCCCCGCCCCAAGGAGAGCACAATCCCAATCCATGCCGCTACTGCGAGGGACAAGATGACGATGACAGGCCACGCAAATTGGCGCCGCAAGGCCATGGTTTGCCCCCGAACCATCTCGCCCACTTGGAGAGGCGTGCAGGCCAGCAATTCGAGCGCGCTACATCGACGGTCCTCAATCCAGCGATGGCAAGTTTCGCCCGTTAACCAGACTTTCACGAGGACCTGGACAGTAAACACCAGAAAGAGCGAGAGCTCATAAGATCCAAGCGAATATTTCGCGTATCCCCAGAGAGCGAGGACCGTGAACGGCAATATTAGCACCCAGACCAACTTGGATTTATGACGTTCCCGGGCACAGAGCCAGAGAACTGGATTTTGGTCTAAGAGACTGCGGCGATAAAGAGCGCGCTCCTCCGGTTTGCCAAGACGCCAGCTTCGCGAAAGCTCACTCCAATAATCCAGCTTGCGGCCTTTGGGCCGATCCTTCCACACCCGCGGCACGATGGCACAGGCCGAAGCCAGGAGCACCCACGACAACCCATGCGTCATAGCGACGGAGCTATAAAACATCGCGCTCTGCACCGGTCCCAGCGCCGGAGATTGAGCCATTCTAAATGCAAAAGCCGGACTCGGCGCCAAGATGTTTTGGTTAAGATCCGAAAACCTTCCTCCCACAGGATCGTTGAACATCAGGTGCAATCCAATCTCGTACGGGACCGCCGTGACAATGAGCATCAACAGCAATGCCGCAAAAACAGCTCTGCGCTCGTTCGTGCTGATCGCGGAGACAAACACTCCAGCCGAAAGTGTGAAGAATAATGTGTTGCCTAAAACCAACGCCGTGCGCGCAACTTCAGCGCCCGTCACACCACCCAAGGGCAAGGTCAGCGCCATCATCGGGACTAAAGCGAGCAAGCCGTACACGGCATGAATCGATGAGGACAACATTTTCCCAAAAATGATGTCGTAACCTTTGAGGTCCGTCAGAAACAGCAGTCCTATCGTGCCCTCTCGCTTTTCGGCGCTCAGACAATCCGCCGTGACCAGAGGCCCGAGTGGAAGGCAATAAACGAAACCGATGATGGAGAGGGTTGAGAAAAGCGTTTTGCCTTGGCCGGCCATTGGAGCAGTGGGCGCGGTGACAAGAAGCAGACACAAAGTGAAGAAGCCTGCCACGGCGCACGCGAGCACTCGTACCCAGTAAGTGCTTCGTCTTCGTGCTTGAACGGTCAGTTCTCGTGTTACAACTGGCAACAGTCGCATGCGTCCGATATACCCTGTGGCGATAGACTGCCTCAGACCTTGCGTTGTTCAACGAATATCTGCAGAAACTAGGAATTGAATTCGTGACGCCTGCGACTACTGTGGCTGCAGATGAAGCCTTCTGTAATTATTCGCTCCCTTGCATTCGGTCTTGGAACTTTCGTTGCGCTTTGCGGAGCTGCCCACGGGCAAGTGGCCGCCGGCGGCGGGGTCGCTGGATCTCCCGGTGCTGGCGCCGGAGGCGGTGGAATCGGCGGCATTAACCAACCGGGGATCGTGTATGTCACGATTCCAGCCCCGAAGGTTTACCCATCAGTGATCGCGCGAAATTTTTTCGCGCTTAATGGACTCAATCTAACTCCGGGACCGGTGCGGAATCAGGCGCAACAGGCTTTCCCAGCGGGCCCGGGTTTCGCGCGGCGCCCATTCTCTCCAAGAGTTCCGCAAATGCTTCCGCGACTCAGTCCGTATTTGGCGCGGAACGCAGGCATCGGCGCGCAACGATTGCCACGTTAAGCTGCTCCGCACGACAGGCGTCTCGCCTGTTCCAAAACTCCTTGTCGCACCCAGACAGGCGAGACGGCTGTCCCCCGAGTTGAACATTTAGAAACCTGACGAATTCCAGCGCAGAGTGAAACTCCGGGCCACGGTGAACGCATCGGCGCGAATCGTTCAGTGCATCCCGAAGTTGTCGGTAGCGGCGGGCATCCTGCCTGCCGTAGAGGGCGTGCATCTTGCCGCCCGGAGCAACGCTTGAAAACGAGGAGGCTGCCTTCTAGTGCGTGCGCGTGATCCGCCGGGCAGGATGCCTCGGCTCTACGGCAGGCAGGATGCCCGCCGCTACGATGTGCCGACAACTTCGGGATGCACCGCGAGACGTTCAAGTTGAACTTTGAAGTTCGTATCGGTTGTTTGTATCGTGGTGCGATGTCATTGCCTGCGCTCCAGCGAGAGCCCGCCCGCAAGCCGATCCCCCTCACAGAACTCCGGGGCGTCGGCCCGGAGAGGGCTTCGCAATTGGCGCGGCTTGGGCTGCACGCAGTCGCTGATCTGTTCTTGCATCGGCCGCGGCGATATGAGGATCGGCGGCGGTTTCGGGAAATTGCCGCGCTGGCCTTGGATGAACCGGCGACGGTCCGCGGCCAGATTGTCGCGCTGGGCATCAAACGCTATGCGCGCGGGGCGAAATCTGTATTCGAGTTCATTCTCGATGACGGAACTGGTCGTTTGCATTGCCGCTGGTGGAACCTTCCGTACATGGAACAGTACTTCAAACAAGGGGACGACGTTTTGGTGTACGGCAAGGTTCACTCGTTACGCCCGCGAACTATCGATCATCCGGAAACGGAAGTGATCGAGACCGGGTCCGAGAATTCGATTCATTTGAATCGCATCGTTCCAGTTTACCCACTCACTGAAGGTGTGACCCAGCGCTGGCTGCGGTCGCTGGTTTGGCATGCTCTCGCCGAATATGCAGCGCACATTCCCGAGCCGTGGCCAGGGCAAAAGCCTGCTGATGTGCCTAGTCAACAAGAAGCGGTGCGAATGTTGCATTTCCCAGCGGAATCCGACGATGCGGCAAAAGCGCGCGCGCGTCTGGCGCTCGATGAGTTCGTCGCCCTCCAGCTCGCTATCCAATCGCGTCGAAAGAAGCTTTACGCGAAGGCTAAGGGCTGGCCCTGCACCGGTGATAACCGATGGATGAAACCCTTTCTGGCGAAGCTCGGCTTCGCATTAACCGAGGCGCAAACGAAAGTGCTCCGGGAGTTGCGCAAAGACATGGCGGGCGGCCAGCCCATGCGGCGGTTGCTCCAGGGCGACGTTGGTTCGGGCAAGACAGTGGTTGCGGGTTGCTGCGCACTCATGGCTCTGGAAAGCGGATTCGCTGTCGCGCTTATGGCCCCCACCGAAATTCTCGCCGAACAGCATTATCAGAATTTCCGGCGCTGGTTCGAGCCGCTCGGAATTCCGGTTGAGCTTTGCACGGGGAGCCGCAAGACGGCGAGCCTTCGCAGTTCAACGTTGAACGTTCCAAGTTCAAAGGAGGCAACGCCTGCGCCAAAGCTCGTCATTGGCACGCATGCGTTGATTGAAGAATCGGTTTCGCTGGGGCAGCTCGGCTTGGTGATCATTGATGAACAACACAAGTTTGGTGTGGCACAACGTGAAAGGCTGTTGCGCAAAGGGCATTATCCGCACCTTTTGGTCATGACCGCGACGCCGATTCCTCGGACGTTGGGACTCACATTGTACGGAGACTTGGACATCTCCGTCATTGATGAGTTGCCGGCCGGACGCGGGTCGATCAAGACGTTTGTTCGAGGACCTGAGAAGCTGCCGAAAGTCTGGGCATTTGTCCGCAGCAAACTCGCGGAAGGCCATCAAGCGTACGTGGTTTATCCGCGCGTCGAGGACTCCGGCAGCGGTGGATTGAAAGCTGTCACGCGGGAATGGAGCGCGTTGCAGAAGCAACTTGATCCTTGCAAGGTTGGCTTGTTGCATGGACGCCTTCCGGCCGAGGAAAAGGAGCGGGTGATGGCTGCGTTTCGAGATGGAGGTCTCGCGGTGCTGTTGGCAACTCCGCTGATCGAAGTTGGCATGGATGTCCCGAATGCGACGGTCATGTTGATTGAAAACGCCGAACAATTTGGATTGGCGCAGTTGCATCAGTTGCGCGGCCGTATCGGTCGCGGCGCCAAGGAATCGTTCTGCATTCTGATTGCTGGACCAAAGAGCAAAGAATCGGAGAAACGTCTCCAGATTCTGGCAGAGACGACTGACGGTTTTAAGATTGCCGAAGCTGACTTGCAATTGCGAGGACCGGGAGACTTTCTCGGCCAGCAACAGAGCGGGTTGCCACCGCTCCGGTTTGGCGACCTGGCGAATGATGGGCCGCTCATCGAGCGCGCCCGCGTACTGGCCGCGGCGATGATGGAAGCCGCGGAAACTTACCCGGATCAAGGAGCATGAGCGCTGGGACCAAACAGCTGGCTCTCGTTGCCTTAGGTTCAAATCTGGGTCAGTCGCGGCAGATTATTTCCGGCGCGATGGCGTCTTTACAACAGCTCAGTGCTGAACCTCTGTTGAAGTCATCGATCTGGCGCAGCGCTCCGGTCGATTGCCCGCCGGGATCACCGGACTTTCTGAATGCCGCGGTTGCGTTCGTTCCGCGTGCGGCAGAAACGCCCGAGAGCTTGCTCGTGAAACTCCAGGATTTGGAGAGAGAGTTCGGACGCCAGCCGAAAAGGTTGCTCAATGAACCCCGTCCGCTTGACTTGGACTTGATTGCCTTTGGAAACGAGACTCGGTCAAAGCCCGAACTGACTTTGCCGCATCCACGAGCGCATCTGCGGCGATTTGTGCTCGAGCCGCTGAATGAAATCGCTCCAGAGTTTGTCTTTCCGGGCCAAACGCGCAGCGTGAGGGATCTGCTGTCACTGCTCAACGGGAAGGAGCAGGTCGAGTGTCTCGCGTTTGGTGATGTCCGCCGCCGGGAGGGTCCTTAGCTCAATTGTGAGCGGCCGCTCACAATTGGCCAAAACCGGCAGACGACTGGTCTCACGACACGCATTGGCGCCAGGAACCGATCGGAGCATACGTCGGCGCGGCAGCGTCTAGGAGGTCTTGGAGTGCCACCAGTGAAAGGCATAAACAGGATTTTGCGCACGTGCGCAAAATCCAGCTAACCGCCGAAAACCGTTTCGCTCGTCGATTCGATAGTATCGAAGTATCCGTTTGGCGTAGCGCACTGCCCAGTCTGCCGTTTCGCCGGTTGCCAATCGGCAGAGTTTGGCGCGCGCTCAACCAAACGCCGGAGCGCAGGAGGGCATCCTGCGAAACAGAAACTGAGTAGTCTGCGTTACGCTAAACACACACGTCTCGAATCCCATTCTGCAACCACATGTTTAGCTTTGCTGGCCGTTGCCATCGGCGCCGCCTCCATCGAGGTCGATTAGAATATCCCGCGGTTCGGCGCCTTTGCTGGGGCCGACGATGCCCCGGTTTTCCAATTCATCCATGATGCGCGCGGCACGCGTGTAGCCGAGGCGAAGACGCCGTTGCATCAGCGAGACGCTAGCCTTTTGTTCGCTGCGAATCACCTCGATGCATTGCTGGATCAAGTCTTCGTCTTCGTCGCAACCATCGCCCTCTTCCATGCTGCTGACGGGCTTCGACAGTTGCTGGTGAATTTCGACTTCGTAGCTTGGCTTGCCTTGCTGAGCGATGAAATCAACGACCCCTTGGATTTCTTGATCGGTGATTAAGGCGCCTTGCGCGCGCGTCAATTTCGCTGAGCCGGGCGGAAGATAAAGCATATCGCCTTTGCCGAGCAGTTTGTCAGCGCCCATGGCGTCGAGAATCGTGCGCGAATCAACCTTGGCAGCGACTTGAAAGGCGATGCGCGCCGGAATGTTCGCTTTGATGACGCCCGTGATGACATCGACGCTCGGCCGCTGCGTCGCAACGATACAATGAATGCCGGCGGCGCGCGCCATCTGCGTGATGCGAGCGATGGCCATTTCGACATCGGCCGGGGCGACCAACATCAAGTCGGCCAATTCGTCGATAATCACCACAATGTAACTGAGCTTGTCGGGAATAATGATTTCGTCCTCGCGCGGGACAACGATCTCTTCGTCGAGTTCGACCGCAAAGCCCTCGGAGCTGACCTCGATCTTTTCCTTCTTGGCGGTCAGCGGCAATTCCGGTTCGGGCGGAGGCATCGGACGGCCTTTGGGCCGGTCATTGAAGGATTTGATATTGCGCACGCCGACCTTCGCAAAGATTTGATATCGCTTCTCCATTTCATTGACGACCCAGCGCAGAGCGAGAATGACTTTCTTGGGATCGTTCACGACCGGGACGACGAGATGAGGCAGCGCGTTGTACTGCTGAAGTTCGACCACCTTCGGATCGATCATGACGAAACGCAATTGGTCGGGTGGAAAACGGTAGAGCAGGGAAGCGATAATCGCGTTGATGCAAACCGATTTGCCAGAACCGGTGCTGCCGGCAATGAGCAGGTGTGGCATCTCGGCCAGGTCGGCGATGATCGGATGGCCGTAGACATCCTTGCCCAACGCCAGCGGAATCCGCGCCTTGGTTTTCACCCATTCCTCGGATTCCAAAAGGTCGCGCATGATCACTTTGGTCTTAATGATATTGGGAACTTCGACACCAACGGAACTTTTGCCGGGCACCGGCGCGAGGATGTGAATCCGCTCGGCCTTGAGAGCGGCTGCGATGTTGTTGGTCAGCGCGGTAATTTTTTCGAGCTTCACGCCGGGCGCCGGATGCAACTCGTATCGTGTGATGGTCGGCCCTTTAGTGATGTCGCCAAGAGCCACTTCGATGTCGAACTGCGCCAGGGTGCTTTGCATCAAGCGCGCGTTGGCCATCAATTCTTCTTTGGATTCGGTCGGCTTGACACTGGCGTCGGGAAAGTTCAGCAAACTGAGCGGCGGCAATTGATAATTGCCAATCAAAGGCGTGGCGGCCACGGCAATCGGTTTTGGTTTGCGCGGCTTGAGCTTTGCGGCGCCGGAGAGATCGCGAATGACCGGGACGCGATCGCTCGTTTTCCCGTTTCCGTTCCCGTTTGCTTCGGCCTCCTTTCCGTCTGACTCTTTGGCGTCGGATGGCGGCGTCTCACTGGAAGCCGCCTTGGGTTCGGTCGCCTTGCCGAGAACCTCAGCGGTGGTGGCAGCCGCGATTTCCTTTGCGGTGATGACTTCGCCTTCGAGGACAGGTTCAGGCGGCCGGCTTGAGTTAGCTTGGAATGGGTTGGACTTTGGGGACGATTTGCTGCGCGGTTGAGGAACGCTCAGATCGCGGACGGTCGGCTCAGGAACCGGCTTGAGATCCGCGCCGAGTCCGGATGTTTCAACTTGTTCCTGGAGTTTCTTGGCTTGTTTCGCCAGGTCGCGGGCTCGGCGCTCGAGGGCCTCTTCATGGGCGGCGAGACCAGCGGATGGCTCATCCGAAGAAGCTGAGGCTGCTTGCTTCCGTCGTTGCCAGACCGTGCGCAGCCATTCGCCGAGTTGAAAGTTTGTCAGAAACAACAGGCTGATTGCATAGACCGTGGCCAGGACAATGATCGCGCCTTTGCCGAAATGTTTCAGCCCGTAGTTGTGCAGCGTGATTCCGACCAAGCCGCCCGCGCGGCCCGCGTCTCGGTTCAGGTCGAGATTCAATGTGTCGGAATACAAATCGAGAACACCTGTAAACGCGACGAGCAAGAGCAGAGCCCAGAGCACACGCCGATGCAAATAAGCGAAAAGCTCGAAGAAACTGGCGAGGCCAAAACCGAGCAGGAAAACAGGGACAACGTAGGCGGAAGCGCCTAAGAGAAAGAACAAGCCGTAAGCCGAGTACGCGCCGATGGGGCCAATCCAGTTGTGAGCGTCCTTGTGTGGTGAACTCGTATTAAACGAGAGATCGTAGCGGTCATACGAAAACAGCGCGACTCCTAGCAAGACCGCTAGCGAGAGAAGCAGGATGCCGGCAATATCGCTGGAGTTGCGTGATGGCAATGTGTTCGATGCTGCTTTCCGAGCCATAGGCACAGATTATAAAAAGGAATTTCGTTGAACAGTGAAATTTGAGAAAAAGAGGACGCAAACTCTCTGTTCACTACTCGCCATGACGCTCATACTCCCAATGCGCGCAACATGTGCCTGGAAACTCTCCATGAGCCTCCTGGTATGTAGTCCCGCCTTTAGGCGGCAGCATTTTGCTGGCGCCGAAAGAGATTTGCGGATAGCAACCGCACCGGCTGAAGCCGGGACTACATACCGCAGCAGCAGGTTCATGGTCCCAATGCGCGTCCAATCTTGGAGGTCGAGGCTCCCCCATGAACCGCCGGTGATAGGCAGCTCTTTTCAGGAGCTGGAACGTCCAAAATCCGCCAGGTTTTGGAGTGCGGCAGTCCTCTGCCGCTTTGGAACCCAACCGCGAAAAGCGGCAGAGGACTGCCGCACTCCAAGACGCTGTCGCGACGACGAATGCTGCCATTCGCCAAACGCGACGACGTTTCGTTACAACCTAATACAACAAATACTTCTGTCGCCGGCGTTTGAATTCGTCCAAATCGATTGCCCAGGTTTGCCGTATCTCGGAGATGGATTTGCCCGCGCGGATGGCATCGATCGTGACTCGATGGCCGAGCAGACGGTCAAATTTCTCAAGATCGAAATCTTTCGGATAAAGCCGATGCAACGTCTGAGCAATCGTCAGGCCGATATCGAGCACCTCACAACGGTCGCGATCTGTCAGAACAATGTTCGCGCCGGCGCATAGCTTGTCCTTGAAGACACTCGCGTTCGGGGTAAATCGAATGGGGACAAAACGGACGCCAGCCAATCCGGCGCGATTCAACTCCGCGCATAATTTGACGTCCTCTATATAAGGTGCGCCCACCACTTCAAATGGCGTTCCGGTTCCGCGTCCGACGGAAACCGCGGTTGTTTCGAGGAGCCCGACCCCATGGTAAAGAGCGGCTCCGGTCAGGCTGCGCATGTTGGGCGAGGGATTAATCCAAGGCAGCGTGGTTTGGTCGAACCAAAGATCGCGCGTCCAGCCTTCGAGGGCGACAACACTAAGGTCTGCTTTGAAATCGCGCTCGGCGTTGAACATGCGCGCGAGTTCGCCGACGGTCATGCCGTGGCGCACGGGAATTGGATGAAACGCAGTGAAACTGGTTTCGCCATTAAGCACGGGACCGTCGATGGCGAGGCCATTGATTGGGTTTACGCGATCCAACACAAAGAATTTTAACTTCGCATTCCCGGCTGCTTCGAGGCAATTGCCCATCGTGGAAATGTAGGTGTAAAAACGGCAGCCGATGTCCTGGATGTCGAAGACAAGCGCATCAAGGTCCTTCAGTTGTCCGGGCTTTGGAGAACGGGTCGCGCCATAAAGACTGAAAATGGGCAAGCCTGTTTTCTCGTCCACACTGTCCGACACCTTTTCATCCAAAACGCCGCGAATGCCGTGTTCGGGACTGAACAACGCTTTGAGTGAGACGCCCGGCGCTTTGTGCAAGAGATCGATGGTTGGGTTCCGTTCGCGATCGGCGCCAGTGTGATTGGTGATGAGTCCGACGCGCACACCTTTGAGAGGAGCGAACTGTTGTTGGGCGAGAACGTCGATGCCATTGCGCACGATTATTGTCCGCGGCCGGTTGGTTGTGAGGGAACTCGCGGCATTGGGCGCAGGTCGCGGAGGCAAAGCGCCGGGAGCGCCCGCGAAATTGAAACCGATGACGGCTTCCGCAGCCAGCGAAGCCAGAGCGGCTCGGAGGGGCAGCACATCTCCGGCGCCGTCTGGATGCACGCGGTTGGAAAGAAACATCCAAAACGTTTTTGAGAACGGATCAATCCAAAGGCACGTGCCGGTCCAGCCCGTGTGTCCGAATGAGCCGAGCGGGAAATGTTTGCCTCGGGGCCCGCTGTACCCGGAATCGATATCCCACCCCAAGCCGCGGCGCGAGGGCACTGCTTCGGGCGATTGCACGCTGGTCATGAAACGCACCGTTTCCGGTTTGAGAATGCGCACGCCGTCCAGAGAGCCGTTGTTCAACAGCATCCGAGCGTAACGCGCCAAGTCCGCAGCGGTCGTGAACAACCCGGCGTGCCCGGCGACGCCACCCATGCGCCGCGCCGTGGGATCGTGGACCTTTCCGCGCAACATTTCAGATTCGGTTCTCTCGGTCGGCGCGATGCGCGGCAATGTGTTTGTCGACGGAAAGAAGCTTGTATCGACCATCCGCAAGGGCCGAAAAATCTCGTTGGCCGCGAATTGATCGAGGCGCACACCGCTGGCGCGCTGAACGATCTCCCCGAGAAGAATGAAATTGATGTCACTGTAGCGGAAGACTGTTCCTGGGGCGTTGAGCGGTTTTTCGGCGCAGGCTAATTCAATACCTTTTTCGTAGCCGGCCCAGGGCGGGCTGGCGCCGAGTCCCGGACGCAGGCCGGAAGTGTGAGTCAAAAGATGGCGCAATGTGATCCCCTCCTTTCCTTGAACGCCGAATTGAGGAAGGTACGTTGTGACGGGCGCATCCAGCGCAAGTTTTCCGCGTTCGAAAAGAAGCATGATCGCCGGAGCCGTAACGACGACTTTGGTTAACGACGCGGCGTCGAAAATGGTGTCTTCGGTCATTGGTTCGGGCGCTGGGAGAAGCGCGCGGCGTCCGTAAGCTTTGTGATAACTGGTCCCGTTGCGTTCGAGCCAGAGGACGCCTCCGGGGATCTTGTTGCTTTGAACCGTTTGCAGGATGGCTGAATCCATTTCGGCGAGCTTCGCAGCAAAGAACACCCCGATTCGACGATCAGAAGAAGGCGAAGGGGTTTTACACGCGAAGAGGACAAGAACGACACTGACCGAGAAGAACGACAACGAAATAATTGAACGCATAAGTGCGGACACGAAATGAACAGAAGCTCGCGAAGAACGCAAAGAAAATGGTAACAGGCAGGCAAACCTCCTGGTTTGCGGGAAGCGCAGCAGCACTTCTTCCTTCCGGATTATTTCGATGTACGTTGAAATAATCCGGAACTGGCAAAATGTCCAAACGCTACCAAAAAGAACGCCGGGCTTTCGCCCGGCCTCTCGGTGTTCTTTGGATTCCCTTACGGTTTGAAGCGATAAAACCTCGCCGCGCCGGCAACGGCAGCGGTGAAATGGCTCGTGGCATTGGCGACATCGGTCCAGGAGCCAGTTATCGCGTTAGCCGACTGCAGTGTTCCGGTTCCGGTCCACTCGAGGTTGAGGTTCGTTCCGGTCCGGGCAAACTTTGAGAACTTGGCCGCCGTTACTGGAGGTCCGCCTGTTGTGATGGCGCTGAGTTCCAAACCGAAGACGATGTCCGAACTTCCTGGATCGGTCTGGTGCACTTCCGCGGCGAGGACGTTATCGCCAGCAACCAGTGCGGCGGCAGGAATTTCGAATGGTCCTTCGTAAATGTTTCGACCTTCGTGGCTGGTTGCGGCCGTGGTGACGGTGACAGGCCCGGCTGCGATTCCGAACCGATAGACTTCGACGCCATTGAGGTAAAGCACGAAGCCATCGTCCACCAAATGCCGAATGCTTAACTTTGCTCCCGCGGGATTGCCGTTAAACGTGAAGTGAGTGCGGAAATAATCCGTGAGGATGCCCTTTCCAGCCGGCGATTGGCGCACCAATGTGGTTCGGATTGGCTCGCTGGTCGCGTCAGTTTCAGCGGCGAGAAGAGCAGCGCCCTCTGGCCAAGCACTGTCATTGAACGTTTTGTCTTTCCAGGCTGTTCCCAGATCCTTTCCGGTATTCTCATAACGCCACTTCTGTTTGTCGTCGATCGCAATCAAGATAGTGCCGGTCTGATTGGTTGGCGGCGGTGTGACCACGGGCGGTGTGATGGAAACGAGCAATTCTGCGCCGAAAACAATGTCCGAGCTGCTGGTTCCGGATTGATGGACCTCAACTGCGAAGCCATTATCGCCGGCAACCAAGTTGGCTCCCGGAATCGTATAAGGACCCTCATACGCAGCTTCATGGCCCCCGAACGAGGTCAAGAAGTCAAAGGTCGCTCCGGCCGCCAATCCAAAACGATGAATTTCCGCGCCATTGAGTTAAAAAACGGCGCCGTCATCGATCACGTGGCGCAGGAACAGATCTCCTCCGAGGGGACCCGTGTAGTTAAAATGAGTTCGAAAATAGAACGTCTGAACGTATTCGCCATTGTCATTGAAGCGCTCGATGGGTGTTCGAATAGGCTCCGGCGTGTTGCCGGTTTCCTGGGCGATAAGCGCCATTCCTTCGGGCCACGCGGAATCGTTGAAGGTCTTTTCCTTCCAAGCCGTTCCTAGGTCCGTCCCAGAGCGATCGTACTTCCACACTTGTTTGTCATCGATGGCAACCAACGTTGTCGTCGTGGCGCGCGTCGCGAGCACGAAATCATTTGGGCTGACATGCGCCGGCGTCGCGTTATCGCTATAAATTAGCCGGACATTAACCGTCGATTTCTCCGGCAGGTTGGTAGCGGGGTCATACACGACGGTCGTCTGATTCGCGGGATCGACCAATCGCGTGATGGTTGGTGTCACGTTTTGACCGTTGACCAAGAGCCGAAGAGAACTGGCATTGAGCCGGGTGGCTCCGTCCGCAATCGTAATCGCAATATTAGAGTCCACGGGAACTCCAGTCGCGCCATGGAGAGGACTCACGGACGACACAAACGGCTCGTCCACCGTTCCCCAGACAATCGTGAGAAGAGGTCTCTCGTCGATGTTAGAATGTTCCGACGAGCTGAAATCAGTCCCGTCTGTTCCGCTCGGAAGGAAAATCCAGCCATGATTCGGCTTGGTTCCGTCTGACCATGCCTGCAGCGTGCTGATCGGCAGCGGAATGATGGTCTTGTTTCCATTGCCAGGGAATGTGGAATCTTCGGTGGCCGCGGCTTCGCCGTCGTCGGCCAGAACGCCATCCGTTCCGTTAGTGATTCCCAACTGCTCGATTCCTGCAAGGGTACGAGCATCTTGTAATGCAATAGGTGAAAGTCGTGCATTTTTAAGAAGATTTTTTGGCTTGTGGTTTGAACAGAAGATCGCAAAGGACCCGAAGATCTGAGCATTCCCCAATCAAATTTCTTTGCGGGCTTCGCGATCTTTCTGTTAGCCGGGTTTTCAAGATGGGTTTGGTTGCGGCTTCGCCGCGCTGGGGACTTTGGGTTCGTTGCCAGTGTTCGTGATTTGCACGGTTAAGCTGGCGAAAAGTATCTTGGCTTTCGCCGGACGCGGAAATCGTCGCAATCGAGGCTGTCGCAGTTTTAGGCCAATGCCTTTGGGTAATTCAAAGCCCTTTGGTGAGCGGTTGTCCCGGAGGGACAGGGTGAAAATAGCCCGGCGTTTCAACGCCGGGAACCGAGCTCCGGAGACCACGTCCCGAAGGGACGGCTGAATTCGGCCTCAGTCGCCGCCCCGGCGTTGAAACGCCGGGCTATTTTCGCTCCGTCCCTCCGGGACAAATGCTCTTTGTATTGCCGAAGGGCATTGGGTTTTAGGCGACTCCCGGATTTGGCCCGCGACTTGTCCGCTGGGTTGGATTCGTCCGCCCTGCAGCCTTTTCCGGCGTGCCGCAATCGGGGCAATCGGGCCTTCGTCGGATGCGGAGGCGTTGAAAATGCATGCTTTCCAAATCCATCGCCAGAAGAACTCCGGCCAGCGGTTTGCCCAAGCCCGTAATCAGTTTGATGACCTCGACTGCTCCAAGGCAACCAGCGGTGCCGGACACGGCGCCAATGACAGGAAACTCGCGCTTCCAATGCGGTGGTTTTTCTGGGTAGAGGCAGCGGAGGCAAGGTGTTCGTCCCGGCAGAATCGTGGTGAGCTGAGCTTCAAAGGAATACATGGCGCACTCGACCATCGGTTTGCGAGCCGCGACAGCGGCGCGATTCAAGGCAAACCGTTCTTCAAAGAGGGGCGCAGCATCCACAACTACGTCTGCCTGGGAAACCAATTCATCCACATTGGACTCAGTGACGTTCTGTTCGACTGCGGTAATCTTCAAGCGGGGATTCAGTTCGCGGAGGCGGCGGACCAGTGTCTCCATGCGAGGCTGGCCAATGCGATCGTAGCGTTGCAGGAGTTGACGATTGAGGTCGCTGGGTTTCAAGCTGCCCGCGTGGGCGAGCACGAGCCGTCCGATTCCTGCGGCCGCTAATTGATACGCCACCATTCCGCCCAGACCCCCAACCCGCGAGATCAGCACGGAAGCTGCCTTCAGTTTGCGTTGACCTTCTTCGCCAAAGCCCGGCACCCACATTTGCCATTCGTAAACCGCGCGCTCTTCGGATGTCAGTTCCGGCAATGTCATGTTAATTCAGGATGCCTCTCGCACCTTTCCATCGTCGAGGCGAAAGAGCAGATCGGCAAGCTGCGCGGCTTCCCGGGCGCTATGCGTAATATGCAGCGCGGTAATTCCCAACTCGCGCTGGATTCGCTTCAACAAACTGGCGAGATCATCGCGCAAATCCTCATCGAGCGCCGAAAGCGGTTCATCGAGCAGCAGCACGCTTGGCTTCGCGGCAAGAGCGCGGCCGAGCGCAACGCGCTGGCGTTCGCCACCGGACAAGTCGTGCGGCAATCGGTGCAACAGGGAAGTGACGCCAAGATGCTCGGCTAATTCGCCAACGCGCTGCTCGATTTCCGCAATGGGCCGCCGGCGCAGACGAAGCGCAAACCCGATTTGCTCGCGCACTGTCATCGTGGGAAACATCGCGCCGTCCTGGGGCACATAACCAATCCCACGCACGCCGGGCGGCTCGCCGGTCACATCGCGGCTGTCAATCTTGACGGCGCCTGAAGCCGGCTGACGCAGACCACAAATGATTTCCAGCAACGTCGTTTTCCCGCAACCTGTCCGGCCCATCAAGACGGCGTAACGCCCCGTGGGAATCTCGAAGGAGACGTTTTCCAGACGGAATGCGCCGGCATGCCAGGAGATATTCTCCAGACGAATCATGCGCGGACGAAAAACCCGAAACAAATCCCGGGCCCCGAAACGTTACCGAAAATGCGGAAGGCGCCGGTGCGGCGCGACAGCGTCTTGGACTGCGGTGACGGAGTCTGCGAAGTCACCGCTTTGGGCGCGGATGGAACAGCCACACGCGACCACGCGCCTGTCTGGACGCTTCGCATGAACCGTACGGAGCGCGGACAGCCTTGTCCGCGCGGTTTGAGCAAACTGATAGAAATACGCGGGCAAGGCTGTCCGCGCTCCGTACGGTTCATGGTCCCAATGCGCACCCAAAAAGCGTCGAGGCTCCTCGCAAAGCGGCGATTGCGGAGACTCCATCGCCACAGCGTTTGGGATTGCGGCACTCCATAGGCAGTCGTCATTTTAATCTTTGCCATTTTGAGTTGTTTCGGATTTCGAGATTCGAATTTCGGGTTTTATACTTTCTCGCCTGCCAACCGCACCGCGACGAGCACCACCATCGCGAGTGCAACCATTAAGATGCTGACCGCGACGGCTGCTTCCAGATTTCCCACGCTTAACTCGAGCCAGACAGAGGTCGGCAGCACTTCGGTTTTCATGCGCGTCGCGCCGGCAAAAACCAGGATCGGGCCGAACTCGCCCAAGCTTCGCGCCCAGGCGATACTCGCGGCGGCAAACATCCCGCGCCGTGCTGCGGGCAGTGTCACGAGCCACACGGCGCGCCCGCGCGAACAGCCCAGTGTCATCGCCACATTTTCGGGCCGCGGCGAAAGATGATCGAACGTTCCACGCATCGTTCGCACGGCGAAGGCTGCGCCAATCACGAATTGCGCCAGCACAACACCGGCTACTGTGTAGGTGAATGGAACAACGCTTTCGACGGCGCGTCCGAAAGGCGTTTGAAACAGAATCAACAGACATAAGCCGACGACCATCGGCGGAAGAACAATCGGCACGTCCAATGCGGCGTCGAGCATGGATTTGCCCCGGAAGCGTCCGCGCGACAGCAGATAGCCGACGGGCACCGCGAGCAGCAACGAAAGAAGCGCAGTGGCTGTGCAAGTCGCGAGACTAAGGCCGATTGAGTAACGGATTTCGCGCGCGGCCAGCGCGCGCCACCAATGGCCAGGTGTTGTGTAGGCCGCGGTTGCAGCCAGCATCGACAGAATAAAAAGCAGGTAAAGCCCGGTGATCAACCCGAGTGCAATCCAGAACGACGAGAGGCGCGAGCGTGGCGAACTCATCCCCTCCCCATGAACCTAAAGGTAGGGCGGCGTTGCTGCGCCGCCTTGGCAAACCCACGATGTTGGCGGCGCAGCAACGCCGCCCTACCGACGCAGTGGTTCATGGGTGCAATGAGCGAAATCCTGTTTCGGAGAAATCTCTCCCCGAAACTGCATCGTTTGGTCGAGACGGATTTGACTCTAATACATTTCGGTAATTCAGGTCCCCGACGCAGATGGTCCCGGAGGGACTGCGCGAGAATAGCCCGGCGTTTTAACGCCGGGAACCGAATCACGAGAGATTCGAGTCCCGAAGGGACGACTGAAATGCGTTTGAGAATCGAGCGTTTCAGCTGCCCCTTCGGGACTTGCGCGCACTTGGTCGCGGTCCAGGCGTTAAAACGCCGGGCTATTCTCACGCAGTCCCTCCGGGACAAGACAGGTTTGGAATTACCGAACGGCATCAGATTCAACTCCAGCCTTGGATTGCTTCATCGTCCTCGGCTCACTTCTCGCGCAGCCATTCGGGGATTTCGATGTCTTTGCTCTTTACGGGAGCCGCGTCTCCGCGCCAGAGGAAACCGGCTTGTTCGAATTCACCACGATTGGCTTTCAAGAAATCCAACAATCGCCCGGCAAGGCGGCGATTCGGCGAGTCATGACGAACGGCGAACGGCTGAATGGCCTTTGCTCCAGCGTGCTGAATCGGAATAAACTCCAAATGCTCGGACTGCAACAGCGCATTGACGCGATAGACAATTGCCGCGTCCAAGCCGCCCGCCCGCATTTGATTGATCAGAAAATCGGCTGTGGGCACTTCAACCACGACGTTGCTTCGGACCGAATCGAGCAACCCGGATGATTTCAAAATCCCGCGCGTCATATAACCGAGGGTGGCTTGTTCGGCATTGCACAAGCCGACACGCAAGCCAGGTTGCGCCAGGTCAGCCAGCGTGCGGACGTTGCGTGAATTCCCCTTGCGAACCGCGATGCCGATGTCGGTCTCGGTCAGCATGACAGCTTCGGGGAATTGTTCGGCAACGGGTGGCACAAAACAAAGATCACATGCGTAATAAGCGTCGGGAAACTTCGGACTATTGGCGTCGGCCATCGTCTTCATAGTCGCGCAGAGAATTCCGCAACCGTTGAAAACGGTCGTAATCGTGATGCCCTCGCGATCGGCGAATAGTCGCAGCAGTTTTTCAAGCGCGGGGCGATTGACCCCGCCACTATAAAGGATCAACTCCGGTTTGTCCGCCCAAGCATCGCCGGGCGAAGGTTTGAAGCCGTGCTTGGCGAAAACGATTCCGCCCTTGTCAGGAGCGCTGAGAAAACGGGCAAAGCGAAGCGCAGCCGCGGGTTGCATCGATGCAGTCAGCACGGCGGCACTGGCGGTCTCCGGACGCAACGAAATCTCAGGGATTTCGACGGCCTCGATCTCTTTAAACTGCCGCACGGTCGAGTCCCAGATTAAGGCGGCATCGACTGCGCCGAGCGAGAGATCGGCGGCCACTTCGGTGACAGTCGGTTTCATTACGACAGCACGCGCGGCCAGAGCCTCCCAGGCTGGTCCGAGGTTAGCCCGGACGCTGCGCGAAATCGCGGCGGCTTGCGGGTCCGCCAACGCGGTTCGGACATCGGATCGCTGCAAATCCTGGAGTGAACGGATGGACTTCGGATTGCCTGCGCGCACGCCAATGACCGGCCGTTGCTGGATGAGCGGAATTGTTTCACGGACCGAGTCAAATTTGCGCGCGTCCGCAATGCCGGCATCATCGGCGGAAATGAAAAGGTCGCCTTGTTTCGCGACACGAATCGCACTCAGCATTGATCCGGTGTTGCCGTACTGCAGCCGAACTTCCACAGCGAATTGACGGCGGTACTCGTTGGCAATGGCCTCGACCGGCTGTTTCAACGCGGCGGCGCAATAAATCGCGAGGGTTTTTTCGGAGCGTGCTGGCGCGCTTTGGCGATGAAACAACGCGACCGCGCCGAGCGCGACGGCGAGGGCGATGAGAAGGCCGGCTGCAATTCGCATGAGTTTTACGGAAGCACTGTGCCACAACTGTGGTTTGCTGCCGATGAAAATCTATGAGGCTTGCTCTTTGGCGGTGCATCCCGAAGTTGCCGGCACATCGTAGCGGCAGGCATCCTGCCTGCCGCAGAGCCGAGGCATCCTGCCCGGCGGATCACGCGCACGCACTAGAACGCAGCCTCCTCGTTTCAAGATTTGGCAGAAAACTGTTTCAAAAATCCCTCTGATTTGGTTAATTCCGGATACGTATGATTCGTCCAACCCGCGCCGAAACCGATGGCTTCGCCGCAGCGTCTCTAGCCGCATGACCGTGCGTCGTTCTCCCGTTTATTACATTGCCTGCCTTCTTGTTTTGATTGTGTCCTGCCCGGCACGGGCGGCCGACTGGCCGATGTGGCGCTTCGACGCTAACAGGTCCGCCAGTTCGCCTGAGAATCTGCCCGCCGAACTCCATCTCCAATGGACACGCCAATACCCGCCTCGCGTGCAAGTCTGGGATGATCCGCTCAATCACGACTTGATGCCTTACGATAAAGTGTTTGAACCGGTCGTGATGGGTGATCGGATGTTCGTTGGGTTTAATGATTCCGACAAGGTTGTGGCGCTGGATATTCGCGATGGTGAGGAACTCTGGTCTTTTCATGCGGACGGCCCAGTTCGATTCCCGCCTGTAGGCTGGCAGGACAAAGTCTATTTTTCGAGCGACGATGGTTACATGTACTGTGCCGGCGCAATGGATGGGCGTCTGAAATGGAGGTTCCGCGGCGGTCCATCCGAGCGCAAAGTTCTAGGCAATGGACGGGTCATTTCGGCCTGGCCTGCGCGCGGCGGTCCGGTCTTGCGTGATGGGCGCGTTTATTTCGCGGCCAGTATTTGGCCGTTCATGGGCACGTTCATTTACTCGTTGAACGCAGAAACGGGCGAGATCGTTTGGGTGAACGACGGCACAGGCGCGCAATTTATCAAGCAACCGCACAGCGCGCCTGCGTTCGCGGGCGTCGCGCCGCAAGGCGCACTTGTCGCCACGCGAGAGAAATTGCTTGTCCCCGGCGGGCGATCCGTTCCGGCGGCCTTCGATCTGCAAACGGGCGAATTCCGTTACTTCCATATTAACGATGGCGGCAAAGGGACCGGGGGATCGTTTGTGGTGGCGAATGAAACCGAGTTTTTCGTTCACACACGGCTGCGCGGTGTTCGGGCTGCGAATCTAAAGACTGGCAAGACCACCCCATTCACTCACGGCGAGCCCGTGCTGGATGGGTCTCTGCTTTATGCCGCGACGGAAAACAAGGAGGGCAGGTTCATTCACGCTGTCGACACCTCTGAAGTTGTCCCGTGGGAGGATGAGCCGCAGTGGGCGTTGAAATACCTCTGGGACATCAAGGCCGATGCTTCTGGTGACCTCATCAAGGCAGGTCAACGGCTCTACGCCGCAGGCACGAATTCACTGACCGCCATCGAGGTCAATTCACAGCAGCCGCGAATTGCCTGGTCGCAACCGGTGCAAGGTGAAGTGCTGCGCTTGCTGGCTGCGCGCGGGAAATTGTTCGCCGTAACGGCCGACGGGCGCATTATGGCTTTCGGAGGCAGCGATGCCCCTCTCCCCATCCGATGGGAAGAGGGGAAAGACCGGGGGAATCTGCGATCTAATGACCGCTCTCCAAAGGAATATTCCCTCTCCCCATCGGATGGGGAGAGGGTTAGGGAGAAGGGCATCCCGGCTGGAAAACAATCCGCCAAAGCGATGGCCAAAGCGAAATCCATATTGAAACAGGCGGGCACGGATGAAGGTTATGCGCTCTGGTTCGGTGTGGACGACGGTGAACTGATCGAAGCGCTGCTCGTGCAATCGAAGCTGCAGATCGTGGCCGTCGATCCCGACGCCATGAAGGTGGATCGCCTCCGGCGCCGCTTTGACGCGTCCGGTCTCTACGGCACCCGCGTCGTGCTGCATGCAAGTGATCCAGTGAGTTTCAAGGCGCCGCCGTACATGGCCAATCTGATAGGCATTGGCGAATCGTTCGTCTCCCAACTACGGGATCGGCAAGTGTGGCAGGCCATTTACGAATCCGTGCGTCCATACGGCGGCGTGATATGGGCGCCGGCCGAAGACCGCACGCAATCCGAGTTGGCCTGGTTCATCCAGCGCGCGAATCTCGAAAAAGCAAAACTACACCCGTCGGAGGGGCATTTGCTCGTCATTCGCGACGGCGCATTACCTGGCGCGGCGGATTGGACGCATCAGTACGGCGACATTGCCAACACCGTAAAATCCGACGATGCCCGAGTGAAAGCGCCGCTCGGGTTGCTCTGGTTTGGCGGTCCGTCGAACATGGACGTATTGCCGCGTCACGGCCACGGTCCACCCGAACAGGTAGTGGGCGGGCGGATGTTTATCCAAGGCATGAGCAGCATGAGCGCGCGCGACGTGTACACCGGACGGCTTCTCTGGCACACCGATTTCGGCAACCTCGGCACGTTTGGAATCTATTACAACGAAACTTATACGAACACGCCATTGAGCACCGCTTACAATCAGAAACACATCCCTGGTGCGAATGGGCGCGGCGCCAATTACATTGCGACCGAAGATGCGCTTTACCTTGTCGCGGGCAGTTCGTGCCTGGTTGTCGATGCTAGAACGGGCAAAGTCCGCAAAACAATTTCGATGCCGCCACGGCCCGGCGGGACCGAGGCTCCCGAATGGGGTTACATTGGCATCTACGAAAACATTCTCCTGGGCGGTTACGGGTTTGCTCATTACCCGCAAAAGTTCACAAGCTTCGAGAAGACCGACGCCGCGACAATCGAGGATTATTCCGGAAGCGATGGTTTGGCTGCGTTCGACCGGCATACTGGCCGGCTTTTGTGGCGGGTTCAACCGCGTCACAGCTTCATCCATAACGGCATTGTGGCCGGCAATGGCCGTGTTTATTGCCTCGATAAACTTCCGCAAAGCGCGGTGGACAAACTTAAGCGCCGCGGCGCCAGCGCTATGGTCAATCATCGGTTGCAGGCGTTCGATATTCAGTCCGGCAAGCTGCTCTGGGAGGACGAGCGAAACATCTTTGGCACTTGGCTCGGTTATTCCAAACAGCACGATGTCTTGCTGCTGGCGGGCGCCAGCGCCAGCGACCGGCTTTCCGACGAAGTTGGCCAAGGCATGACGGCGTATCGCGGAACAGACGGCAACGTGCTTTGGCAGGATTTGAAACGCAAATACACGGGACCTTGTATCTTGCACAACGATCTTATTCTCACGAGCGCCAATTCCTACGAGGCGTCGAGTGGCGCGTTCAAATTGCTTGATGGGACGCCTTACCTGATTGAAAACCCGCTCACCGGAAAGCTCGAACCGTGGCGCATCTCCCGGACGTACGGCTGCAACAATATTATTGCCAGCGAAAACCTCCTTACCTTCCGTTCGGGCGCCGCGGGTTTTTACGATCTGGTTTCGAAGAGCGGCACGGCCAATATCGGCGGCTTTAAGTCTGGCTGCACGGCAAATCTCGTCGTCGCCAATGGCGTTCTCAACGCGCCCGATTACACGCGCACGTGCAGTTGCGCCTACCAAAACCAGACTTCCTTGGCCCTGGTGCACATGCCGGAAATGGAGCTGTGGACTTACAGCCACCTTGGTCTGAATGCTGAGGCTGGCGAGCGGATCGAACGGGTCGGCATTAACTTCGGCGCGCCCGGTGACCGGCGGGCCGAGGACGGAACACTTTGGCTGGAGTATCCAACGGTCGGCGGTGATTCGCCGGGGCTTGGCATCAAGGTCACGGGCAGCGACGTCGCTTATTTCCGTCGTCACGCTTCGCAGGTGAGCGGCGGCCCGGGATTGCGCTGGGTGGCCGCCTCGGGGCTCCGCGATTGCAAAACTATAACGATCACACCCGAGATCGTCCGTCCGAGATTGACCAGACCCACGGCCACGCCGGACGATGAGGAAGATGAGGTCATTATTATTAGTACAAACGCTCCGAGTAGCGTCGGATCAAGCGGCGCCCGGACCGGGACCGGACGAGGAGGCTTCGGTCGCGGCCGAGGAGGCAACTCAGGGATAAACAATGCCAGCGCCAAGCCGCCGCGCACATATTCGCCGATGCCTTACACAGTGCGCTTGTACTTTCTCGAGCCAGACGAACTAAAATCCGGGCAACGCGTCTTCAGTGTAGCTCTCCAAGGCCGATCGGTGTTGGAGAATCTTGATATTGCGAGGGACGCCGGAGGCAATAATCGGTCGATGGTAAAGGAGTTCAACGGCGTGATCATCGAAAAGGATCTGGATCTTACGTTCACCCGCGCATCCGGAACACAAGCCGGTCCAATTCTCTCGGGGATTGAGCTGATTGCTGAACAGTCCGCAGCCGGGAATTAAGTTTGTAAGCACCGGTTCCACGGTTGGACATGGGAACTGGTTGTCCCTGCGGGACAAATGCCTATTGAATTGCCGGAGGATATTAGATTCCATTCGGTCCCGAAACTTTCCCTGAATTTCTGCAAGCTGGAATCCGAGATTGACCTTTCCCCGGGACTGGCTTATTAAGCGCCCAAGTTTGCTGATGAAATCACTCACCGCCAATATTGACTGCGTGCTCAATGATGCGATGCGTCCATGCGCGAATCGCGTCGGGCACGCGTGCTGTGGCGGGAGGTGGATCCGGTAACTCAAAGCAAAGGATTTTCAACCCACCGCTGGCGTCCGGCGGTGGGTTTTTGTTTGCACCCCCCGACGGCCGGTTCGCCAACGGTCACAAGAACGAAGAAGCATATGGATTTGAGATTAGCGCGAAGATGGCGCCGCTGGACTCGCGAAGTGCGGCCCACGCTGGCGTTGGCCATGCCGATCATGGGCGGCATGATTGGGCACATGCTCATTGGCATCGCGGATACCATCATGGTGGGACGCGTTGGGGTCGTGCCACTGGCGGCATCTTCGTTCGTGAACACCATTACGCATTTGCCGTTTATTTTTGCCTGCGGATTGCTCTCGGCAATTGCGGTTCTGACGGCGCAGGCGCACGGCGCGAAACAACCCCACGAAGCGGGGGAAGTGTTGCGTCATGGTTTCACCATCGCGTTCATCGCGGGCCTGTGCACGCTCGTCGTTTGCTTTTGTCTGCGGCCATTTCTGGGTTGGTTTGGGCAGCCGGCTGACGTGGTCGCGGCTTCGCATACGTATCTGATTTTGTTCGGCGGGTCGCTCATGCCCGCCATCGTTTTCCATGGCTGCAAACAATATTGCGAAGCCTTGAACAGGCCGTGGGAGCCAATGCTGATCATGCTCGGTGCAGTGTTGATGAACGTCTTCCTCAACTGGATCTTGATTTATGGCAATTGGGGAGCGCCGGCGCTCGGCCTTGAAGGAGCGGGCTGGGCCACATTGATTGTGCGGACGAGCATGGCGCTCGCCCTGATCGCGCACATCGCGCGCGCTTCTGTTTTCCGGGATTTCAAACCCGTGCGGTGGATCGCGCCATTGAAGCTCGACCGATTTCGCCAGCTATTTCACTTGGGGATTCCTGTCGGTGTCCAGCATGTCCTCGAAGTAAGCGCCTTCGCTTTCGCTGCGCTGATGATGGGCTGGATTAGCACAGACGCGATTGCAGCGCACCAGATCGCCATTACGTGCGCCGCGACAACATTCATGTTTGGCCTCGGCATTGGGATGGCGGTGTGCATTCGCGTGGGGCATGCTTGGGGCGCCGGCCACTATCAGCGGATGCGCCGCATGGGGTTTGTGGGGATTGTACTGTCGGCGAGCGTGATGGGATTCTTCGGGCTGGTCTTTGTCGCGGCCGGAACGCCCATCGCCCGCTGCTTCATCGTTTCACCCGCCGTGATTACTCTCGGAGCGCAACTGTTGATGGTGGCGGCGATATTCCAGGTCGCCGACGGCATTCAAATCGTGGCGATGTCCGGGTTGCGCGGTCAAAATGACGTGCGCGCGCCGGCTATGATCGCCATGCTTTCGTATTGGATTGTCGCGGTGCCGACAGGATACCTCCTGGCTTTTCGCGCCCAATACGGCGCGGTCGGCATTTGGATAGGGCTGGCGATTGGGCTGGGCGCCGCCGCAACTTGTTTGACCTGGCGTTTTCATGAGCGCAGCAAGATCGCGATCACGAGTTGATCTCGCCGGTTGCTTGCATAAATGCGGACCACGAGTTTCCTAACGCGGGGCGCCGCCGCAACCAAAACGGCGCGCGGATATTCTTGTCCGCAGCCATTGGAAACGAAAAACTGGCGCTCGAATTTTCGAGATCGGCCAGAGATTCGGACGTTGCTGCGGACAAGAATTTCCGCGCTCCGGAGAATCGTCCCCCTTTGCGAGCATTTCTGGCGTCCCCACGATGACCGGTTGCGTTTTCGGCTGGTCACGCGGCCTGACCCGAGCCAATGTTACTTTGAAGATGTTCAACCGACATTTAACTCGATCTGCGCTCTGGCTCGCGGTGGTAGGCGGAGCGTTTTGTGCCGTTTCAGTTTGGGCTTGTTCGGTCCCCGTGTTTCGGTACGCACTCGAGAAATGGCCAGCTGACCCCTATCAGGCCATTGTTTTCCACCGCGGCGCTCTTTCGGGCGCTCAGCAAGAAATGGTTCGCGAGCTTGCCCGCGAGGGAATGGCCGGCCGCTTGCATGCAAACCTCACAGCGCAGACGATCGATTTGGATCAGAATGCAAACCCAGATGTCCTCCAGTTCTGGCAGCAGCTCGGCGCGGAGAGCGCACCTTGGCTGGTTGTGAAATACCCTTCGCCAACGCGCCTGGCCGGCCGCGTTTTTTCGGGTCCGCTCGACCGAGCGGCCATAGCCCAAGTTCTTGAATCACCCGCGCGGAAAGAAATCGTGCAGCGGCTTGCTTCTGGCCAAAGCGCTGTTTGGGTGCTGCTCGAGGTTGGCGATCCCAAACAGGACGATGCCGCTGCCGAGTTAATCCAGACGCGATTGAAGTATCTTGCCGGTGTTCTCAAACTCCCCAAGATCGAGGCGCAGGATGTCGCGAGCGGACTGATCTCGGTGCCGGAGCACGCGTTGAAGCTGGAATTCTCTTTGTTGCGGTTGTCACGTGCTGACCACGCGGAACAAGCATTTGTCAAAATGTTGCTCGGCACAGAAGCGGACCTGGAGGAAATGAAAGAACCGATGGTTTTCCCTATCTTCGGCAGGGCGCGTGCCCTCTATGCGCTCATCGGTAAAGGCATCAACCATGAAACGATTGATGAGGCCGCGTCGTTTCTCATTGGTCAATGTTCGTGCCAGGTCAAGGAACAGAATCCGGGCGTCGATCTGCTCTTTGCGGCTGACTGGAACACGCTCCTGAAAGCCGGTGTTGCAGCCGCGCCCGCCCAAGCTGAGTTGGACAAGGCGGTCGAGCCCGCGCCTGAAACGGCAACCATTTCGGGCGGGGATAATCCCGAATCCGCCGTGCCTTCGCCGGGTTCTTTCGGCGCGAGCGCCCCATTGACTCGCCCAATTCTAGTGGTTAGCGCTGTCGTGGCACTCGTTGCCGCAATTCTTATTTTCGCCCGGAGAAAGTGACGCACTTCGGACGGATGCGCCGCAAGCATGTCAGTTTCCGGAGCCGCGCAATTAAAACTGTCAGTCAGGAGCGCAGCGTTTACGCTGCAGAAACGTTCCCACGTTCGCAGAGTCGAAAGGTTCCGAAGAGTTTCGAGCCATCCGGCAGTTTCACATTCTGCAGCGTGAACGCTGCGGTCCTTGACCGATAAGTCTTAATCGCAAATCGCACCCGTTTCCCCGTTTCCCGACATTTCGCTTGTCAATTTGGCAAAACCCTGCTGTGCTGCTGAACGTTTCCAAACCGAGAAGCTACCGAAGCGACAGCAAGCCGCAGGCTATCTATGAATAAGGCCCATCGATTTCCAGCACGGACGAGTGTTCGCACGCTGTTCGCCTGTCGCATTCGGTTTCCAGACGGTCGCAACAACCAAAGACTATGCGAAGAAGTTTCCTCAAGGCGTTTGCGTTATTGATGGCCATCCTAGGGGTGGCTCAGGTTAAGGTCAGTGTGTTCGCGCAAGGAGCGCCTGTTTCGATCCCGGGTTTGCTTAAGTTCGAGGCTTACCCCAACATCACCGGCAATGCCGTCCAAGGCCTTTTGGATGATCCCACGTATCCCAACTCGCCTGCTGAAGTGCTCTATGCTGCTTCGTTTGACAGCCGCACCGTTTATCCGACCGACAGCCACGACAATTACGGCGCGCGCCTTTCCGGATTCATCACGCCCACCGAAACGGCGCAGTACGAGTTCTTCCTTCGCAGCGATGATGGCGGGCAATTGTATCTGAGCACGGACGAGAACCCGGCCAAGGCGGCGCTGATCGCCGAAGAGACCGGTTGCTGCGGGCCTTTCGAAGAATCCGGCGCGCCCGAAACCAGCACACCCATCGCGCTGACCGCGGGCAAGCGATATTACATCCATGCGCTTTATAAAGAGGGCGGTGGCGTCGATTACGTGCAAGTTGCTTGGAGAAAGGCTGGCGATACAACCGCGGCTTCGACCTTGAAACCGATTCCGGCTGCTTACCTTTCATCGATGATTCCAGCGGGCGGCACGATCACCATCACCAAACAACCGGCCAACGCCAGCGTTGCGCAAAATGACACAGCCACATTCACTGTTGAAGCAACCGCGACCAAGGCAGCCCTGATTCAATGGCAGAAGAACGGTGTGTTCATTCCGGGCAAAACCGGTTCGATCCTCGCGTTGGGACCTGTGGCCGCAGCCGATAACGGCGCGAAGATTCGGGCCGTCATTTCAATTCCGGGCGCCGTGGTGAATAGCTCGGACGCGACGTTGACCGTTACCGCCGACACGACTAGACCGACGATCGTGAATGTGACGGGCAGCGATACATTCGATACGTTGACCGTCGATTTCTCGGAAGCGATCACAGCGGCGACTGCGGCCGTTGCGGCAAACTATAGTCTGGACGGTGGCTTGACGGTTTCAAGCGCCACGGTCGTCAGTCCAAGCAAGGTTCGCTTGGCGACAAGCAAGCAGGCCTTGGGCGCAACGTACAATCTGACGATCAAGAATATTGCGGATACGGCCGGACTCATTAGCGCCGCCGACACCAAGAAAACATTTTCTGCGTTTGCCAATGTCCGGGGCGGGCTGAAGTTTGAAGCTTACACAGGCATCGGCGGCAACGCGGTCCAAGGCCTTTTAGACGATCCGAAATATCCGAAAAGCCCTGACGTAGTGGGTTATGTCAGTCAGGCGACGAGCCGTTTGGTTTTCACGGACAACTCGGTCGAGAATTATGGTGGACGCCTTTCCGGGTGGATTATTCCTCCCGAAACCGCTCAGTACGAATTCTTCATCCGGAGTGATGATGGCGGACAATTGTTCCTTAGTCCGGACGAGGATCCGGCCAAAGCGGTCGCGATTGCCGAAGAAACAGGATGCTGTGGCCCCTTTGAAGAACCAGGCGCGCCGGAAACATCTGCGCCGATTTCCATGACCGCGGGCAAGCGTTATTACATCCAAGCGCTTTGGAAGGAAGGCGGCGGCGGCGATTATTGCGATGTCGCCTGGCGCAAAGTGGGCGACACGGCCGTGCCGCGCGCGCTGCCCTACATCCCCGGAACGGTGCTGGAAACGGTCGCTGCGCCCGGCACCTTCACGCCACCCACCATTGCCTTTGCCGGACCCGCGACAGGAAGCACCTATGACGTGGGGGCTCCCGTAACCTTGACCGCCAACGCCACCGCAGCCAGCGGAAAGGTCGTCGCGAAAGTTGAATACTTTGAACAGGGCCGCAAGCTCGGTGAATCGACGGTCGCTCCATACACCGTCGTTCTGACCGGATTATCGGCCGACGCTCATGTCATCCGTGCGCGAGCGACGGACAGCGCGGGTATTTATGCCGACGCCGACACGATTTCCATTTCCGTGGGCGCGCAGGTGGAAAAGATCACGCTCGTAGCCATCGACGATAAGACGTCGTGGCGTTACGACCGATCGGGCCAAGATCTCGGCACAGCGTGGCGACAGAAGAGTTTCGATGACAGCAAGTGGCCTCAAGGCAAAGCATTGATCGCGGATGAATCAACCACAACCGTCGAACCGATCCGGACTGCGATCAGCCGGTTCAATGACGCGAACGAATACGTGAAGACGTTCTATTTCCGGACGCGTTTCAATTTTTCCGGCGCGACTGGCGCTGGCGCCAAACTGCAGTTGCGGCATGTCATCGATGATGCCGCAGTGTTCTACCTGAACGGGACTGAAATTCATCGTTTCGGCATTGACCAGGGAGTGGTCGTTGACGCGACGACCGATGGCGCGGGGCATGAGAATGCCTACGAAGGTCCCTTTGACATCCCGACCGCACTCTTGGTCCAAGGCGAGAACGTTCTCACGGCTGAAGTTCATCAGGCCGGCAGCAGCAGTTCGGATATGGTTTTCGGCGCGGAACTCATCGCTTCAGTTCCGGTCACTGTGACCACGTCCACACTGATTGCCATCGATGATAAAACAACGTGGCGTTACGACCGCTCTGGCCAGGACCTTGGCGCCGCGTGGCGTGAGAAGAACTATGACGACAGCAAATGGCCCCAAGGCAAAACACTCATCGCGGACGAATCAACCACGACGGTTGAACCGATTCGCACGGCCATCAGCCGCTTCAACGATGCGAATGAATACGTCAAAACGTTTTACTTCCGGACCCATTTCAACTTTCCCGGAGCAAGCACGACCGGAGCAAAGTTAAAGCTCAGACACGTGGTCGATGACGCTGTCGTCATTTATCTGAATGGAACGGAGATCCATCGCTTTGGAATCGGAGCAGGCGTTGTGGTTGACGCAACTACGGATGGCGGCGGTCATGAGAATGCTTACGAGGGACCGTTTGAAATTCCGATCACAAACCTTCTGCCCGGCGATAATGTGTTGGCTGCTGAGGTCCATCAATCTGGCAGCAGCAGTTCCGACATGGTTTTCGGCGCGGAACTCGTCGCAACGATCCAAGGCGGCGGTCCGCCTCCTGTGACAGCGGCGAAACTCAATCCGCCAGTGCTTCAAGCTGGCAAGCTTGTGGTCTCGTGGACCGGCACTGCGACTCTCCAGTCGGCCGCCTCCATCACTGGACCATGGACCGACGTAGCTAATGCTGCGACACCGTTTTCGGTGACGCCGTCGGAGGCAAGACGATTCTATCGTTTAAAACCGTAGAATGATTTGAGTGACGGAGGTTACTCCGTCCTCTTTGCATGGCGGGCTTTGGCTTGAAAAACCGTGTGTACCAGAGCCCGCCATCTTCATTTCGTCGGACGGATTCTATTCCGTCTCGCCTGTGCAAGCTTTTGTCTCATATGAGACAAAAGCTTGCACAGGCTTCGTGGCTTCACCACGCCGCGTCGTGTCAACGTTCCGATCTCCTGCAATCAATCGGTTGAATCCATCCAATCTGGTGGCATAATCATCGCCGCATGTTTTGCATCGGCTCCTTAAAGCTTAAGTCGAATTTGTTCCTCTCGCCGCTGGCGGGTTATACCAATTTGCCATTTCGGCTGACGCTGCGAGAGATTGGAGGATTGGATTTAGCCACGACCGATTTAGTCAATGCGCGATCTCTATTGGAGAAGAATCCCAAAGCGTTCAAACTTATCGAGACATGCCCGGCGGACCGTCCGTTAGCCGTCCAACTATTCGGAGCCGTTCCCGAAGAGATGCGAGATGCTGCGGTTTATCTCGAATCCATCGGCATCTCGGCCGTGGATATCAATATGGGTTGCCCCGTCCGCAAAGTCTGCCGCGTAGGCGGCGGCTCGGCGATGATGACCGATCTCGATAAAACCACGCAACTCGTCAAAGGCATGGTGGACGCGGTGAAAATTCCCGTAACGGCCAAAATGCGCCTCGGCTGGGATGACGCGAATTGGACCGCGCCCGACCTGGCGCGCGCCCTGGAAGATGTCGGTGTCTCCGCTATCGCCGTGCATGGCCGGACGCGCGAACAAGGTTTTGAAGGGACGGTGAAGCTGGCGGGCATTCGGGCTGTGGTCCAAGCCGTGAACCGCATTCCGGTGATCGGCAACGGCGATGTCACGACTCCACAAGCTGCCCAACGGATGTTGGAGGAAACCGGTTGCGCGGCCGTCAGCATTGGACGCGGCGCTTTTTACAACCCCTGGATTTTCCTTCACACATCCCATTTTCTGCTCACGGGCGAACTGCTTCCCGAGCCGAAGTTCGAAGAACGAATTCGCGTCCTGTGCCGTCACTTGGACTTAATGATCGAGGTCTTTGGCGAACAACTCGGATGCCGGATGTTTCGGAAGGTCGCGCCATGGTACGCCAAGCGATTTGGTCCGGCGAATGAATTCAACAAACGGGTGGTCACGATCTCGACCCGGGAGGAATTTCTTAAAGTTCTCAATCATTACTTGAATTGGCGCCAACAGTTCCTGGATGAGAATGGAGCTTTGAAACCAAGCTATCAGCCCGCACCGCTAGTCGCCTCGTTCATGCAAGAACCGGAAGTCGCAACCCGGCAGTCCATTCCAGTGCCCAAAGGCCCGGTCGAGGTCTGGTGAATGAGTGTTCCTATAGCGGTTGTGGTAAGCATCTGCCTTTTTGTGCCAATGTTCGTCCGGCAGATAGAGCGGGAGCAGAAACGAGGTGTCGCAATAGATCATCGCCGATTGCGAATGATTTGACGAACGACATCTGTTTCCAGACGACGCTTGCCAAAATCTTCGCGTGCGCGGGCGGCAAAATCAACGCAGGGAACTTCTTTTGCCGGAACCTCCTGATCCGGGACAATTCTAACGTACGGTTTGCCCCCCCGAAAAACACGGACGACTTCCCCTTGCCGCGAAAGCTCAGCATGACGGGTGACTTCCCGAACGGTAACGATTTTCATGTCTGACATTTTGGCATACAGTTCCCTTCCGCAATGGCAAAGCGGCGCCTACCTTGGAATTGGACCGGTATGCTCGAATGAATCGTTCTCCGTTCGCGTCCAAAATCCGCGGGTTGGCAGAAACTCAAATTGGTTGTATTAATACACCCATGATTTTACCCGGTTTTTTGATTCGCAACGTTGGGATGCTGGCTGGCATCGCTTCGTTGTTTTTGGCTGTATTGGCTCCGAATGCTGCCGAGAACAAGGCAGCCGAGATGCCGGTCGACTTCAATCGGCAAATTCGTCCCATACTGTCCGACAATTGTTTTGCCTGCCATGGACCGGATGATGGCGCGCGCAAAGCCAAGCTGAGGTTGGATATCAAAGACGCAGCGTTCAAAGGCGGCAAATCCGGCGAGCCCGCGATCGTTCCTGGCAAGGTGGATGAAAGTGAATTGCTCAAACGCATTATATCGACCAACGAAGATGAAGTAATGCCGCCTCCGAAATCGAAGAAGAAACTCACCTGGGAGCAGATTGATTTGCTGAAACGTTGGGTCAGCCAAGGCGCACAGTGGACAGGTCATTGGGCTTATGAAAAGCCACAGCGTCCGTCTGTTCCTGCAATCAAGAACCCTGCGGGAGCGCGCAACGAGATTGACCAGTTCATTCGTGCGCGCCTGGAGAAGGAAGGGCTGCAACCTTCGCCGGAGGCCGACAAGACAACGCTGGCGCGCCGGGCGGCGCTCGATCTGACAGGTTTGCCTCCCACGATTGAGGAGGTCGATGCGTTTCTGAACGACAAGAGCGCGGATGCTTACGACAAGCTCGTCGATCGGCTGCTCGTTTCGACCCGCTATGGCGAGCACATGGCGAAGTATTGGCTGGACGGCGCGCGCTATGCCGATTCGCACGGTTATCACATCGATTCCAAACGCGACATCTGGCCGTACCGCGATTGGGTCATCAAAGCCTTCAATCGAAACATGCCCTTCGACCAGTTCACCATCGAGCAACTCGCGGGCGACCTGTTGCCTAATGCCACTACTGATCAGAAGGTTGCCTCAGGCTATGTCCGCTGCAACATGAGCACGGGTGAAGGCGGTGTTATCGAAGCCGAATATCAGGCCAAATATGGCTTCGATCGCACGGAAACGACCGCAACCATTTGGATGGGATTGACTCTGACATGCGCACGCTGTCACACGCACAAGTACGATCCGATCACCCATCGCGAGTACTACGGCCTCTATTCGTTCTTCAATAACTTGAACGAGCCGGTCATGGACGGCAATAAACCGAATCCCGACCCGTTCATGCAATTGCCAACCCCCGAACAAAAGGCGCGGCAAGATGAGCTCAAATCTCTCATCACAGAAGGTCAGAAGAAAATTGACAGCAAGGTTCCGGAACTCGACAACGCGCAAGTCGTTTGGCAAGGCGATTGGCACAAGAAACTGAGTGGTGTTTGGACCACATTTAATCGGACAGCAGTGCATTCCGCGCATACGAATGGCGCGACGTTGAAAGTCTTGGATGACCTGTCGATTCTCGCTGAAGGTTCGAATCCCACTCAAGATGTCTATGAAGTGAGCAGCAAGATTTCGCTGGGAAAACTCGCGGGTCTTCGGCTCGAAACTTTGCCGCATCCTTCGTTGCCGAACGGCGGAAGCGCGCGGAACGCTGACGGCCGTTTTCGTCTGTCCGAAATCGAAGCGGAGTTAGTCACGCCTGAAATCGCCGCCAGCACCAATAAACCGAAAAAACTGAGATTTGCTCAAGCCGCCGCCGATGCGGCCGAGAATAACTACGAAGCCCGCAAGGCTATTGACGGCAACGCCGAGAGCGCCTGGAGCGTGGCCACGAATTCAATCGCCGAACCGCACCAAGCTGTTTTCGTCCTGTCCGAGCCCGTGGACATACCAATGGATTCGGAACTGCGCATTCGTCTGCGGTTTGGAGGCAAAGATTCAGCGGTTGGCCATTTCCGGCTGGCTCTCGCACGCGAAGAAGAATTGGTCCGGCGGCTTATCCCGGCTAAGCGTGAACCCTGGCGGGTCCTGGGACCCTTCAAAACGGAAGGTCTGCCAGCTGGGTATCTAAAGGAATTTGAACCAGAAAAGGAGCTCGACCTGAACAAAACTTACCGAGGGGTTCGCGAAGAGATTCGATGGAATGCCCGTCCAGACCTTGAGGATGGGAAGACGCATTTGCTGGTTCACGAACTGCACGGCGTTCATGGGGCGTACTATTTTTATCGCACGGTGGAGGTCACCGGAAATCGGAAAGCCGAGTTGAGCCTGCGCGCGGATGACCTGTTCAAAGTTTGGGTAAATGGCAGGCTTGTGCTCGAGCGTTCGACACCAGTTAAAGCATCTGACGGTTCGGCTAAGGCGGTTGTCGATTTAAAACCCGGGCAAAACAGCATTCTCGTGAAGGTGGTCAATCACCAAGGCTACTCGTATTTCGCCTTCGACTCGGATTTGGGCCATGGCGAAGCCCTTCCCGCTGACGTCGCTCCGGTTTTGGCCGCCACCGCCAAGCCGTCGAAGGAGGAAGCGACGAAGATTCGCAATTTCTACCGCCGCGAGTACTCGCCTGAATTCCGCCAACTCTTTGCGCGGATGGAAGAATTCAAAGCCGAACAAACTTCGCTCGAGCAATCAATCCCGACGACGATGATAGCGAAAGAACTGGAGAAGCCGCGTGACACAGTCATCTTCAAGCGCGGTGAGTACGACAAGCCAGGCGAAAAAGTCTTTGCGGGCGTTCCGGCGATCTTGCCGCCTTTCCCAGAAGGCACGCCCACCAATCGTCTCGGTTTGGCTCAGTGGCTTTTGAGTCCAGACCATCCTCTGACCGCGCGCGTGACTGTAAATCGAATTTGGCAGCAATTCTTTGGCGTCGGTTTGGTGAAGACGACTGAAGATTTCGGCGTCCAGGGCGAACCGCCGTCTCATCCGTATTTGCTCGATTGGCTGGCGACAGAGTTTGTCAGGACGGGCTGGGATGTGAAACGACTGCAGCGAATGATCGCTGCGTCGGCCACCTACCGGCAATCTTCGAAGTTGACCCCAGCCGTGAGTGCGCGCGACCCCGAGAATCGTTTGCTCGCGCGCGGTCCGAGGTTCCGCGTCGATGCCGAGACGTTGCGCGACCTGGCGCTGTATCTTGGGGGACTGCTGGTCGAGAAGCCGGGCGGCCGCAGCGTGAAACCGTACGAGCCACCGGGCTTATGGGAAGCCGTTTCGTTCAACAACTCGCAAAAGTACGTTCCGGACATTGGAGAAGGCCAATATCGCCGCAGCCTTTACACCTTCTGGAAGCGGCAAAGTCCCCCGCCGAATATGCTAATCTTTGACGCGCCGACGCGTGAGTACTGCGTGGTCCGACGGCCGCGCACGAACACGCCGTTGCAAGCCTTGGCGCTGCTCAACGATCCGCAATTCGTCGAATCTTCTCGCGCCCTTGCCCAGCGGATTCTTTTGGAAGGCGGCGAAACGGTGGAAAGCCGTTTGGCCTATGCGTTTCGGCTGGCCACGGCACGGCCTCCGCGCCCCGATGAGCTCGACGTGCTGCGAGACGTGCTCGAACAGCAGCTTGCCGATTACCGAAAAGACACCGCGGCGGCTGCGAAGCTTCTGAACGTTGGAAGCTTTAAGGCAAAGAATGACCTGGATCCCAGCGAACTGGCTGCCTGGACGACTATCGCCAGCATGCTTTTGAATTTGGACGAGACAGTCACGAAAGGATGAGAAAGAATGTCGAATGACCAATGACGAAAGAATGACTAAAGCAGCAATGACGAATTCCCGTTTCGGTTGCGCGGGATCAGGCCGTTTTGAAAACGAGAACACGCTTAGATCCCGCGTATTAGTCATTTCGGGTTCGGCATTCTTTCGACATTCGTCCTTAGTCCTTCGTCATTCAGGGAGCGCTCTATGAACTTGCAAAACGAAATCCAAGCTTACGTCACTCGCCGGCATTTCTTCGGCCGCATGGCGGCCGGAATCGGCGCCGCCGCGTTGGGCTCTTTGCTCAATCCAAATCTGTTCAGCGCGCTCGCCGACGAGCCAGGCAAAGCCGCCGCACGCAAGCCGCATTTTACGCCCAAAGCCAAGCGCGTCATCTACCTTTTCATGGCGGGCGGTCCGGCCCAAATGGAATTGCTCGATTACAAGCCCGCGTTGGAGAAACTCCACAACAGCGAATTGCCTGACACTGTCCGCATGGGCCAGCGCATCACGACGATGACGTCGGGCCAGAAGTCCTTTCCGGTCGTCAAATCTCTGTTCAAATTCTCGCAACAGGGCAAGTCCGGCACGTGGATCAGCGAGTTGCTGCCGCATATTGGCAGTATCGCCGATGATATTTGCGTCATTAAGACGATCAACACCGAGGCGATCAACCATGATCCGGCCATCACTTCCATTCAGACTGGTTTCCAACAGCCTGGCCGGCCGTGCCTCGGATCGTGGATGAGTTACGGGCTGGGCAGCGCCAACGAGAATCTCCCGGCGTTCATCGTGATGATTTCGAGCGGCAAAGAGAGCGATCAACCGCTTTACACGCGACTCTGGAGTGCTGGCTTCTTGCCTTCGGAATATCAAGGCGTGCAATTCCGAGGGACGGGCGATCCTGTTCTTTATCTCTCAAATCCTCCAGGCATTTCGTCTGCGAGGCGACGCCGCATGCTGGATGCGATGTCGAAACTCAATGCGAAACAACACGAGGCGTTCGGCGATCCAGAAATTGCCACGCGAATCGCCCAATACGAAATGGCGTTTCGCATGCAAACCTCCGTGCCCGACCTCGTGGACATCTCGCGCGAATCAGAAAGTGTGTTGGAAATGTACGGGCCCGACGTGAAGAAGCCGGGCACGTTTGCGTATAATTGTCTCCTGGCTCGACGCATGGCCGAGCGCGGGGTTGGATTTATCCAGTTATATCATCGCGGTTGGGACCAGCACGGCAACTTGCCGAAAAGACTTCGCGAACAGACCAAAGACACCGATCAACCGAGCGCAGCGCTCGTCAAAGATCTCAAGCAACGCGGCATGCTCGATGACACGCTGGTCATTTGGGGCGGCGAATTCGGCCGAACGATTTACAGCCAAGGCAAGATCGAGCCAGACAACTACGGACGCGATCATCACGGCCGATGCTATTCAATCTGGATGGCTGGTGGCGGCATCAAGGGCGGGATTACCTACGGCGAGACGGATGACTATTGCTACAATATCGTGGAGAACCCCGTCCACATCCACGACCAGAACGCCACCATTCTCCACTGCCTCGGGATCGATCACGAGAAGCTGACGTATCGGTTCCAGGGCCGCGATTTCCGGCTTACGGACATTCACGGCGAAGTGGTGAAGGGAATCCTGGCGTAGTGCCGTTATTATTGGATCATGATTTTGTCTTTCATGATTTTGTTTGTCTCTCAACCTGCTGGGCGCTGAGAGACAAAATCATGAATGAAGGGCAAAATCATCAGAAGAGGACTCGGAACGGGACTTTGACGGCGTCACAAAACTTGAGGCGATGGCGGTTGAAGTTCACCGATTGCAGCTGGCCACTGATTCGAAAGCATCGGCTTCTTAGATCGTCAGAGCGCGTTCGCGTGCGACAACTTTCCAGCGACCGGCGGCGCGGCCATCCTTCACTACGATCGCTTCGGAATGCAAAGCCACCGTGGGACAAATATGGCGCGGAATTCCGTACAGGCAATCGCCCACCTTGAACTCATTCGCCCGAGGCGTCTCGATAACTAGATGCTCTTCGCTGTGGCCCGTTGCCGTCGCGTCGGGCAGACCGATCAGTTGAACGCGCGGATGCGGATTTTCCGCGGCAACAGCCTTGTGACCCAGATCGAGGCAGAGCAGGTTTGTTCCTGGTTTGCTGATGACGCGCGTCAGCAAAAGGGCGGCCGGGAGGAATTCGAGGTCGGGCAGTTTGTCTGTGTAACTGAAGTCCCAAAAGATCGTCGTGCCCGGACTGCATTCGGCATCGCCGCGCCGCGCATGAATCGGAAAGGTTGGCGTCCCACCGGCGACTACTTTCGGCACGGAAAGGCCTGCTTTCAGCAGCTCAGTTTTTAGAGCTAACACTGTTGAAAACGCTGCTTCACAAAGTTTGGTTCGCTCGGCGACATCAGTCTGATTGATATGGCCGTCATACGCGTGGAGGCCGCCTGGCTTCAGGCCGCGCAACTGATTGACGAAACGGTACAACTCAACGGCGGCTCGGCTGGGCGGGATTCCTGTGCGATGCATGCCGCTGTCAATGTCGAGCAAAACCTCCAGCGTCAACTCCGCCGCGGCGAATGTCTCCCCGAGCGCGCGCGCTGCTTGAGCATCATCGACCACCGCCGAAAATTTCGTCCCGGGAAATTTCCTTGCCAGTTGGAGCAGCCGTTTGACGTTTGGACCAACGGCTTGGTACGCGAGCAGCACATCCGCCGCTCCGCAAGCGGCCACCATCTCGGTTTCGGCAATCGTGGCGCACTTAAACTTCGATATGCCAGAGGCCATTTGCATCCGAATTATTTCCGGAAGTTTGTGCGTTTTGATGTGTGGCCGCAGCCGGTCAACGGCGCCCGCTATGGCCAGCATTCGCTTGATGTTATGCTCGATGCGCTCGGGATAAACGAGCAACGACGGAGACGGCAGCTCGTTGATATTTTCTACCGAATACCAAGGGCGCGACATAGGCCTCGAATGGTTAAATGGTTGAATCGGTTGAATCGCTAGAGAGTCTGAGTCGCGAGCGAGATGAATGGACGTCGCCCGGGCAAAAGCAATCATTTCTCTATCTCGAAGATAGCCTCGACTTCTACGGCGATGTTGCCCGGCAGCGCGACCATGCCCACCGCGCTGCGCGCGCCGATGCCATTATCCTTGCCGAACACGTCAGCGAAGAGCTCGCTGCACCCATTGATCACGGCGGGGTGATCGCGGAAATCGGGCGTGCTATTGACCATGCCCAGCAATTTGATCAAGCGTTTCACGCGATCCAGACTGCCAAGTTGTTCGCGAAGCGTCGCCAGAATGGTCAATCCGACTTGGCGCGCAGCCAGCTTGCCGGCCTGCAAATCCAAATCGGCGCCGACTCTCCCGACCATTAATGTTTTGTCCGTTTTGAGCGGCCCATGGCCCGAAACGTAAGCAAGGTTATCGACGATCACGACGGGCTTATAGACGCCCGCCGGTTTAGGCGCCGGTGGAAGTTCCAGGTTGAGTTCTTTGATGCGGGCTTCTGCATTCATGCTTCAAAAGATCGATGGTTGAATGTTGTTTGTGATGGATCAGCATTCAATGTGGCTTCCCTTCAAGCAAGACATTTTCAGGCAGTTCATGGGATCGGTGGGCGCGTCCTTTGGTCCTTTGTGCTGGAGCGGCGTCTCGTAAGAGCGCCGCTACAGTAGCTTTGGCGGGGAGAATGCGGCGCTCTTACGAGACGCCGCTACAGCCAGAAAAAAAGACGCGCCCTAAAATTGGGATCGGACCGCGAAAGCGATTCGAGCAGAGGGCCAAGAACAATTAGTCGGTCGCACGCTTCACTTCATCCCTCGCGCTTGCATCACCAGCTTCGTTTTCAGTTCCAGCAAACCAGGCTCGAGGGCAACCGGGTATTCGTGCGGATTGAGAAAGCGTTTGATGCCCGCGTGGAATGCCGCCAATTGTGATTGCGTGTGCTCGCGCATCCGGTGAATCGAAGGCGACGGATAAACCTGGTTGCCCTGCCGAAAGACCGGCGCCAGCAGATCGTCAGCCTTGGCGTCCCGCGGAATTTGCTTCCGTCGTGTTGTGTCCAATGGGTCAACAATGCTGAAGTCTTCGGAAATGCCGCGATCGACATCATAAATCAGATCGCCGATGAATTGGCCGTCCTGTTGGAAGCGGCGGACCTGCTGAATGCCGGGGTTAGAGATCTTAATCGCCTGTTCGGATAGCTTGATTCTGTACTTCCATGCGCGGCCTGGCTCACGAACGGCCGTCAGCTTGTAAACACCGCCCATCGCCGGTTGATCGCAAGCTGTCACCAAGCGAGTGCCAACGCCCCAAACGCTGATGGCTGCCCCTTGATCACGCAGGCTGACGATCGTTTGTTCGTCCAAATCGTTGCTGGCCACCATGAGGGCTTTCGTGAACCCGGCTTCATCGAGAATTTTTCTGGCTTCAATGCTCAAGTAAGCCAGATCGCCGGAGTCCAAGCGAATCCCCACCATTTCGTGTCCCTGAGAGCGCAACCACTTCCCGCCCTCAACGGCTTTGCGCACCCCTTCCAACGTGTCGTAAGTATCGACCAGGAAAACGCAGTTGTTCGGCATGGCCTTCGCGTAAGCTCGAAACGCTTCCAATTCGTCATCGAACGACATGATCCAACTGTGGGCATGCGTTCCCTTGACCGGCATGCCGAAAAGTCTGCCGGCCAGCAAATTCGAAGTCGCGGCGCAACCACCGATGTAAGCCGCTCGACTGGCGGCGAGCGCGCCGTCAACACCCTGGGCGCGGCGCAAACCAAATTCCAAAACCGGTTCGCCTCGAGTGGCCGCGCAAATCCGCGCGGCTTTCGTCGCGATGAGCGTTTGAAAATTGACGATGTTAAGCAGAGCGGTCTCGAGAATCTGTCCTTGAATGATTGGTCCGCGAATGCGCACCAACGGTTCGTATTGGAAATACGATGGTCCCTTCCGGAACTGCGTCGACATCGACAGTTAATCGAAGCGCTCTCAGGTATTCGACGAACTCCTTGTCGAACAACGGTTGTCCATCGCTTCCGGTCAAACCAGCCAAATAAACAAGATCGGATTCTTCGAATGCGAAATGGTTCAAATAGGCAATGACATCTTCCAAACCGCAGTTGACGCTGAACCCGCATTGAAAAGGATTCTTACGAAAGAACAAATGGAAGACCGCTTCTTTGCTGCTCGTGCCCGATTTCCAATAAGCGTAGGCCATCGTGAGCTGGTAGAGATCGGTCAGCAGAGCGGAGGGAGGTCGGCGTTCGTAGATAGATAATCAGAAACCACTCTCAGTCGCCGCGGCTGAGTTCGAATGAGTCTTCGCGCGGCAGGTTCTCGATAGATATCGGAATCCAATGCACAACTGGACGACGCACAATTGCGCCGTCCACGCGCGGTGACAAAGCAATACGCAGTGTCGTTGCTTTATCCTCCGTCAGGCCAAATGAGACTCGCGCATAGCTCTTGTGCGGCGAATATCCCCGAGCAACAACGCTCAAACGCGGCAGCCGATCGCCGTTCTCACGGATCATGTCAACGTCATGACCATTGATTGAAGTTATCTGGCCGCCGCCGCACATGAAAATTCCAGGGCGGCCATGGTGTTCAAGGGAGAAGAAAACGTTCACGCCGTCTCCATGGCCAAAAAGAATCGCCGGTCGAAACATCTGAATACCGAAAGGTTTGAAACGAAATGGACGCCCTTTCCATTTGTAAAGCGAACGCTCCAGCCATTTGACACCGATAAACGAATTTGTTCCGAAAGTCACTCCTTCAAATTTAAGAACAGAACCGTCAGGCAGTTTGATGCGATGATTGGATTGTGCCGGCATCAACAAGCCAATCGCCATTCCGGCCAGCGCCGAAACACTTAGTGTAATCCATTAGTTGCTCTTGTTCACGCGAGGATGAGAGAGCGGCAAATCAGGCTCGGCCTGCCTTGGAAGACCATAAGGCCGAACATGCTTTTGGCTTTGCCCCGCGAAATGTCCGCCCTCGATCTGCCTTACTGATCCTTCACCGGTGCAAACGCCGTCAACACTTTGCCATCCGTCCCGTTCCAAACGCGCAGCACGCTGTCTTGTCCGCCGGCTACGACAATCTTCCCATCGGGCGTCACGGCAGCCGAGTGCATGAAATCACTGACGCCTTCGAACGAACGAACGTTATCTCCATTCTCTTTGAGCCGGCGCACTTGATTGTCGCCGGAACAGGCCACGGCTTGATCAGTTGGTCCGACGAACGCCACTGTGGTTACTTCCTTGGTAAAGCCCTCGATCGTTTTCTTTCGTTCGCCGGTCACCAGATCCCAAATCTTGATGACATTGTCTGCGCCAGAACTCGCCAGGATGCGCCCGTCACGCTTCCAACTGACGCCCAGGACGTGATGCGTGTGGCCTTCGAACGACTTTACAATCTTTCCTGTCGCCAGCTCGACGACCTTCACAAATTTATCCGCCGCTCCCGAAGCCAGATACTTTCCATCGGCTGAAAAATCGAGACTGAATACGGCGTCGCTGTGAACGTTCTTGATTTCTTGCGCGAGCTTGCCGTCGGCCACTTGCCAAATCTTGATTTCGCCGCCGCGGGTCGGTTCTCCGCTGCCCGTCGCGAGCAGCTTGCCATCGGGACTGAACCGCAACGCGTTGACGCGGTCCACAATAAGAGAAGCGGAATCGCCAGTTCCAATTACCGCTTCGAGTTTCCAGGAGGGGTTCAAGTCCCACGCGACTGCCATTTGCCCCGCTGCCACTGAGATCAACCCTCCATCCTTGATAAAGGCGACGCCAATGACTGGCGCCTTGTGGCCGGCGAATGTCTCGAAGGCCGCGCCATTCTCTGCGTTCCACGTATGCACTAAATTGTCATCGCCAGCCGTGCTCAACGTCAGGTTGTCCGACGAGAACGCCGCGGCGCGAATCGGTTTCTCAGCGTCGGCCGCGTTCTTCTTCGCCAGCTGCAATTCGGCGTCGGCCTTTTTCTGATCAACCTCGGCGGTCTGAAGCTCAGATTTCGCGGCCGTCACTGCTGCGCTGGCCTGTTCGACAGATTTCTTCGCCAGTTGCAGTTCGTTTTCGGCGGTGGATTTGGCGAGCTCCGCCTTTTTGAATTCCTTCTCAGTGTCATCGACGCTTTTAGTCGCTGCGGTAATGGCATTGGTCGCCTGTTTATGTTTTTCAGCTGCCTCAGCCGTGATCTTGTCGAAGAGCGGTTTGAGCCGGCCGGCGGCAAAGGCTTTGGCGGACAGTTCCTCGATGGCTTTCTCGGCGCGGCTCCGAGCGTCACTGGCGAGCTTCGCCTTTGCGGTCGCGTCTGCCGCGATGCGTTCGGCCACTTCTTTGGTCTTCGCAGCGATAGCGGCTGCTTCGGTTGCCAGTTTTGCGGCGGCCGCCTTGGCCGCGTCGGTCGATTCGTGGTCGGCAGCCGCTTTCGTTTTTGCGGCGACTGCGGCGGCGTCGGTCGCATTCCGTTCGCTGATCAATCTCGTTTCGGCGGCTTGTGCAGCGGGCATCTGTGCTTGAGCGGCGGCGCCGACCGCGGCCTTCGCGTCTGCCTCGGCTTGCTTGGACGCCTTATCCGCGGCTTGGAAGTCCTCCGTCACTTTTTTTGTTTCAGCTTGCAAGGTTGCGAGCGCTTTTTCTGCATCCGACTTGGCGGTTTTAGCCGCGTCGAATTTCTTTTGTTGTTCGGCGAAATTCTTCTCGGCGGTTGTTAGCGCTTCTGTTCCTTTGGTGACGCGTTCAGTTTCTTTCTTGTGTTGCGTCTCGGCAGTTTGCAGGGCGTTCTTCCGATAATTGACTTCGCTGGCGGCAAACGCCGAGGTTCGTTCCGCCTCCAACGCCATTTCCTGGGCGTAACGGTCCCCCTTCAATTCCGCAACCGCTTTTCCATCCTTCAGGTCCCAAAGCTTGGCTATATTGTTCAGGCCCACCGAAGCGAGTTTCTTTCCATCGGGGCGAACAGCGATGCTGGCCACGGGAGCACCATGTTTCATTTCTTTGATCGATTCGCCTTTCTCAACGTTCCAATGGCGGATGGCACCGTCTGCACTCGCTGAAATGATTTCGTTGGTCGCAGACAGAAGTGTGTCCAATGAAACGATCGCAGCTTCGTGCCCTTTCAGTTCTTTGGCCAACGTCATTTCACCTTTAGCTGACTCCGGCAGTTTCCAAAGGCGAACGACTTTGTCATCGCCTCCGGAAGCGACTTGTGATGCCTCCGTGAGCCACGTTATTGCCTTCACGTCGCCAGATGCTTCAACTTGTGAGAACATCTCCCCGCTCTCGATGCTCCAGATGCGAAGCTTTTTCTCGGCGGCGGCGAGTTTTGTGCTATCGCGGGAAAACTTCAGAACCGTGGAGGCTTGCTCCGCGCCGGCCAGCGCTTTGGCTTCCTTGCCATTCGCCAAGTCGAACAGTTTGATGCGGCCATCTTCCAGGGCCGCCGCGAGCCACTTCCCGTCAGGACTGACTGCAACCGATTTCCATATGTTGGTGGGCGCATCTGAAAACACGAGCTTTTGGACGTTCTTCGGGCGGCGCCAAAGCTTGGCTTGGCGATAATCGCCCGAGGCGAGAAGAGTGCCGTCGGGATTAAAGGTCAGCGAATGCACCATATCGCGATGCGCGACTTGGCGGTTCTGGTAGATGCTTTCAAGATTAGGATCGGTCAGCCGGGCCACGAATTGGCCGGAGGGAACATGATAAATGAAAATCTGATTGCCGCGGCCGCAGGCGGCAAATTGGCCATCGGGAGTCAAGGCCACGGCATAGATCGGATTGAGAGTTGCCGGCAAGGGTCTCCATTCGATCGGGGTGATGCCGCGCACTTCGCCTTTAGCGCCTTGATCAATCCAAAGTTTCAGGAGCCCCAATTCGTCCGGAGTCAAATTAAGCGCGGCGACTTTGTTATCGCGTGGCGGCATCATCGGGTCGGCCTGGTGGGCCGCCGCCTTGAGCAAGAGACTGTCCGAACCTTTGCCAGGAACGATGGCTGGTCCGGATTCGCCGCCTTTGAGAATGGTCTGGGGAGTTTCGAGCACCAGGTCTGCTTTCGCTTTCGTTTGGTTGTGGCAGGCGAGGCAGTTGTTTTTGAAGATGGGCAGAATCTCCTTTTCAAAATCAACCGTCGTCGTTCGCTTGATCTCGGCGATGGTAATGCCCGAGGCTTTGGTGTCAGCGGGTTTTTCCGCAGCCTGCCCAGACGTCAGACTGATCGCAAGACAACCAGCCGTCCAAAGGGATCGCACTCCGATTCGGACCGCAGCGTTTACGCTGCAGAACCGTTCGCAGGTTCGAACCGTTCCAAAGTTTCGGAGGCGGCCGGCAATTTCACGTTTCTGCAGCGTGAACGCTGCGGTCCTGCGCGCAACAGACGTTCTCGCCTCGCGCTCGAACTGATCTCGCGCAGGAATCTCGGAGCGGTACGTGTTTGGCGCAGCGCAGACTTTCGGTCGGCTGTATCGCCGATTTGTAATCGGCATACCGTCCGCACCTTCGTAGACGCTCGAACTTGCGAGCGATCTGCAGAATACAATTCTGCGATACAGCAGACTGAAAGCCTGCGCTACGACGAAGGCAGGCGCGCTAACCATGTGCGCGCGGCGCGCTGTCTTTGCCACGCCAAAGACGGATAATAGATTCGTGGTTGGACGAGAGCCGCCCGTTGTGATGCTCTTCGAGGTTGGCCACTGACGAAGAAGCCGAAAGGTGATTGAGTAATTTCGCAGTTTCATTGGACGATTGCGCATCTGAAATTATCCGCTACGTTGGAGGGTGGCAAGCATTTGCGCAGGAGAACTTGCGAGAACTTGCTGAACTTGCTTGCATCGGGCCTCTCCAAGGAGATACAACTTGGGGGAATTAATCCGCAATGCCGACTATAACCTCACTTAGCTTCGCATGAGGGGAATGGCACATCTGAAGCCGGTGCTGCTGCTTCTCGCGGTCGCTCTATTCTTCCCGCTTGCCGCTCGCAGTGCCGACACCGAACAACAAGCTATCGCTACGGCGGGCAATCGGATCGTTGAGGTGACGGTTGACCCTAAGTCAATTCAGCTGAATGGACGCAACGAGCGATTCGGCATTCTTGTTCACGGCAAAACGGCCGCTGGAAATTTCATCGACCTAACGCGTTCATCGCGTTTTCAAGCAAGAACTCCCGAGTTAGTTTCCGTTTCCGCAAGAGGCCGAGTGCGCGGACTTCGGGATGGCAAGGGGCTGATTGAAGTGGAAGCCGCCAATTCGAAACATGAAGTCGAGGTGACCGTCGCTCAAACCGGGATTCCGCGTCGTTTTAACTTTGAGGATGACATTACGCCGTTATTCAGCCGGTTCGGTTGCAATTCCTCGGGCTGCCACGGGAAGGCCGAGGGTCAAAACGGCTTTAAGCTTTCTGTGTTCGGCTATGATCCGTCTGCCGACTACAAGGCTTTGGTGATGGAAAGTCGTGGCCGCCGCATCTCTGCCGGCGCGCCCGAGCATAGTTTGTTATTGCTGAAACTTTCCGGAACCATGCCGCACGGAGGCGGGCCGCGCATCCATCCAGGAACGCCAGAATTTGAAACCATTCGGGATTGGATTGCGGCCGGTGTGCCGTTTGGCGATGCGAAAGATCCGAAAGTCGAAAGCATCGAGATCGTCCCTCGTGAACGCATCTTATCGACGGGGGCGCAACAACAATTGCGCGTCATGGCTTCCTATAACAACAACGGAAGGAAGATCGACGTGACGCATCTTGCTCAATTTCAATCGAACAACGAATCGCTCGCTCGCGTGGACGAAGATGGTTTGGTTTCCGTCGGTGAAATTCCAGGACAGGCCGCGGTCATGGCTCGCTATATGGGAAGCGTCGCTGTGTTTCATGGTGTGATTCCGCGCTCCGAACCAATTGCCGAGTATCCGCAATTGCCGGAACACAATTTCATAGACCAGCTCGTTCACGCGAAGCTCAAAAAGCTGAACGTGCGCCCGTCTGACTTGGCCGATGATGCCGAGTTTCTGCGGCGCGTTTATCTCGATGTGATTGGAACATTGCCAACCGCCGCTGAAGCGAGAAAATTCCTGACCGACCAACGATCCAACCGTCGCGCACGGTTGGTGGATGAGCTGTTAGAACGTCCGGAATACGCCGATTACTGGGCGTTGAAATGGGCGGATCTTCTTCGCGTGGATCGCCAAGTTCTCGCGCACAAAGAGGCCTACTCGTACTACAAATGGATTCGCGATCAGATCAGCAGCAACAAGCCGTACGACCGCATCGTGGGCGAGTTGTTGACGGCCGAGGGGCCTCTTGCGGAAGTTCCCCAAGGCAATTTCTACAAGGTTTTCCAAAAACCGGGCGACGTGGCCAGCACTCTGTCTCAGGTGTTTCTAGGGGTGAGAATCGCCTGCGCCGAATGCCACCATCACCCGTTCGACCGCTGGAGCCAGACGGATTACTACGGCATGCAGGCGTTCTTTCAACCAGTCAGCCGCAAAAAGGTGTCTCTGGGCGAGATGCTCTCGTCCGAAGGCAATCCCGAAACGAAAAATCCGCGCACCGGCGAAAAGGTTTATCCGCACACCTTGGGCGCCAAGCCGCCTTCCGCAAACCCGCCAGGCGAACTCCGGAAACTGTTGGCCGATTGGTTTACAGCGCCGGAGAATCCGTGGTTCTCGCGCAATCTGGCCAATCGTCTCGTCGCCCACTTCTTTGGCCGTGGCCTCGTCGAACCGGTCGATGATGTGCGAGCCACTAATCCGCCGAGTAATCCCGAACTGCTCGATGCGTTGGGCGCTCACGTTGCTACGACTGGATTCGACCTGAAGCAAGTCATCAGGACGATTACTGCTTCGAGGACTTATCAGCTCTCTTCACGCCCGAACGAAACGAATGCACGTGACGAACAAAACTACTCGCGAGCGCTCTTCAAACGATTGCCTGCGGAGGTGCTCCTCGATGCGATCTGCCAAGCCACAGGCATCGGCGAAAAATTTGGCGGCGTCCCCTACGGTTCGCGAGCGATTCAACTTTGGGACAGCGATGTCGCCCATTATTTTCTGAAATTGTTTGGCCGGCCCGTCCGCAAAACGGCATGTGAATGCGAACGCAACGCCGAAGCGAGCATTGCCCAAGTGTTGCACCTATTAAATTCCCCGGAGATCCAAGCCAAGCTCAGCCACGAGTCTGGCGCATTGGCCAAACTTGAACGAACCATTCCCGAGAATAGCGCTTTGGTGGAGGAGCTGTACTTGACCTGTTACAGCCGGTTCCCGACGGACAAAGAACGCGAAGTCGCCGAACGCCATATGCGCGTTTCGAATGCCAGCCGGCGCGCCGCCGTCGAAGATTTGCAATGGAGCATGATCAATTCGCTGGAGTTTATCTTTAATCACTGAAGGCTGTGACGATGATCGAACAGCATTGTGGCAAATGGCCGTCCCGGCGGGACGAATGCTTTTGGGTTCACGGAAACGCACAGGAGATAATATGAAACGCTCTCACTACTTCTGCGATGGCATTCACCGACGTGACTTTTTGCGCATCGGCGCCGCCGGTTTGTTGGGCTTTCAAATGACATTGCCAATGTTGCTGGCCGGGCAGGCGCGCGCTGGCAAAGCCGGAGGAGCCAAGTCGGATGTCTCGCTCATCTTTATTTATCTGAAGGGCGGTTTGAGCACGATCGACACGTTCGATCTGAAGCCCGACGCGCCTTCAGATATCCGGGGCGAATTCAAATCGATCGCGACCAATGTTCCTGGAATCCGGATCGGGGAACTGCTCACGAAGACCGCGCAGCAGATGGATAAGTTCTCCTTGATCCGTTCGTTTGGTCATCGCAATGCCGACCATGGCCCAGCCGATCATTACATGCTGACGGGCTACCATCCCATAGCCGGGTTCAACCCAAACCTGAAACCCAACAATCAGTTTCCGTCGATTGGGTCGGTGATTGCCCACAAGCTGGGACCGCGCGGCTCAGTTCCCCCCTATGTGTGTTTACCGATCATGCATGCGAGTGCGGGATCGGCATACTTAGGCGCAGCCGCGGTCCCCTTCGTCATCGAAGCTGATCCGAGCACTCCAGGATTTGCGGTTCCGGACTTGGCGCCGCCCATGTCCGTGGATGCGTCCCGCTTGGGAGCTCGACGTGAATTGTTGAACCAGGTGGACCGGTACCAACGCCAAGCTGAGGTGGCAGCGAATTCCGGCGCTCGCAGCGTCAGTGTCTTCGGGCAAAAGGCCTTTGATTTGATGACCTCGCCAGCCGCCAAGAAGGCCTTCGATATCTCGGCTGAACCGGAAAAACTCCGCGACCAATATGGACGCAACACGCTTGGCCAAAGCTGCTTGATGGCGCGCCGTTTGGTCGAGGCGGGCGTGCGTTGCGTCATGATCGATCATTCGAATTGGGACACGCACTTCGACAATTTCACTGTCTTAAAGAACCAACTTCTACCTAAGTTTGATGCCGCAGTCTCCACTTTGTTCCGTGACCTTGCGGATCGAGGTATGCTTGGGAAAACTTTGGTGATCCTGAGTGGTGAATTCGGCCGGACGCCTCGCATCAACAAAGATGCCGGGCGCGATCATTGGAGCAAATGCTTTACCGTGGCACTCGGTGGCGGTGGTATTCAAGGCGGTCGCGTCGTTGGAACCAGTGATGCCTGGGCGCAAGAACCAGCCGAAAATCCGTACGGGCCAGAGGATCTCGCCGCAACCATTTATCAATTGCTCGGAATTAATCCTAAAGACGAAATCCACACTCCGGAAGGCCGACCCATTGGGATCGCCAATGGCGGGCGGCTGATTGCGGAGTTGGTTTAAGTCCGTAGCAACCATACTCCGCTCATAATTTCGAGTCCGAAGACAGGAGCAAGGTTAGGACTACGAGTAAGCGTAAGAAATCACTGGCAGGCTTAACCTATGGCAAAGATGCAAAAGTTCTGGACACTCATCGTCGCCATTTTCACGTCGAGCCAATTGTCCGCCGAAGAACCATCCGTCTCTTACATCTTCCCGGCGGGCGGCCAGCGCGGGACGACCGTTCATTTCAAAGTCGGCGGCCATTATCTCAATGGCGATGCCGCGTTTGAGATGCTTGGTTCTGACGTCACCGCTAGCTCGCGAGTGCGTGAAACGAACACACTTTGGTTCGAAGGTCCGCTCATTCCGTTGCCAGCTTCTCAACAGGTCGAAGATTATCCCAAAGACCACGCCGGTCACGTCAAGATCGCCGCGAACGCCGAATTAGGCGTTCGTTACTGGCGAGTCTGGACATCGCAAGGCGCGACAGCAGCCAGAAAGTTCGAGGTTGGCCAATGGCCTGAGACAGTTGAAGACGAGATCGATGGCCATCCGATCCCCACACACGTGCAATTGCCAGTGACAATCAATGGCCGCATTTTCCCGCGCGAAGATATCGATGTCTGGTCGTTTCACGCCAAAACCGGCGAGCACATCTCTTGCGAAGTGAATGCGAAACGACTCGGTTCACCGCTGGAAGCGAAGTTAGAGTTGATCGACCCGCAAGGGCGGCAAATTGGCGAGGCCATTGGTCGAAGTGAGCAAGACCCGCGGTTGCAATTCACTGCTTCCATCGACGGCCTCCATCAAGTTCGAATCCAGGATCTGAACGCAGGCGGCCTGCAACATTACGTCTATCGGCTGACACTGACAACGGGACCATCCGTCGCTACGGTTTATCCTTTGGGCGGCCGTCGCGGCACTAAACTGCAACTTGAGTTGGCCGGTCACGGGCCGGCGTCCGATCGGGCTGAGATCGACTTGCCGAAGGACGCGCTGCAAACCTACGTCGCTCGATTGCCTTTTGGCACGTCGAGCGCGAGCCGCGTTTTATTGGACGTGGACGACCTCCAGGAGTTCGTGGAGTCGGAGCCCAACGATGACCCAATGACTGCGAAAGTAGCGATCAGTCCGCCGGCGATGCTGAACGGCCGAATTGCCCAGCGCGGTGATGTTGATCTCTGGACAGTCATTGCCAAGAAGGACGAGAGTTTCGAAGTCGATCTGCGTGCCAGCCGCCTTGGCAGCCCATTGGACTCTGTCTTGGTTGTCTCGGATGCCGATGGCAAAGAGCTCGTTCGCAGCGATGACATTGGCGGGGAACAGACGGACTCGCGATTAACATTCAAATCGCCAGCGGACGGCATTTACCGGCTTCGGGTCCAAGAACGTTTCTCGTCGCGAGGAGGTGACGAGTTTTCCTACCGTCTTCGAGTCGCGCCGCAACCGGGTCCGGACTTTAGACTCACATTTTCAAGCGACGTGGTGAACGTGTTTCGCGATGTCGCCGGGCTTACAGAGGAGGAGAAGAAGAAACGCCCGCCGACCAAGACCGCTCAACTGCGCATTGACGCGGAACGCATCGGAGGCTTCGCGGGCGAAATCGAAATCGCTGTCGAGGGATTGCCTCCTGGCGTGACGGTCAAGGGAACAAAGATCCTCGAGAAACAGTCTCGTCTAGACTTGCACTTCGGTGCTGCGCCGACAACAAAGATTGCCGCAACCCACTTGATGGTCCGAGGCAAAGCGAAAATCGACGGTTGCGAAGTGGTTCGCACGGCCTCATTGCCTTTGGCGCGCGGGGAGCCAGCGCTGGAATCCGTCTTGTTGGCCGTCGCGATACCGACGCCCTTCCGAGCGCGCGGCGAGTATTTATTTGCCTATGGATTGCGCGGGTCCGTTTTTCATCGGCGCTATTTGCTTGATCGGTGGGATTTCGCGGGGTCGTTGAAGGCTCGCTTGGCTGACCGGCAGGTGCGGCATCTTCAAGGAGTTCGTGGCCCCGAGATTTCCATTCCTGCTGACGCAAGCGAGTTCGTATATCCATTGACCATGCCGCCGTGGATGGAAATCGGACGAACCAGCCGCTCCGCCGTGATGGTCTCTGGCGCCGTCAAAGATCACGATGGGACCGAACATATTGTCAGTTACAGCTCGGGCGAACAAAACGACCAGATCATCGCGGTCGTCGCGCCAGCGCTCTTGAACATCGAAACCGATCGGCGGTCGATGGCCGCGCAACCCAACACCACGATCGATGTGCGCTTATGGGTCAAACGAGACGAAACGCTGGCCAACTCACGTATTAAACTCGAATTCGTTCTGCCCACCCATTTCAAAGATCTCGTCGTGGAACCGGTGACCGTGCCCGCCGCGGCGACCGAAGCACTTTTGCGAATCCAATTCGGCCCCGAATCTGGACCTTTCAATATGCCCGTCACGATCCGCGCGACTTCACTCGATTCGAAAGACCCTCATTTCGCTGAAACAAGTCTGGAACTGGTCCGACCGGTGGGCGCATTGCGTTAGTGACGGAAGTTCGCGGCAATGAAATCAGCGATGGGGTTGCTCGATCATTTTCATCCACCCCTGAGCCAGCAGCGGCATTGGCACGCTTTTCACAATGCATGGGCCACGTATGTCGCCGCCGGGCTGAACCGGGTACTACCCAAAGGGTGGTTCGCCGAGCCGAACGTTCAGTTCGGAATCGAGGTGGACGTAGCGGCCTGGAGTCCGTTCGTTGGCCGCGAAAAGCCATTCGCAGGTGAGTGGCGCCCGCCTGCCACGACTCAAACAGTTATGTTGCCGATGTTGACGGACCGAGCGGAGATTCTCGTCTATCAGACTGAAGGCGGGCCAGTATTGGCTGGCGCGATTGAATTGGTCAGTCCCGAAAACAAAGACCGTGCGCAAACTCGCAGCGCGTTCGTGGCGAAGTGCCGGAGTTATCTCCAAGAGAACATTGGTGTGATTGTCATCGACATCGTGAGCAGTCGCGCGGCCAATCTGCACGGAGAGCTTCTGGAATGTCTTAGTCAATCTGGAGCGAGTCCCACCGACGCGACGGGATGCGACGGGCGGGCGCAAACTTTTATCCGAAAACGGTGATTCATACCCGGGCTCTTTCTGAGCGCTTGCGTCGCATGGAACATCGTAGTCTAATGCGCCTCTCATCGAAGCGTAATGAATGGCAGGCCAGAGCACCTTTCACAGGCTCGCGCGGTTTTCGCGGCCTGGTTGCGCGAACGGCAGAAAGGATCAGCCCGTGATTTCCATGAACTTTGTTCCGCACACCCGGAATTGTCCGATTCTTTGCGCGAACTCCAAAGCGGCTTCGAACTCGGTCAGCCCAACGAACCGTTCGACGGTTTTCGCCAGGCGATGCTCGCCCAGTTCTTGAATCGGGAAGAAATCAAGCTGCGGTCCGAAAACCCAGAATCTCCGAACGCGCCCTCGGACGGTGCGGCGCCTAGTTCGAAGCCAACCACCACGGACCGTTACGTTTCCGAAGGTGAAGTGGCGCGCGCGGCGGAATGGGTGTGATCTACCGCGTGCGTGACCGTGAATTGGCGCGGACCCTGGCGATGAAAGTAATGACCCTGCGCGAGGCAGAACGGCCGGGATCAAGTTCCAAACTTGACCGGGCTCGCTTCCTGGAAGAGGCCCAGATCACCGCGCAACTCGATCATCCCGGCATTGTGCCTGTGCATGAGCTGGGCTTCGACGCGCAAGGGCGGCCGTTTTTCACCATGAAACTGGTGAAGGGCCGCGACCTGAACGAGGTTTTCAAGCTCGTGCGTGCTGA
>VHDE01000010.1 GCA_016871515.1 Verrucomicrobiota bacterium
TTGGCCGGATGGACCGACTGCGATGACGTGGGACGTTTCTTGGCCGAAGGACGGGTTGCCGGGAGGAGGTCCCAGCAGGCCATGAGGTGGCCGCAGCCGCAGGGCTAACTTTCCCAAAGACCGCCGAAGGATTGACGGACCGAGGATGGTATTGCCTTTCATCCCGTGTGGCGGGACTACTTTGGCGCTGCTGACATCTCTGAGGGCAGGGCCGGTGAGACGCCGTTCCTGCCGCCAGCGCGTGGGGCTCGCCTTTTGTTGCTGACTTATAGCGGGCCGTTACGCTGCGGGGGCAGAGACGCTGTGAGACTTCACCGGTTGATGTGAACGCACTGAATGGCTGACATGACGGCGCGTAGCACCCCAGCGGGTTGGCTGTCGATAACCGCCTTTGCGACAGCAGGAGCTTTCCCTATTGGGGCAGAAAGCCCGGACTTCGCGTTAGCACAGGACGCTCGTCCTCCGCTTGGGCCAAAACGCCTCCCTGTCTGGCCGTGGGAACGGGCCTCTTCGCGATGGTCCATCGCTGAACCACCCTGGCGACATTCCCGCGGGCAAGCCCAAGGTTTTGTTCCCACGGACTGATTGCACGCGGATGCAATCAGGTGGTCTGACAGGGCTAGCACTGTTTGTTCCACTCTCACATTCACACTACGGTTCGCGCCGCGCTACGACGGAATGTCTGTCTGAGCCGGGGTAGTCCCGATCTGCGACCATGCGCGACCAAATCAAACAGAATAGCATTTGCTTTCATGGGCGCTTCCGTTATTCAATCGTCATGAAAACTAGCATTCTCTTTCTCGCACTCCTGAGTTCCATCACTGCGCTGGCTCAAGCTCAAGGCCCGGACTATTCAAAAGTAGAGATCAAAGCCACGCACGTCGCCGGCAACGTCTATATGCTCGAAGGTCTCGGCGGCAATATCGGTGTCTCCGTCGGACCCGATGGCGTCCTCATGGTCGATGACCAATACATCACAGCGCCGCGAAGATCGATGCCGCGCTGGAAAAACTGGACAAAGGGCCCCTCAAGTTCGTGTTGAACACGCACGTTCATGGCGATCACACCGGAGGCAATGCGCACTTCGGCCGCAAAGCTGACATTATTGCCCACACCAATGTCCGCAAACGGCTCTCTGGAAATCCGGCGACGCCGAAGGAAGCCCTGCCTGTCCTCACCTTCGACGACTCACTTTCAGTGCATTTTAACGGCGAGGAGATTCGAGTCCTTCATTTGCCGCCCGGGCATACCGACGGCGACAGCGTGATTCATTTCACGAAGTCAGGCGTTGTCCATACCGGCGACCAGTTTGTCAACGCGCCTTTTCCGTTCATCGACCTTGGCAGTGGCGGCGATGTAGCCGGCTACATCAAGAATGTTGAAACGATGTTGGAGAAAATTCCATCCGACGCCAAAATTATTCCAGGTCATGGCGCGCTGGCGACTCGGGAAGACCCGAAGAAATTCCACCGCATGCTGACCGAAACGGTGTCGATCGTGCGCAAAGCCATTACGGAAGGGAAAACGCTCGAACAGGTCCAAGCCGCTGGGTTGCCGGCGGACTACAAGGATTGGGGTGCTGGCTTCATCAACGTGAACCGCTGGCTCCAGATCATGTACAACAATCTCAACAAGAAATAGGCGTGTCGTCATGCCAGGAGCGCGGCGTCCCGCCTGTCCGGCATCTGCGTCCACCAAGAGCAGGACAGGCGAGACACGCTGTCCTGCTGCATTCATGGGCGGTCCGACAACTTATGAGAATCGCTGCAGCAGCTCTCTTGTTGGGCGCTGTTGTTCTGACGACAAGCGGCGCGTCGGCCTCATTTCTCGAAGAATTGCACCGCTCCGAAATCGAACAGACGCTCCGATTTCAAGAAGGTGGCGGTTGGGCCGAGATCATGAAATGGATTTCGCGTTTGGGGCCAGGTCCATTTATTGCCGTTTTTGCATTCTTGTACCTCAGCGTGGATTCACGGATCGCGACAAGGCTGATTCTGCTTTATTTCTTGAGCGCCTGCGTGCGTGACTTGCTGGCGATGAGCTTTCGATCGCCGCGCCCGTACTGGCTCGATTCGCGCGTCACAACGTTCACAGCGAAGCCATTTTCAGCGAGCAGTTACAGTTTCCCTTCGGGACACGCAACTGTTGGAACAACCTTATGGGTTTACGCGGCGAGTCTTGTCAACAAGCCGTGGGCGTGGGTCGCGGGGTTTTCGGTCGCGATTCTGATTTGTATTTCGCGCGTCTATCTGGGCGTTCATTACATCAGCGATGTTGTCGCGGGATTTCTGTTGGGACTCTTCTTTGTGCTCTGTTTCCGAATTGCCGAAACGAAACTTGGTCCCATCTTCAAGCAAATGAGTTTCGGCAAGTTGGTGGCATATTCCGCGCTGGCGGCCTTCGCCATGATCGCGGCCGCCGTGTTCGTCCGATGGGCCATCTCAAACTCGCCCGACCCTGCGGATTGGGCGACGTTCGCCAAACGCGTTCGAACGTTGAAGGGCGTCGCGAAGGACGCCGGTGTGGTTTTGGGACTTGGCGTCGGCATTGCTATGTCGCGCCGCTGGGCGCCCTTCGACGCGAGCGGCCCTTGGGGACAGCGGATTCTGCGGACAGTGATCGCGGCGGCTGTGATTGGACCGCTGGTTTGGCTTTTCCGAAAAAAGATTCCGCAAGAGCCGGAGGTTCTGGGCACGGCAATTCAGTTTAGCCTCGCTATGTTCGGAGCTTGGACATTGTCATTCCTCTTGCCTTGGATTTTCCTGCGGACGGGCCTGGCGCCCCGGGCACTTGACCAAACGCCACCGTCGACAACCAGCGGCTGATTTAATTTACTCCGACGCGGCTCCCACCTTGCGGACCAATTCACGCACGAGCGGTTTGGCGCGCTCAAAGGCGTCGCGCAATTCGACAAGTTCCGGAATCACCGCCTCTGAAAACGCATTCTCGATTTGAGCCGGCGTGACCTGGTCGTGTTGGACCATGAATCTGATGTCGGCCATGTCCTGGGCATCGTCACCGCGCATCATCTTCGTGAGAACGAGGTCCACAGTTGCTGGTCGAAAAAGGCGCAACCAACGTGTAGGAGGTCGAAGAACTGGCACGAGGTGTTTTTCCCAATCGTGGCGAAGGAAGACCTGGTCGGCGCGGAAAAGGTGTGTAATATAGAGTCCCTTCGGACCAAGCTCACGGTTTGTGGCTTCTTGTGCATCCCAGAAACTGTCGTCTTCCGAAAGCCGGTCCAAATCCGCGAGCGGTATGATCGCGTCGACATCCTTGGATTCTGCAACTTCTGGCGGTGCCGCTGTAAAGCCGAGACAAAGAGCAGCTCGGCCATACAAAATCAGCCGTGTGGATCGGCTCAAACGACCGTCAAACGTGGACAAAATGATCGACGGATTATCCATTGACAGGCGCCACGGGTCCTGGGCGAATCCATTGAATAATGGTTTCGATTCCCCGGCGGGTCATTCCAGTCATGGCAACAAAGCGCGTGGGATGAGGAACCACCGACGATTTGGGCGAGGCAACTGACGGCAGAAGGTTGAGCAGATTAATCCAAAAGTGGTTCTGCGGTTCAAATTTCCCCCCAGCCTCCGCCACGTAACGAACCACAGCTTGGCAGCGCTCGAGTAAAGATAGACGGGCGAGCTCTTCTGGGAGATTACCCGGCGCACTCAGCATAGCGGCACCCAATCGTATCGTTTGTGGATCATAACGAAGCGCCGGATTCAGAAGGGCGATCGCGAGTTCAGCATTTGAAAATTGCTCCGATGAAACCAGCATGGGCGGTAATGGGCTCCCATCATGGTAGTAATTGCAACCTCGCTGCACCGCGAGAATCTCCAGTTCGCGCTGGCCCAGCCCCAAACGTCGCGCTTTCTGAAGCAACGGCGAAATGTGCGTCGTCGTTCCAAGCTTCGCCGCCAATGTGGGCGCATCTGTTGCCATTCGGCTCCGAAGGTGCCCTGAAATCGCAGCGAAGTAAATGGCTTCAGTGCAACTTCCCATCATTTGCCGGGTGCGGCGCTTGGGGCTTTATACCCAATTCTCGCCGCGCGGGAAAAATTGAAGTCGGTGCGTTAGAAGACGCTTATGCTTTTGGAGGATAATGGATTGCCCCAGAAACGCGAATGGCATGACGTTCAGCAAGATGGTGCATCGGCCGCAAAAAGGCGTGGGAACGTCCCATGAACCGGAACGTAGGATAGGCGTCCCGCCTGTCCAAGCATTTGCGTACAGCAAGAGCGTAGACAGGCGAGACGCGCTGTCCTGCCAGGCGCCGCCGCTACGGGAACTTTGCTCTTTGAAGCCATACCGTTCGTCCCTATTCTCCGGCGCGTGTCCGACTTGGCCGCAAATACGATTACCGCCGCGACGCGCTATTGCGCAGTGCTCGGCCATCCAATCAAGCATTCCGCGTCGCCAGCAATGCAGAACGCGGGCATTGCGGCCCTTGGGCTCGACTGGAGGTACCTCGCGTTCAATGTGCACCCTGACAACTTAAGAGTTGCAATTCATGGCGCCAGAGCGATGCGCTTCATCGGCCTGAATCTCACCGTTCCGCACAAACTTTTAGCCTTGCACATGGTGGACGCACTGGACGAGTCAGCCAAAACCTGGGGCGCCGTCAATACGATCCGATTCGAAAGCCGGCGGCAGGATGAGCAATGGAGGCCAATCGGCGAATTTGCGCCGGAAGAAATCTTCGAAATTCGCAGTCATGGATTCAACACGGACGCCGACGCGATTGTCCAATCTCTGCGCGAGGATCTCGGAGTGAATCTGCGCGATGCCTCGGTCTTACTCCTGGGCGCCGGTGGCGCGGGACGAGCGGCTGCATTGAAGTTGGCCGCCGAAAGCGTGAAAGCATTGTATCTGGTCAATCGGACGGAAACCAAAGCGACCGAAGTGGGACGCGAGATTCAAGCGCGGTTCCCGTCGGTTAAGGTGGCGATTGGTTATCCCAAGCACGCCATCGATTTGGCGCTCAATGCGACTTCGCTGGGCTTGAAAGCAGACGATCCATTGCCACTCGACGAAGCGCGATTTCCGTTGCGCGATGCAGGCGCAGTGTACGACATGATCTATCGCCCGGCTGAAACTAAATTTCTTCAAGTAGCCAAAGCAGCGGGATGCCGCGTTGCGAACGGCTTGGGTATGTTGCTGTACCAAGGCGCGAAGGCACTGGAGATTTGGTCGGATCGTCCGGCGCCGATTGCAGTCATGCGGCGGGCCTTGAAAGAGAATGTTTATGGGACACAGTGAAAAAGCCGCCATTCTTTCCGTGAACTGCTTGGCAGGAAAGCGCGTCTCGCCTGTCCAAGCGTTGAGGTGCATCGGGACAGGCGGGACGCGCTGTCCTGCGAAGTTCATGAGCGCAATGCGTGCGCAAGGCGAATGGAGCCTCTCGATGAACCTCCTGGCAAGTAGTCCCGCCTTTAGGCGGCAGCATTTGCTGGCAGCGAAACACATTGGCGGAGGGCAATCGCACCGCCTGAAGCCGGGACTACATACCACACCAGTGATGGTTGGCCAAATGCGAATTGCTGATAAGCGAGGGGCGATATTACCTCTTTCCTATGTTTGACCCTCAACCTTGGGCCGCGGCGCCGTTTCATTTCTGGTCGGTGGTATTCTTCGTTCTCGGCTCGATGGTTGGGAGTTTGCTCAATGTCTGCATCCACCGCATGCCACGCGATGAAAGTATTGTTTCCCCTGGTTCGCACTGCCCGCATTGCGGCTATGCGATTCCGTGGTTTTTAAACATTCCATTGCTTACCTGGCTTTATTTGCGCGGCAAATGCGCGAACTGCGCGGCGCCAATTTCGTTCCGCTATTTTCTCGTCGAGCTGCTGACAGGCGTCACGTTCCTGGGCGCCTGGCTCGCGCACGGCGCTCAATCGCCACTGCTGGCTTTGGCCTATTGCTTAGTGTTGTCCGGCTTCCTTGCAGCCACGTTCATCGACTTCGAACATTTCATCATTCCCGATCAAATCACGCTGGGAGGAATCGCGGTGGGGTTTGTTTGCTCTGCCATCGTTCCGGCGCTGCACGCCGATCTATTTACCGGCGCCGTGCCGTCGGCGGCGCTGGCCTTGCGACGAAGCTTTCTCGGTATCTTGGTGGGCGGCGGATTGATTTACCTCATCTTGCGCATCGGAAAAATCTTGTTCGGCCGCCAAAGGTTCGCTCTTGAACCGAACACGAAAGTCGTCTTTACCGAAACGGCGCTGCACCTGCCCGGCCAGGAAATTGCCTACGGCGATGTGTTTTATCGGAAGTCGGACGCGATTGCATTCGAGGCGAAGAGCATTGAGTTGACAGACCGCTGCTATACTCATGTGGACGTGCGTCTGACACCGAGCCACCTCTGGGTTGGTGACGACAAATTCAATCCCGAAGAGATTCCTCGCATGGATGCAGTCACCGATCAGATTGTGTTGCCGCGCGAGGCGATGGGACTCGGTGATGTGAAATTCATGGCAGCGATCGGGGCGTTCCTCGGCTGGCAGGCCGTGATTTTTTCATTGATGCTCAGCGCGATGATTGGCGCGTTTGCAGGCTTGCTCTTGGTGGCATTGCGAAAGCAGGCTTGGTCGAGCCGTTTGCCGTACGGACCTTACATAGCGCTCGCAGCGACGCTCTGGATTTTTGCCGGCCATCCAATCGTCCATTGGTGGTTCAATGTTTTGAATCCTTGGCTGGCCCGGCAGTTGCAAGGGCTGCTTGGATTTGCGGTCTGAGCGGTGACATTCAGAGATCGTAGCGCAGACTTGCAGTCGGCATCGCGCCCGAAAAGATCGGGCAGTCTCGGTCCTTACGGATGCGCTGCAGAATGGAATTAAATGGAATTCTGCGATACAGCAGAGTGAAACTCCGCGCTACGTCGGTTCGAGCTGAAGGCCAGCATCGTTAGGCACGGCTCGCCTGAAAACGAGACTATGTGCAATCAGTCTATGGAAAGACTTCTCCGAAACAAAACTTCGCGCATTGAACCCATGAACCTGAAGGCAGGGCGCGCCACTCCGTGCGCGCCGCCGCCGGCTTGCCCCATGGTCTTGCTCGGCGCGCACGGAGTGGCGCGCCCTGCCTTCAGGTTCATGGGGAGGCGTAATACCATCTCGCGGCGGGCAGCGATCGAATTGCTCGGCTGCGCTGCGACCGGAGTTGTTTTGCCTGGCTGTGCGACGGCGCAAAGGCAGCCGCTGCGGCTCGCTGCGTTTAGCGCCGATGTCACTGTTCCGCAGGGCCATGGCATGATGGGCGGCGCATGGCTTTCAAAAAGCGTGGCTGATCCGCTCGAAGCGCACGGCTTTGTCTTACTGAGTGGCGAGGCGCCAGTTGTGTTCGTCTCCGTGGATTGGTGTGAGATTCGCAATGACGCATACGCGCGCTGGCAGACAGTCCTCGCTAACGCCGCTCACACCAGAACTGAGCGCGTGATGATTGCCACCGTGCATCAACACGACGCGCCGGTGGCTGATCTCGAAGCGGAACGCATTTTGCGCAGTGGCAAGCTGGCGGGCACAGTGTGCGACTTGGAGTTTCACGAACGCGCGGTGCAAGCCGTGGCGCGTGCCCTCCGGAAGAGTCTGGCAAACGCAAAGCCAGTGACGCACATCGGCACGGGCCAAAGCAAAGTCGAGAAGATTGCTTCGAATCGCCGCTACCTGACGCCCGAGGGACGAGTGCGGTTTGATCGTACGAGCAGCACCCGCAACATCTTTGCGATCGACGCCGACGAGGGATTGATTGATCCATGGCTCAAGACGCTGAGCTTTTGGAATCGCGACATTCCACTCGCAGCGGTTAGCTTCTACGCCGTTCATCCGATGAGTTACTATGGGCAAGGCGAGGTCTCGGCGGATTTTCCCGGCCAGGCCCGGCGCCGCCGGCAATCGGAGACGGCGGGGACAAAACAGATTTATTGCTCCGGCTGCAGCGGCAACGTAACGGCGGGCAAGTACAACAATGGCGCGCGCGAGAATCGCGTCGTGCTGGCCGATCGCCTTCACCAAGCCATGATCTCGGCTTGGCGCAACTCGACGAAACATTCTGTGCGCAGGACGGATTTTCGTGTTGCGAAGCTCCATCTTGAACCTCGCAATGACGCTGGCTTTGCGGTGGCTGAACTCGAACGGAAGCTGGAAATGGAGACCAGGCCGTTCCAGCAATGCCTGGCCGCGATGGGACTGAGCTGGCAACGCCGCGTCACTTCGGGCCGGCCTATCGAAGTGCCCGCGCTTGATTTCGGCGTCGCACAACTTCTTTTGCTGCCCGGCGAAGCTTACGTCGAATTTCAGCTCGCCGCGCAACAGATGCGGCCTGATTCCTTTGTTTGCGTGGCAGGTTACGGTGACGGCGCCACGGGATACATACCCACAGAGAAGCACATCACCGAAGATGACACTAATCTCGGCGACTGGTGCTGGGTCGCGCCAGGGAGCGAAGCCAGGCTTTTGGAAGCCATCGGCCGTGCCTTAAACAGCAAGCCACTTCAATAACTTCGGCGCAGCGGGGTCTCGCAGAGCGCCGCTGCTCTCACCAAGGCATTTTGCGGCGCCCTGCCGGGACGCCGCGACGCCGAAATTCATTGCCCGCACTGGGCCTTGTGTCGCAACGCATGATCAATCAGAACTAGCGCGGTCATTGCTTCCACCATGGGGACGGCTCGCGGCAACACACATGGATCATGACGGCCACGGCCTTTTAACGTCGTGTTCTTCAAATCCACATCCACGGTATCCTGTTCGTGCATCACGGTGGCCACGGGTTTGAACGCGACACGGAAGTAAATCGTTTGGCCGTTTGAAATGCCGCCTTGAATGCCGCCCGAGTAATTCGTGGTTGTCACGACTTTCCCCGCTTTCATTCGAAATGGGTCATTGTGCCCGCGGCCGGTCATTAGAATTCCGTTGAACCCCGAGCCCACGTCGAACCCCTTTGACGCCGGCAAACTTAACATCGCTTTGGCCAAATCCGCTTCGAGCCGGTCAAAGACTGGTTCGCCCCAACCTCCGGGAACGCCCCGCGCAACGCCCTCGATGATACCACCCACGCTATCCCCGCCCCGCCGCATCTTGTCGATGAGCCGCATCATACGGCCGGCTGTTGTCGAGTCTGGACAGCGGACAATGTTCGCTTCGATCTCGCTGGCTTTCACGGTTTCGGGATTGACCTGCGCCGTGATGCGTTGCACTTGCTTGACGTAAGCGAGGACCTCGACGCCGCAGCGCTCGCGCAGCAACTTCTTGGCAATCGCGCCCGCCGCGACTCGCCCCACTGTCTCGCGCGCGCTGGTCCGCCCGCCGCCCTGCCAGTTGCGATGTCCGTACTTGGCGACGTAGGTGTAATCGGCATGCGAAGGACGGAACTTCGTGGCCATTTCCGAGTAAGCTTCGGGACGCGCATCTTCGTTTTTGACCCACATCGAAATGGGAGTCCCGAGCGTTTTGCCTTCGAAAATTCCGGAAAGGATTTGGACCGTATCGGTCTCCTTGCGCGGGGTGACAATCTTGGATTGGCCGGGCCGGCGCCGGTCGAGGTCTGGTTGAATGTCCGCTTCAGACAACTCCAGCAACGGAGGACAACCATCCACCACGACGCCGACACCCCCGCCGTGAGATTCGCCCCACGTCGTGATGCGGAACAGGTGACCAAACGAATTCGCCATGCCAGCAGCGTGCGAAAAAAATGAAACAAGGTCAAACGGAGTTCACAGAGACAGGCGAGACGCGTGTCCTACTTCAGGCCCAGATCAGCCAGGATAACTTGGGCGCAGTTGTAGCCGGGCAACCCGGTGATGTTGCCTCCCGGATGACAACTGCCGCCGCACAAGTACAATCCTTTGAAATGGCCTCTGTAATGGCCAGCCCCCGGGAACGGTCGATGATATCCAACTTGCCCATGATTGAACGCGCCGACTAGCAGGTCGCCGAATCTCATGTTGGGCAAGGTCCGCTCGACGTCCAACGGGCTGGCGGTGAATTCTTCGATCAGTGCGTCTCCAATATTCGGAGCAAATTTTTGCCAATGCGAAAGCATGGCCTTGCCGTGCTCATGCTTGACTGCATCCCAACGTTTCGGATCGCCCTGCAATCGATAGGGAAGCTTCTCCCACATGAATGCGGCATGCCGGTCGCGTGGCGCTTGGGACGAGTCAAAGATCGTCGGGCACGAACCCCACATGACCGTGGGCGGAAAAGCGCCCGCTTCGTGGTGCTTGACGATTTCTTCAAATTGTTCCGGCCGGTCGAGTCCGAGGATCACCATGAACGCACGCTCGAGTTCGGGATGTTTTTGAGCGGCGGAGTATCTCGGCGGTTCGCGCAGGTTGACGTTTAACGCAAAGAGCGGCGCGAGCAGGTTGTATTGAAAATTGCGGACCTTCGTGAGCCAATCGCTCGGCGGCAAAGATTCGTCGATCAGTTCGAGAAAAGTCTGATGCGGATTGAGGCCCGAAGCAACGAACTGGCGAGCTCGAATGACTTCGCCGTCGGCTGTTTCCACACCGATGACCCGATCCGACTGGATCAGAATGCGCCGTGGCTTGACATTGACGTGGACGTTCCCCCCCGCATTTTGGATCGCCGCGACGAGAGCCTCCGCAAGTTTTCTCGAACCCCCAATGCACATTTGCGCCATACGCCCGCTCGCGAGCAGCGCAGGGATATGATGCCCAAAGCCGCGACAGCGCAAGTCTACCTCGCGCAGGCCGTTAAAGAAGAGCAAGCCCGCTTGCACGATCGGATGCTCGAATTCACGGAGCACGAATTCCAGCGGAGACAACGCGCTGACCTCAAGCAGCAATCGTCCTTCAGCGCTCTGCGAGAGTAACGAGCGTCGCTGATCGAACGGCACCGGCGGCGCTTGCGCTTCCGGAATCAGAATGTTCGTAACGATCGGGCGGAACCTGTGGCACCAATGTTGGACCGTGCCGGCATCTTTGCGAGAGAACTGTGCGACAGACGCCACGGTCTTTTCAAAATCAGTCCACCATTCGAGCACGCGCCCGTCGCTGGCTATGAGTGCGACGTTCAGATCTGGCTCGATGTACTCAGCTCCGTAGCGTTTGAGTTCGAGGTCTGCGTACCACGGCATATGAGTGATGCCGCGGTGATAGAATGAATGCGTGTTATGAAAGAAACCGGAGCCAGGCGGTTGCTCGATCGTGGCCAAACCGCCGCCGGCCAGATCGCGCGGCTCCAAACAGAGCGTCGTTAACCCTGCACGCGCCAGATACGCCTGCAGAATTAAGCTATTGTGGCCCGCGCCAAGGAGAATGGCATCGTATTCGTCATGAGCGATCACGACAGCTCTTTTAAACGATAAAACCGCCGGTGACGATTCGATCCGGCGCGACAGTTCTCCCCATGAACCTGCGCGGTAGGATAGGCGTCCCGCCTGTCCTGCTTTTGGTGTGCGCAGATGCAGAACAGGCGGGACGCCCTGTCCTGCCACGTTCATGGGGCGCAATGCGCGAAACGTTGTTTCGGAGGAATCTTTCCATGAACCTCGCAGGGGCCCGTTGGGGTTAAAGACATTTCAACCCTATTCCTAGGGTAGCCTCGCCAACTCGGCAACCCTGGGCTGATGGATTTGAACCTAGAAACCGCAGTCGTGACCACGAAAAACACGAAATAAGAGAAGATCGCCAAGACCAGTAAATTCACCCGCTCTGGTGAATCCAAACGCGTTTTCAGATTACCGCCTTTGTTTCTCGTCCAATGTGGCCAGCCCCTCCAGCTTCGCCAGCTTGTTGGCCTTCGGATCGAAGCTCCAAAACGTGTCGCAATTGAGCAACAGTGCGGAAGTGACGTGCAAGAGATCGTACGTCCGAAAGCCATGTTTAGCTGTGTGACGCAAAGAAAGTTCCTGAAACTGGCGTTCCAGGTCCGATTGTGTCACGATTGTTTGGCGCAAGAAGCTAGCCGGGTCGCGGCAATCATCTTCGAACCGAGTGTTGGCAGCCGCAGCGGTTTCAGGTGTGACGCGCGTTTGGCCCAACGTCCTCGATGCGAACACGTGCAGTTCAAACGCATTCGGCACTTCCAACCGATGCAACCAAATCACCGGCAAACGAAGACCTTCCGTGTTGAGACGCTCGATTTGAGCGGCGGGCGCCGGAAGCTGATCCGTCAAAAGATAACAGCGCGTTAGAAAATTCGTATCCGCGTACGGTTTCATTCGCCAGCGATTCGACGATCGACTAACGCGGTCTGTTTGGCGCCGATCGGCTTCGGAAATGTTCGAGCTAACCAAGCCTTATGCTTATTAAGCCAGTGTTGTCTTTTTTCGGCTGGCGCCGCTCGCGACTCACCATCGTCACGCCGAACCGTATAACTGCGGCCGTCGCGCCGCCGAACGCGCACGGAACCTTCACGGTCACACGCATCCAACACGACAGCAGGCTGCCGGTCCAAATCTCGCACCGTAAACGTTTTCATGTCCGACACAATGTCGGATGTCGTCGCAACGAGTCAAGGTAATCGATGGTCTGCCTCGAAGCGAATGTCCGGAAAGATAGAAAAGCGCTGTCGCGCTTCCAACTAGCCCGCAGGTATGGACCGATTCCACTTTACCTATCGATAATTCAGAGAGCATTTTTCCCGGAGGAACACGGTGAGAATAGCCCGGCGTTTCAACGCCGGGACAGGGAAGGAGAGCATGTGAGTCCCGAAAGGGACGGCTGAAGCTCGTTCGTTGGGAGATGCGAACAATTCGACCGTCCCTTCGGGATTACCGAAAGGCATTGCAGTGGAATGCGTCCTCGCCAGATTTTGGTGCTTGAACGCTTGCTTCCCTACTCCTTCCTCCCCACCTTCAACTCGATATGCAAGTCGCGAAGCTGCTTCGGTTCGACTGGAGTCGGTGACTCGGCCATAAGATCGGTCCCTTTCGCGGTCTTTGGAAACGCAATCACGTCGCGGATACTCGGCGTGCCGCAAAGGATCGCGATCATGCGGTCGAAGCCCAACGCGATACCGCCATGCGGCGGACAACCGTAACGGAACGCTTCGAGCATATAACCGAAGCGCGCTTTGACCGTGTCCGGCGGAATCTGCAGCAGTTGCTCGAAAATAGTTTTTTGCACATCGGGCTGATGAATACGAATCGAACCCCCGCCGAGTTCCATTCCATTCACGACCACGTCGTAATGCTGGCCGCGAACCTTTTTCGGGTCCGTCGCCAGCAACGGAATGTCCTCCGCAACCGGCGCTGTAAATGGGTGGTGGCTCGAATACCAGCGGTTCTGTTCTTTGTCGAAGCTCAACAATGGAAAATCGACGACCCACAGAAAGTCGAAGCGATCACTCGGGATGCTGAGCTTTCCCTGCCCTTTCAGCACGTCGGCGGAGTACAAACGAATCTTGCCGAGAATCTCGCAGGCGGTGAGCCATTGATCCGCCGCAAAAAGGATCAAGTCTCCTTCCTCGATACCCAGCTTCTTCGTCAGTGCTCCTTTCTCGCCGTCATTAAAAAACTTGACGATGGGCGATTTCCATTCGCCGTTTTCGACCTTGATGTAAGCGAGTCCTTTCGCGCCGAAGCTCTTGGCATATTCGGTCATGGTTTCGATTTGCCCCTGCGTCGCGCCGGCCAGCCCTTTCGCGTTAAGCGCCTTGACGACTCCGCCATTCGCAATCGCGCCGCTGAAGACTTTGAAAGTGCTCGCGCGGAATTCTTCAGTGAAATCGGCAAGCTCCATTCCGAAGCGCGTGTCCGGCTTGTCGATGCCGTAGCGATTCAAGGCCTCTTCAAAGGAAATGCGTTTGAACGGCGTCGGAATATCCATGTTCAACGCGGTTTTCCAGACGCGTTTCAACAAACCTTCGACCAGATTGTAAATGTCTTCACGCTCGATAAAGGACATTTCCAAGTCGATCTGAGTGAACTCGAGTTGCCGGTCGGCACGCTGGTCTTCGTCCCGGAAACATTTCGCCAATTGGAAATACCGCTCTACGCCAGCCACCATCAGGATTTGTTTGAATTGCTGCGGCGATTGCGGCAGCGCATAGAACGAACCTGGATGCACACGGCTCGGAACCAAGAATTCACGCGCCCCCTCCGGTGTGGACTTGAACAGGATTGGCGTTTCGACCTCGAGAAAGCCTTGCTCGTCGAAATAAACGCGGGTCGCCGTCGCGACTTTGCTGCGGAGACGAAAGTTTCGCGCCATTTCCGGCCGCCGCAAATCGAGATAACGATATTGCAAACGCAATTCTTCGTTCACTTTGCTCGACACTTCCGGATCGTCCACCGGGAACGGCAGGACGTCAGCTTGGTTGAGCACCTCGAGCGCAGTAGCCATCACCTCGACTTCTCCAGTCGCGATCTTCGGATTGTTCGTCCCGGCAGGGCGCTGTCTTGCTTTGCCGGTCACGGAAATGACCGATTCACTGCGCAGTCCAGAGGCGCGTTCAAAGATTTCCTTCGACAAGTCGGATGGATCAAAGACGGTCTGAGTACGCCCCTCACGGTCGCGAATATCAATAAAGATCAAACCACCCAAATCGCGGCGCGAATGGACCCACCCTGACAAAGCGACAACCTGCCCGATATGTGCCGGGCGCAATTCATTACAATGATGCGTTCGTTTCATGAAACTCTAATCAACTTCCCCCATCTCGGCGAAAATTGAACGGTGATGTTGGCGGGAAACGAAAATGAATTCAAAGAGAAATTTTAGAGCCGTTCGCGGATGGCTTTGGCGGCGGCGCCGGCGCGCGAGTGGACGTGCAGTTTCGCGTAGATGTTGCGCACGTAGGTGTCGGCTGTGTGATAGCTCACCTGCATGCGATCAGCGATTTCTTTGACGGTCAACCCCTGCACCATGCCTTCGAGCGTTTGCTTTTCACGCGGGGCCAGGCCGTAATCCGGGCGGGACGGTTTTGCGCCTCCCAATTGGGCGAACATGTTCAAGACGGCGCTGGCCACCGGCGGACTCATCGGAGCCCCTCCGCCAAGGACTTCTCGGATGGCATCATTGAGCTTCGCCAGAGGCGCCCTCTTCAAGAGATAACCAGAGGCTCCTCCACAAACAGCTTTGAAAATGCGGTCGTGATCATCCGAGGAAGTTAGCACCAAGATTTTCAGTTCCGGAGCGAGCGCCTTGAATCGGCTTAATCCTTCCAATCCACTGATCCCGCGTAATCCCAGGTCCAAGAGCAGGATGTCAGGCGGTGATTCGACCGCCAGGGCACTGAACGTCTCCTCGCAATCCGGAAACGTGCGCACTTCCCCACAATTTGGAATCCTGGCAATGACACGGGCTGCGCTGGCCCGATAGGCAGCATTATCCTCCACAATCCAGACGCGCAATGGCGTTCGTGTTTCATCAGACGTTGGAGCGTCCGCAGACATTACTTGACGTTCGCGCTTTGGATGTTTAGGCGCAATCACGGATTTTCGGGGAAGGCGATCGGTGGCCTCTCGGAGACAATAACCACGAATGGACACGAATTGGAGGCTGCGTGATTTGATGTTCTCGTCGCTTGCCGCTGAGCAATTCGCAAGCTTGGCTCCCGCTGCCATTTCATTCGGGAATCTCGAGGCATTCAGTCTTCTCCGGCTCTTCACGAGCGAGGAGAGGGCTGGGGAGAACTTCTCCGAAACACATTCTCGCGCATGGCGCCCACGAACCTGACATTGCGGCATGTAGTCCCGGCTTTAGCCGGAGCGATTGCAATCCGCAAAAGCTGTTTCGCGACCAGCGAATGTATTCTCGGTTCCCCTTAGTTCGTGTTCATGGGTGTCCATTAGTGGTTACTGCGAACTATCTCCAGCCAAGTTCCACCAACACCGTCTCGGGCGCGCGAGAGGAACCGCGATAATGATCGCGGTTCCTTGCCCCGGCTGGCTTGTGATTGCGATTTCGCCGCCAAGATCCGCCGCGCGCCGGCGCAAGCTTTTCACGCCGTGGCCGAAGCTCGTGCCTGAGGTTTGGAATCCACATCCATTATCCGACACTGTGAGATGAAATTTTCCCGCGTCCGTTTGAATCCGAATGGCCACGCGCATCGCTCGAGAATGTTTGACGATATTATGGAGTATTTCTTTAAACATCAGAGAAACACGTTCCGGTGAAATTCAATTGGCAGCCTGATTGAAGATTGATGCTGCGGCGCCTCGAATGAGTAATCTCGTCCGGTCAGAGACAACGTGGCAACCTCGCGCATACGCCGAATCATGTCTGCCAGATTGTCGAAATCGGGATTCGTGAACCAAACGATGTTGCGCACGGTGGTCCCGGTCTGGCTGGCCAGTCGGCAGATTTCCATCAACTCTTGACGCTGCGCCGCGGGGACGGCCGGGTCGTTCTGCAACAGTTCAGTGTTTAGGCCAATGCTGCCGATGTTGGCGCCGAGCTCATCATGCAGATCACCCGCGATCCGCAAGCGCAGACGATTGACCGCTTCAAGTTGGACGATACGCCATCTATAAACGACCCAGGCAACAGCCGGCGTGAGGAGGCTCTGAAGTCTCCATATGATGGCCGGCGAACAAATGAGCCTCCTCACGCCGGCTGCTGCCAATCACCAAGCTTAGAAACCAGCTCGATCTAACGCGCAGTTTCGTTGAAATAAATCTTCACGTTTTTGGTCGCGCGTCCAGCAGCGATAATATCCAGGCGCCGGTCGCCGTTGAGATCGGCCAAAGTCAAATCTTCGCACGCCATCGTGTTGTCATCGACCAAGGTTTGCCTCCATTCCTTGCCTTCGGCGTCGAGCGGGGTGAACAACTTGATCCCGACTTTGACTCCAGGCCGGTTCGCCGCGCCCATGGCCCGCCAGCCCACCACGATCTGGTCGCGCCCTACGCCGAGCATATCACCACAGGCCAGCGCGTGACCATCCAAAAGCGTGTCATCCAAGACGCGGCGATTCCAAAGCTTGTTGCCGGACGAAGGTCGATAAAGCACCAATTGTGTGCCGTGCATCGGTTCGACGGTCGCAAAAAAATCATTGGCTTGCCTTAGCTTCCCAGCGCGGACTTCTCCCGCTCCACCGCCTTCATTGGATCCGAGTTGAGTTAATTTCAGCGCATTATCGTCGCTCGACCAATTCGACAGAAATACGCCTTCCTTGCCGCCGAAGAGAAATTCCATCGCTTCGTCGTCATCCCATTGGACTGGATCGAAGTTGTGCGTTTTGTGCAGTGATTCGTCGATGGTCATAATCTCCCAGGGATCGCGAGGATTTTCCGGGCGGATGTAGCGCTGAATCTTGACGCCAGCTCCTTCGCCTTTGCCGGGGTCGTTGCCGCGGCCGTGCAACGGAACCACGATCAAGGTGACGCGTCCCATCCAATCCTTAGCCCATCTCATCCGATGCACGGTCGGTTCGTGCGGCAGTTTGACGGGGTCCCATTTCTGCGTGCGATCCGCTGGAGGGATCAGATAAAACACAGCGCCGCTATTTCGCGTGTCGCTCGGGGCCCATTCGGCGCCCACCGCGACCTCGGCCTTGCCATCGCCATCCACGTCGGCGGCCGCGATGCAAACATGGTCTTTCGGCGTTAGCTTCTCGGCGATGATGTGCTTTTTCCACGATGGGTTCTGATACCAAACAATCACATTGCTGTCGGCGAGCAAGATGTCCGGCCTCTTGTCCCCATCCACATCGGCAATCGCGAGGCCGTAGCCAATTCCGACTTTCGTATCGACATCAACGGAACGAAACGCGGGAACCGGCAAATCGGCGCTCGTGAGGACGGTGGTTGTCGCAGCGACAGTGACCAAACAGAACAATCCTGATGTTGCGTTCATAGGCGCGAGTATTGTCGGATTTGAATGAGCCCGAAACTAGCGACGATGCGGCTTCAACTCAACTCCTTTTGGAGCGGGATCCTGCCATGAAGCGGCGCGATCCGAGGACCGCCAGGTTTTGGACTGCGGCAGCCCTCTGCCGCTTTTGATGATGCGACCGAAAGCGCCAGAGGACTGGCGCAGTCCAAGACGCTGTCGCGCCTGCGTTTGCCAGAGCCGGTTCGCCGTCCCGATACGTGCCAAAACGACTAAGGAGTCTCCACAGACGCAGATAGAATTGCTGTGCTCAGTGTCCGAAGTTGCCGAATATCACGGCCTGTTCTAGTCTTTCATCAGAACAGTTTTTCCTAAGACGCGACATGCTAGACCTCGAACAACTAGCCGCACTGTACCAGAAACATCGCGACGCGGCGCGTGCGCGGGTGCAGGAGTTTTCAATCGCGGGATGTCATTTCGCTTTCAATTCGCGGCCGGCCATTATGGGAGTCATCAATCTTTCGCCCGATTCCTGGTACCGCGAAAGTGTCTGCCTGACGGCCGAACGAGCGATTCAACGGGGACACGTTTTGCACGCGCAGGGCGCTGATATCGTCGATGTCGGCGCCGAGTCCACATTGGCGCATGCCGTGCGCGCCACCGAAATGAATCAGAAGAGCAAGCTGCTGCCGGTCGTCGAGGGACTGCGTCAGGCGAAGATTCTGGTTTCCGTTGAAACTTACGAGCCTGAAGTGACGCGCGCGTGTTTCGAGGCCGGCGCCAACATTCTGAACCTTACGGGAACCAATCGGAGCGAAGAGATGTACCGCTTGGTTGCGGAGCACGACGCCGCGGTAATCATATGCTTCGTGCTCGGCGGCAACGTTCGTGAAGTCGGCGAGTTCAGATTGGGCGACGACTCTGCCGCAGCCATGCACGACTATTTTGCTCGCCAAATTGAGATAGCGACGCGGGCTGGTGTGACGAAAATCCTGATCGATCCGGGGTTGGGATTCTATTATCCAAACCTCCGGGACAGCGCCGTGCGTGTGCGGCATCAAATGACAACTTTCCTCAATACGTTTCGCCTCCGAACGCTCGGCTTTCCCATTTGCCACGCTCTGCCGCATGCATTCGAATATTTTGGCGAAGAAGTCCGGTCGGCCGAAGCCTTCTTTGCCGTCCTGGCGGCTCTGGGAAAGACGGACTTGTTCCGGACACATGAGGTTCCTCGAGTTAAGGCAGTGTTGGATGCGTTGAAAGTCTTTTAAGGGGCTCTCTGGCAAAGAAAGACGCCTTCCTCCTCGGACTTCGTAATCCATTGGTCCAGCACCTGAAGCCCATATTGCCGCAGCAAATCACGAATTTGACTGGGCGTATGGCGATACGAGAAAAACAAGCGCATCGATTCACCGGCCTCGAAATGAACCGCGTCTTCGTCGATATGAATCGAGCATCGTTGACGAAGCTGAAAGTAGGCCGCGATTCGCTTCAGGCCGCTGTTGTTCGGGCAATCCTCGATGACGAAGCGTAGCTGGCCGGCGTTTCGGGCCACGCCGCAGTCGTCAAGAAAAGTAAGAAGCCAATCGCGAGTCAATTCGTTATCATAGAGAGGAAGGACCTTTTCCATGCCAAACGCGTAATCGGGGCCTGGAGCAAGATTCGCGCTGAACTGCAAATGATCTCCTCGCGCCAGCAAGCTCGCCAACTGAGGCACGATCGCGCCAGGTTCAAAATTGGGGATCATTCCAAAGAAGGTCACGATGCGGCTCGCTCCCGAACCAGGCGCAGCCTTGAACAGATCTCCCAGATCGCTCGTTGAAAGGAGATCGCACACGACCGGGTAACAGTTCATCGCTGGCAGAGCGGCCAGCGCGGTTTGACAAGCAACAAGCACCATCGATGTGCTGACATCACACGGCGCGTAAAAGACGGCGCGATTCTCGTGTTGGAGCAGTTGCATCAAACGAAGATCCTTCTGGCCGCCGCCACACCCAAGGCCAAGAACCTGCACGCGCGTGGCCTCTGAGAGGAGCTTGGCTGTCGCCTGAAAACTCGATTCATAAACCGCACGACAATCCGCATCTCTGCGCGCTGGTGAATAGGCCTCGTGCAACCTCAGCCATTTCTGAGTTTGCCTGCTGCTGTCGTAAAGAAACTTGTGATTGAGCCGCCGCGCCCGGAGAGAATGGAGTAAATCTTGCCGGACCTTATCCGGCCACTGGCTTCTATGAATGGTGACTGTGACGGCTTCTGGCATCCGCCATAGGTTCTTAGAGCGTGTTTTAGAAATCAATCCAATCGTAGCAGCCGAGGTAACGAGGCTCTGATTTGATTCGAAAACCGGCCATAATCCCAGCCCTGACAAAGCGATTTCAGAGCCTCGTTACCTCGGCTGCTACTTTTAAAACAGGTTCTTACCAAGAGGACGCAAGAGGACGGCTTGCCGCCAACTCGCAATCGAATCTTTGAGCAAACTGCTAACAGAGGCATTAACGGGCGCACGCTCTACAAATGCCCGCAGTTCTGCCACTTTTTCCCAATTGTGCGCGCGCGCGCACAATTGGGTTGGGGGTCTGAGAATGTCATTCTTACGGCGTTCGGACGCGGAAGAAACGCCGGTCGGTTCGCTGTCCCAGCGGTTCACGATGCGTGAACGTCCCGCTGTGATTCGTCAGTGCGGCAGACGTGGTCCAATTAAGGAGATCACGCGACGCCTGAATTCGCAAAGGCCAGCGCGCCGGCGCGATGATGTTCAATTCGATCGCCGGTCCGGCTGTTAACTTGCTTTCGCTAAGCGCGACTAAATCGCGTGGGACCGGGGCTGATTGGACAATGGCGCCATTGGCGCCGACGGCCACAAATCTGCCGCCGACAAATGAGATGGCGTTAAGCGAACTGCCTGTCGCAAGCGGAGGGAACCACGACCGTCCGTCTGGCGACAAGACAATCGACGTCGCGATCAAGATTCGTCCATCGGGCGAGAAATAAGAGCCCGTCGATGCGATTGCTGCATAGACACCGCCGCCAAAGGCTACACTCCGAAAACCGAGACCAGTTCCAGACCAATTGATCCCGTCGTGCGAACTGAACAATGCGCCGCTGGTATCGGTCATCAGAAATCGATCCGAAGCGTATTGAATGCTCGACAAGACCGAAGCTCCGATGGGAGCGGACGCGGGAGACCAGCCGACGCCATCGCTCGAAACCAACATGATATTCGTCACTCCGCTCAGGAGTTGGAGACCGCCAATGGCGACAAACCGATCGTTGCCGAAAGCCACACTTTGCAACCGCCCCTCGGTCCCTGAAACCCGCCGCGTCCAACTTAGCGCATTCGTCGAAGTCAGAACAGTTCCACCATCGGCAACTGCGACGAACAGGCCTTTGCCGTGGGCCACACTGAGCAAAGGAAACTGCTCGTCCACTGGGCTGTTTTGCCAATCCGAACCGTCGGCCGACCGCCAGATTGCGCCTGAGAATGGGCCGTTGCTTCCGACCGCGACAAAATAACCTGGACCACGCGTAAGGCCGGGGAGTCGTTCCGAAGGCGATCCTGATCGCGTTTCTTTCCAACTCACGCCATCTGACGAGGCAAGAACCTTGCCGTTCGGTCCCGCGGCCACATAGACACCGTCTCCGTAAGCGATCATCGTCAAATCGCCCTGCAAATGTGTGGAGCGAGCGGTCCAATTGGTCAAATCGGGTGACGTCAGCAAAGTTCCGGAATCGCCGACGGCAACGTACGTGCCGTTGCCGAAAGCGACGTCATAAATTGCTGCTTTGGTTCGAGTCGAGTGCTGGTTCCAGTTCACGCCGTTGGTCGAGGCCCATACAATTGTTCCCGGCAAGAGAAACTGGCCGTTCTCGAAAATCGGCGAGGTGCTCGGACCAGCGAAACTGCTGGTGGGCCAGGTGGCGCCGTCGCGTGAGGTGGAAATAACCCGTCCGCCCGTTGCGACAAACGTCCCATTCCCGAAGACCACGTTCGTGAATCCTTGCGTGCCCCCAGAGTTCCTCCAACTCCACGCCGTTGCGTCCCGTGACGACAAGATATTTCCGCCAGGTCCGACGGAGACATAAAGGCCATCGCCGTAAGCCATATCCTTGACGGAAAAAAAGGAATTGGTGGCCCAATTCATGCCATCGGTCGAAGTAACGATGGTTGATCGAGTGAGTCCGACATCTGCGAACCCTTTGAAGAACCCGTTGACGAAAGTGATCAGTTCAATTCGGCGCACGCCAATGGTATGCTTTGACCAAGTGCTTCCGTTCGTCGAAGTCAGGAATGTGCTGGCAGGCGTCGCAGTTATGGCGGCGCTCAAGGTGGCAAACCTGCCGTTCCCATAAGCAAGCTCGGTCAATGGAGCATCGGTATCGGAGAATTCATGCGTCCACGTCGCGCCGTCGAGCGAAGACAGAATCGTTCCGGCGGCGCCGACAGCCACAAACATTCCGTTGCCGAACGAGATGGCGTGGAGGGAAGCGCCGGTTGGAGATGGATTGCACTAGAACCAAGTATCGAGCGGATGCCGATTCATGCTTTGGGCATAGCTCAGAGAGCATGCAATCGCTAGGCCGGGCGAGAGGAAGCGCAGCAGACTGTGGCTGCGCCGGACATTCGTGATCGACCTGGTGCAAACGCCGGGAGCAGAACGTTCCCGATCTGCGCGGCCCGCGGCCCGCGATCCAACAAGCCAATTGCCCTGGTGCATGAAGCATAAAGATAGCATTACACATACCGTGGCGGGCCTGTGCCGCAAGACGCACGGGAAGGCTTTGCCGACCTTCATTGAACCGTCGTCGTAGGACAGGCGTCTCGCCTGTCCAGCAGTTGCGTACACCAAAAGCAGGAAAGGCGAGACGCGCTGTCCTACCATATTAACCCTTACGAATCTGGAGGAGGATAACGCCGATGCCGATCGTGATGATGCCGGACCATTGCCACACCGAGAGTGGCTGCTTAAACATGCGCCATAGGGCGATCTGCGTTAGAGCCAGCGCGCCGCCGTAACAGAGAGCATACATGATATTAGGATTCGCGTACTTCAGGCCGAAGGTGAGAGAGAGAGGGCCGAAAAATCCAATAACGTTCCCCATGATAAAGTACCAGAGCGCGGTCCGGCCTGCATTGTCGGCGGCTAACTTCAGCTGAACCGCGGCCGCCGCACTTGCAATCATAAACACTGACCCACACAGCAAAACTAAAACGGTTTTCATGCGAAGCACTATACTGGTCGTTGGACATGAACTCCGAGCAAACAATTGAATGTTTCATCGGAGAGTTTCCTTTCAGGATCAGTTTCGACTTTTGCTGACGCGCTACCAGGTCTCATTTGATGAACGTTACGTGTGGGATTGATGGAACCCTTTCAGGGTTGGTGAGGTTGCGGGGCCTCGCTAACCCAGGGTAGCCGCATAGCGGCAACCCTGGGCTGAAATGATTTCATCCCGTTGGGATGACAACGTCTTCGCCACCTCTCCGGGATTCGCCAGGATCTCAGAATGTCCAGGCGCCAGGCTGAAGCCGCGGTGCCAATGAGAGACTAACCTGTCTGTGAAATATCCGGGCCAAGGTCTCATGATCGCTCGGTTCGAACGATCCCCGTTCGAGGACAGAGGAAAACAGGGGTCAAAAGCTTCACGCCACTGCGCCTCGCCTATGCACGTTTCCAAAAGCTGATCATTCCAAACTGTCTTTTCGTCAACTTGCCCGAGAAGATCAAGGGCCGCTTTGGTCAAGGGTTAACTGCCGCGGAAATGAAACGATGCACTTGGTTAAAGCCCGCCCTGGTTTGCCAAGTTAGATTCTCCGAATGGACCCGCGACGGCCACTTAAGGCAGCCGGTCTTCCTCGGCTTGCGCGAAGATAAGAAAGCGACTGAAGTTGTGCGTGAAAAGCCTCGTCGAATTGGGAATCGAAACGGCGCGCCGCAACAAGATCGTTAGGTGATCTTTGGCATCAGGAAAGGCCGGCGATATTCCCGCCGCGAAAGGGCATTCGCATCGTCTGCGTAATCGCCGACGAACCGTTCCTGTTTCGAATCGTAAGTGAGCCACGGCCCAAGGACCGCGGGCGTTGTCTCCAAACTAACTTCGTTTTCACGCAAGTACTCGCGGCAGCGCTCGAACGCGTCCGAGAGTGGCTGGTTTATTTGGATCATTTCCTGGATGACTTCCGGCCGCGTTTGCTTGCCGAGTCGATACGAGACGTTCGCCAGGTGGCAACAGGCCGTAGAGTGATGTCCTGCCGAGGCCGGCGCCGCCAGTTCACTGGCCTTGCGACTGCGAACCGCAGCCACGAAATTCGTCATGTGCGAGGTTTCCAATCCTTTGGATCGGCCTTCGTCTGCAAACTCTTTGATCTTCTTGCCGTCCTTATTGAAGATTGCGCCTCCCGAAGAATCGCCGGCGAAATAACCGCCTTCGCAATCAATGATGATGCCGCGGTTCTGATTTCGAAACTTGCCAATTGCCTCCGGGCGTTGCGAGGCGCGCACGTTACGAATTTCACAGATGAGCGGAGCGGATGGGTAATCGAAGAATGCGACGTGGGTGTTGGCTGTCTCGCCGCAGTCATCGAACGCAAACCGTCCGCCGATGCTCATCGCGCGCGGAGGAGGTTCATCCTGGCCCAACGCCCACCGCGCAATGTCAATGACATGAATCCCATTGTTGCCCATCTCGCCATTGCCCGTCGCCCAGAACCAATGCCACTCGTAATGCAATTGCTTTCGTATTAGGGACGTCTTCGGCGCGGGACCGCACCAGAGATCGTAATCGACCGTTTCGGGTAAAGAGAGCGAGGCGTTGACTGTGCCGATGCCGTCGCGCGGTCGATACACAAGCGCATGCGCGTAACGCATGGCGCCGATTTGGCCGGCGTGCAGGCAATCAAATGCTTCGCGCAGAAGTGTGCTCGAACGATTTTGCGTGCCTACCTGAACAATGCGGCCGTTCTGCCGCGCTGCAGCCACCATTTGTTGCCCTTCCCAGAGGTCGTAGGAAAACGGTTTCTCGACGTAAACATCCTTGCCTGCTTGACAGGCCCAAACCGTGGCCAAGCCATGCCAATGGTTGGGCAAGGCAATAACGACGGCGTCGATGGATTTATCGTCGAGAACTCGGCGCAGGTCGCGGTGCGTGGCTATTTCTTCGCTGCGATTCTTGAATAACTGCGCTTCGCGGTCGAGATGCGTCTGATCCACATCGCACAGCGCGACGATCTTTGCGCCTGGCGCCTCTCGCACGCGCGGAATGAGCTGATGCCCGCGTCCACCGACACCACCAACCGCGGTGGTAGAACCCATTCCTATCACCGCGACACGCACCGTGTCATTCGGGCCGAACGATCGGGCCGCACCCTCGGCGCGCATCACGATTCTCGGCATTCCGAGCGCTAGTCCAGTGGCTGCTGACTTGTTGAAGAAATTCCTACGCGTGATTGTTTTCACACAGTTAGTCAGAATTGAAATAGAATCGGGCGAACATATTTTCGCAATCGCTCCAGCTCGATCGAATTATGCGAAAGGAGATTATCCGCCCACGTCACAGTAGTGTCGTTTTGACAATCCTCGGCCATCGCTAAGCCGATGGTTTCATAGGAGCCGAGCTTTTTCCGAAGTTCTTCGGGTTCTGTCCAAGCACCTGGAACGAAGACTCGGTCTTGCAAATGAATTGGAATCGCAGCCTTCGCTGCGTTCAGTCGATCAGAATTGCCATCGAAGTCAATTAGAAGAACCGAAGAACCATAAATCGGTTGGCATATCGATCCATTTCCGGAACGCAATCTGCCTTAAAACGATTTAGGACTTCCTGCCATCCGCCCGCCTCCTCAAGGATTTGAATCTTCCGCGTTGCTACACGCTGATTCAGTTGAAATCCATTGGCCAACTGCCGCTTGGCATCGTCCTTCGGCAGGACCAAAACGTGGGGTAAATATTTGTTGACGCTCACGGTTCAACGTCGCCACGAATCAGTGCGCTCACTAATTCCCCGCTTACATTAATCTCACTTAGACGCCTGATAGCCGTGGGTTCAAGATGATTCCTTCGATAGAGAAGAATTGTGTTCTCCTCGGAAAATTGTCGGATCGCTTCCGGATTGTGCGAAGTAGCAAGGAACTGGCCGCGGGATTGGAAAGCTTTACGGAGGGCCGTCACAAAGTGCCCAACCTCGGAAAGCGCCAAGTGGCTGTCCGGCTCATCCCAAAAGCAAACTAGCGGTCCATAAGCATCATTCGCGGCAAGGACCATTGCCGATATCATAAAGCATTTCTCGCCTTCTGAGAGGTCTTCGAAAGGAATGGTCACGTTTCCTTGCTCATTCGAGAATTGCACCTCGAGACTTCAGGAGTCCTTGCCAATCACCAGATTCCTGATGTCTTTAAGGTCAGGCATTAACTGCCGTAAATAACTATCGATCTTTGCATACGCGGCCGGTGCGTAGGCCAACAAACGCGAAAACCATGCTCTAAAATCGGTGCCTTCAGCGTTTGGTTGCAACGTCTCTCGCTCGGAGGCGCCTTTGATTAGGCTAGGGGATCCGGCCGAAGAATGAGTGCACGGGCGAGCCATTGCTTGAAAACAAACAAGGGGTCTTTCGCAGCCCGTTCCTGAATTATTGGCAAAGCAGCCAGGTGCCAATCGATGAGGAACTTGGCTTCGTCCTTAGTTGACGTAGCAAGTTGTGCCTGGGCCAGCTTTCGTGTAAAAACCGGTCTGCTGTCTGACGAAAGACTCTCTTCAAACACTCGCAATTCCTTGAACCCCTGAGGAAATTCGAAAGCAATTGAATACTTAAAGATATGGGCTCCCAGCTGGACTTCGATTTCAAACCGCATGGGAACGTCCGTGCTTCCGCGAGTAAGATCTTTCGGTTTTACGACGTCGTCCACTCGATTCACGCCTTGGGCGATCCTCTAAAGGATTTCAAGCGCCCGTGTCAGGGTTGTCTTGCCCGTGCCATTTTTGCCGATGAGCAGAACGGATGGCCGATCGGCGATCGACAGTTCGAAATTCTCCAAACACCGAAAATTATGAACGTAAAATCGCCCAATCACAAAGCGACCATACTGCGCGATCTCTGCCGCATTCAACTGGAATGTACTGGTCAGATCCAGAACCTTCTGGAATGGTCCACCGCCATGAACGCCAGAACTGGCCATCTAATATTTCTGCCCAAACAAATTCGGGTCGCATTTGATTTCGTTCGCCTGATCCTGATGCTTTCTGTCCTTTCTTCCTCGCTTCAAGCCCAGAACGCCGTCAGAGCCGGCCGCTTTCATGTCGAACATCCGACCCTGATGAACCTTGGTTTCGAGTGGGCTATCGAAGGCGACGCGAATCGCAACGCAACTGTGGCAGTTCAATTTCGCGCGGCGGGTGAATCAAAGTGGCGCGACGCTCTGCCGCTCGTCCGCATCGGTGGCGAGAACGTTTACCGTCGCCGCGAGAACCTCGACTACACAGTGCCGCACGGTTTCGCCGGTTCGATCCTCAACCTGCAACCGGGCACGGAGTACGAATGTCAGTTCGTGATGAGCGACCCGGACGGCGTTGCGGGCCAGGCTGCGCAAAACGTTAAGGTGAAGACGCGCGTCGAACCGCAACCATACAAAAGCGGTCGCGTTTTGCATGTTTATCCACCTGACTATTTCGGGTCTCGCGAGGCGCCTAGCTTCACTGGCCTCTTGCAGGCCTATTACGGCGCGGGCCTCGGTGATTGGTCGGTCGTATGGGAGCGCCGCGCGCAACCGGGCGATATTCTCCTGCTCCACGCGGGACGTTACAAAACCGAGCGCCTCAATTACGTCGATCCGATGATGACGCCGTTCGATGGATCGATGTTGCTCACGCTCAAAGGCACGCTTGAGAAACCGATCACCATCAAAGCAGCCGGTGATGGTGAGGTTGTCATCGACGGGGACGGCAATCACCGGCTCTTCGATGTGATGGCTTCCCGTTATCATATCTTCGACGGGCTTACCTTTCGGAACACGGACGTCGCGATCTTTGCCGGTCAGAAAGAAGTACTCGGCGCGGTAGGTCTCACCGTTAAGAACTGCCGTTTTGAGAATGTAGGTTTCGGTGTCTGGACCGAGTATGCGGGCTCGAGTGATTTCTACATTGCCGACAATCTCTTCATAGGCCGCGACGATCGATTCCGCCTCGTGGGATGGGGTGGGGTTCCGCGCGAACCTGGCGGTCCATCATGGCAGACACCGGCTTACGGTTCGCATCTGCTGACCAGCTATTACGCCATAAAAGTCTATGGCCCTGGCCACGTGATCGCCCGCAATTCAATCGCGTACTTCCACGATGGCATCGGCATTTCCACCTATGGCACGCCCGAAAGTGACCCTGACCGTCGCGCTTCGGCGATCGACATTTATGGGAACGATCTGCACATGCTCAACGATGATTTCATCGAAACCGACGGCGGCGTGCATAATGTGCGCGTCTTCAACAATCGTGGCGTCAATGCGGCTCAAGGTGGTTACAGTGCGCAACCGGTCTTTGGCGGCCCGGTCTATTTTTTCCGCAACCTCCTCTATCACGTCCCGTCCGGCGTTGCTTTCAAATTCTCGGCCAAGCCCGCCGGCCTTTTCGTTTGGCATAACACCATCATCGGCGAACATCTTCTGGGCGACCCGTCAGCCAATATGCATTTCCGCAATAATCTGTTCCTCGGTCGTGATACGCCAAGCCGCGGCATTCTGACACTGGCCAGCTCAACCTTCCATAACACGACCGACTACAACGGTTATCGCCCAAACCGCGGAATCCTAGAACAGTATCGTTACTTCAAACCCAAGTCTGGAGCGAACGTCTACGAACCTAAACGAGAAGAGTGGCAAATCTTTTCAACATTGAATGAATTCCGAGCTGCAACGGGCCAGGAGACTCATTCGATGGAAGTGGACTTCGACATCTTCGAGAAGCTATCTCCGCCCGATCATACCAAGCGGTATGCGGTTTACCATGCGATGGACCTGAACTTCACTTTGAAGCCGAACAGTAAGGCCGTAGATGCGGGCGTTGTGATCCCTGCCGTAAACGAAGAGTTCGCTGGCCGCGCCCCAGACCTCGGGGCGTTGGAAGCTGGACAACCTGCGCCGCACTATGGACCCCGCTGGCTCACGTGGCAGCCGTTCTACCGGTGAGCCAACGCACAAACGAAATCAGCGGCTTTCCTGCAAGTAGGCGATCAAATCTCTGAGATCGGCCGGAGTGTGGCCCGCTTCTAATCCTTCGGGCATCAAAGATAATCCGCTGGATTGCATTCGGACGATATTCTTTCGCGCCAGCGTTTTCCGTTGCCCATTTGCTTGCAGTAAAGTGATCGCTGCCGTTGATTCGGATTCAATGATGCCTGATTCCAACTGTCCGGAACCGAGTTCAATGGTGTAGCTGACGTAAGCGGGGTTGATCGCCATATTCGGGTCGAGAATGTTGAACAACAAATCCTCGACGCTGCGGTGAGATAAATTGGTTAAGTCGGGACCGACGCGATGGCCAGCCTGGCCTGCGACATGACACTGAGCGCAGACCTTTTCGAACAGGGCACGGCCGCGCTCGGCGTCGCCACGCTCTGGAAGTTTGCCCAGCCATTCGTCCACGACTGCTTTCCGGTTGCTGTATTCCTCGTCGCCAAACAGCTTGGTCGCCCGCGCCATGATTTCAGGCGAACTCTCCCGCAGTAATCGCCGCCGCTGTTCCAAATCCAGGTTTAGCTCGCCCAGGCCGATCTCGTGGGTTTCAATCGCCTTCACCAAATAGTCATGATACGGCAGCCGATCCAACAACAGGTTGATTACCGCTGGCCGAACGGCTGGCGCCAGCGCCCGCCAGCGCTCGACGATCCTTCGCCCAATATCCGCGTCGTCAAATCCTCGCAACACCTCCAAAGCGGCCACCTGCACCGTCGAGGGCTCCGTCGCTTCCAAGAGTGAAAACAACGTGGCGCTTATCACCGCGTAGCGACCCAAACTCAAGAGCTTTAAGTTCGCAACGCGATTATCGATTGGCTGGTTTGCGTCGAGCGCGATCTCTGTGGCGCGCTGCAACGCTTCCGTTTGTCTCTCCGTTTCGGGTAGAGCCACAAGCCGAGATAATCGCCAAGCGGCTGCGGTTAATTGAGGATTGCTTCCTTGGCTGATCTTCGCCAGTGCCAAAGCAGAAGTCCTGTCGCCGCGAATCGGACTTGTTTGTCGTTCGAGGCCGCTAGCGATGCCTAACAACGCGGATTTTTTGTACTGATCGTCGAGACTCAGCGCCGCCAGCATCGACAAGATATCGGACACTCCATCGTTCGGCCGCGTTGATAACCGCGCGCCTATTAAATCGGACAATTCGGCGATCAGGTCCAACTTGTCCTTTTTGATCGGCAAACGAAACCGCGAATCCTGCAACAGCGCTTGCAGGAGTTTGCTCTCGCCCGATCGAATCGAACTTAAGGCTGCGACACGTGACCAACGATACTGGTAATCATGCCGGAGAATCTTCAACAAGGCAGCATTTGCTGGCCGAGGATCGAAGCTTCCCAAGGCGAGGGCCGTTTGAAACCGAACTCGGGGATGCGCGTCTTCGGCCAAGGCCAGAACCTCCTTTCGGAGCGCTCTCGATTGCGCGAAAAAGTTTTCCCCGACAAGCAGCGCATTCTCACGGACACCTGGATGCTTGTCCGTCAACGCCCGGCGCAGGGACGATTCATCGAGGGCGCGCAACCCGCTAAGCGTCCATAGGGCATGCAAACGCCCAAGAGGTTCCCCGCCATCGGACGCCATGTTTCGGAGCGACCCCACAACACTCTTATCTTGCCGTTCGACAAGCAGACGCTGCGCGGTGATGCGCCACCACGGATTGGGATTCGAAAGGTGCTTCACCAACTCGGCCGGCGTGGCTTGTTGCAAATTAGGCTTGCGAGCCGGCAGCCCGCCTTTCGGAGTGATGCGATAGATGCGTCCCCGATTCTCGCCCGCACGAAGGCCCAGCTTCTCCTTTGCCTTTTGCGGAATGTAATCCGGGTGTTCGATCACATCACGCTGCATATCGATTAGATAGAGCGCGCCGTCTGGTCCTGTCTCGATTCCGACGGGACGAAACGCATTGTCGCGGCTCGCAAAGAATTCGCTCGTTTGCTCCGCAGTAGAACGTTTGGCAATGAAACTCGGCCCGTGCTGTTCCAGAATGTCGCGATGGACAAGATTTCCGACCACATCGCAAACCAGGAGGCTGCCCGACAAATCACCGGGATAAATCGACAGGTTGATGATGCCCATTCCGCCAGCCGCTGAAAAATGGCCGGCCTGTTCGGGATGATTCACTCGAGTTTCCGCTGCGGAGATCGGATAAATCCTTCCCATTTCACCGTGATCAGAAATGTTGACCGTCGCCTCGATAGGAGGAAAGCCCGGAAAGCGTTGCAGATAACGCGCTGGAATCATGCGTTGTTGAATGTGATTGATGTTGTAGGTGGTGAACGTTCGTCCCCAATCATCAAAGACCAGCCCAAAGCCGCCGCTCGTGTGATAGGTCGTTGTGAAGTCGCCGGTCGATGGATCAAAACTGAAATCGAGTCCGCGAATTGAAACAGGGGCCGCTGGATTACGCGGTGATGAAATCTCGCCGCCATTTCCGCCATTGGCGCCATGCACTCGGTTGTCCAATCCCCAACGCAGCCCGTTCACGTTGCTGTCAGTGACTCCCAGGGTGAAGCCGCGCAGGAAGACGTCGCGAAGATCAGCTTTGCCGTCGTTATCGTTGTCTTTGAGATAGACAATCTCCGGCGGTGCAGTCACCAGAACGCCGCCTTTCCACGGCGCAATCGAGGTTGGAAAACTGAGTCCTTCGGCAAATAGAGTTGCGCGGTCGATTTGGCCATCTCCATCGCGGTCTTCCAACAAACGCACTGTTCCCCCAGCACGCCTTTCCGGACCAATCCCGAGCGGGTAATCGCGCATCTCGAGGACGTACATCTTTCCTTTTTCGTCAAACGTCAAGGCGACGGGATCGACCACATTCGGTTCCCCAGCGAATAGGGTCATTTCGAGGGCAGGGTGCAACTGATAGTCCAAGGCTTCTTTCATGGACTGCGCCAAACAAATCTGAAATCCCACCAACGCCACGGTTGCAGATGTCCATACGAATCTTATCCCGAGACGGAGCGCGGATATTCCTGTCTGCAGCGGTCTGGAATTCGCCCAGACCGGTCGAGCTTCAGGATATAGCTGCGGACAGGAATGTCCGCGGTCCGTCAAAGTAAGAATTGCCGCGACATCAGACAGGTAGCTCAACATGCGCGCGACAGTACCAAACCGGAGATCATTGGCCATGCAAATTGGGCTAATTGGGCTTTTTTCTTGCGGGACGATCTTCGCCAGCCATAACCTGCAACCCATGTTGAAGAAGGGTGTTCTTGTCATCTTGTTGTTCACGACCTCGATTGCATATGCGCAACCAAAACCCCGCGCGCGCGATTTGGGAATTCCATTCGAAGGCACGCCCGCTCGATTAAATGCAATCACCGATGTGAGTGGCGTCGAAGTGGGCCACACAACGTTGATCTCTGGCCAAGGCGCTTTAAAAGTTGGCGAAGGCCCGGTTCGGACGGGCGTGACCGCGATCTTGCCGCGCGGCAAAACCTCCGACCATCAGGCATTTGCTGGTTGGTTCTCATTGAATGGCAATGGTGAGATGACTGGCACGACTTGGATCGAGGAGTCCGGCTTTCTCGAAGGTCCGGTCATGATCAGCAACACACACAGTGTCGGGGTGGTGCGTGATGCCACGATCGCCTGGCGTTTGAAGCGGAGCAACATGCCGCAATCGTGGGCGTTACCTGTGGTCGCGGAAACCTGGGATGGCCGGTTGAACGACATCAATGGTTTTCACGTCAAGCCCGAGCATGTTTTTGCCGCGCTGGACAACGCGAAGTCCGGGCGAGTTGCGGAAGGTAATGTTGGCGGCGGCACGGGCATGGTTTGTCACGGCTTCAAAGGGGGCATTGGGACCTCTTCGCGAAAGTTGGAAATGGAATTCGGCGGTTACATCGTCGGTGTCCTCGCGCAGTGCAATCACGGCACGCGGCCGCAGCTTCGCATAGCCGGCGTTCCAGTCGGTTTGGAAATTGCCGATGACATGTTAAAGCACGAAGATGTCGGTTCCATTATTGTCGTTGTGGCCACTGACGCGCCCTTGCTGCCGCATCAGCTCAAACGGCTGGCCAGACGCGTATCGATGGGCCTGGCCAGAACTGGCAGCATTGCCGGCAATGGTTCGGGCGATATTTTCATCGCCTTCTCTACAGCGAACGTGGATGCCGCCAAACCGGAAGGCACGGCCACGTTGGAGATGTTGCCCAACGATCGCATGAACCCGCTTTTTGCTGCGACCGTGCAAGCGACCGAAGAAGCGATCATCAACGCCTTGATCGCTGCGGAAACCATGCTTGGCGTCGATAATCATAAGGTAATCGCGCTTCCACACAAACTCGTGCGGGAAATCTTGAAAAAGAACAATCGGCTGGCGGAAACAGTGAGGCAGTGAGAGTTGATCAAAAGCTCGCTGCGAATCGTCATATAGGAGCGGGACAGCCGTACCGGGTTAGCGTAGCGCAGACTTTCATTCTACTGTATCGCAGAATTGTATTAATTGTATTCTGCGGATCGCCCGCAAGTTCGAGCGCCCCGGAAGGTGCGGACGGTATGCCGATTGCAAATCCGCGATACGCGCTGCGCTTAACACGCACGTTCCGTGCGGAACACAGTTTTGTAACACGCGACGAGCAAGCGCTAGCGATCGCGGAGCTTCTAGGTTTTCCCGGTTTTGTCTTGTGCCAGCGCGGGAAAAAACTAGATTACAGTCTCGAAGCCGCGATTTCGCCGACATGCTGATGCTTCTTGAAATGAATTTCATCGGGAAAAGCCTCCTCAGTTTGTCAATAGCTCTTTTGCTCGCTTCTAATCAGCCTGTCGCGCGATCCGCGGAGATCGCGAAGACCCAAGGTGTGCCGGCGCAACTAGTTTCGACCCCAGCAGAACGAGAGAGCCAGCCGAATTTCTGGGCATTCCAACGTTTCCAAGAACCAGCGGCGCCATCCGTTAAAGACCGCGCATGGATAAGTAATCCGCTCGACAACTTTATCCTGGCTGCGCTGGAAGCGAAGAATCTCAAGCCAGCCAAGCGCGCCGGCCCGCTGATATTGCTTCGCCGCGCTACCTTCGATCTCACCGGGTTGCCGCCCACCGCGCGTGAAATCACCGACTTTCTAGCCGACCAATCGCCCGGCGGGTTCGCGCGTGTCGTGGACCGGTTACTGGCCTCGCCGCAATATGGCGAACGCTGGGGCCGGCACTGGCTCGATGTAGCGCGTTACGCCGATTCCAACGGGCTCGACGAGAACGTTGCCCATGGCAATGCCTGGCGTTATCGCGATTATGTGGTGGCTTCGTTTAATCGCGACAAGCCGTTTGACCAATTCGTGATCGAACAACTGGCCGGCGACCTGCTCCCAGCCGCGAACGATTTCGCTCTCCGACAAGAACGGCTGATCGCCACCGGTTTTCTTTCGCTCGGGCCAAAGGTCCTTGCCGAGCCCGATCCGCAAAAAATGGAGATGGACATTATCGATGAACAGATTGACACGGTCGGCCGAACGTTCATGGGTTTGACGATTGGATGCGCCCGCTGCCACGATCACAAGTTCGATCCTATCCCGATCACGGATTATTATGCGCTGGCTGGGATTTTCAAGAGCACCAAGACGATGGACAACTACAAGATCGTCGCGCAATGGCACGAGAATTCGCTCGCCACTCCTGCGGAACTGGCAGCTAAAGCAGCGCATGATAAGGCAGTGACCGATCAGAAAGTTGCCCTGACGAATTGGATCAACCAGATCAATCAACGCTTAGCAAACGAAGCTCGCTTGCGTGTCGGTGATTACCTCCTGGCAGCAACCAAAATCAGCAACGCCAGCGACACCAATCAGCTCGATCGAGTTGCCATGGACTCTGGCCTTAATGTGGCTTTCCTAAAGCAATGGCATCAATATCTGTCGAAGAACGCCGCCGAGACGAACTCAGTCTTCTTTGGCACGTTCCTGATCGGGACTGCCAATCAGACCACAACTGCGGTTTCGGCCCTCTTCGCCACCAGCGATTACTCCACACCGCGCGAACTGGCTGACTTGTATGCAGCGTTGTTCCGAGAGGCCGAACAAGCGGCGCAAGGTTGCGCAACCAATACCCTTCCGGAATGGAAACTCGAAGCTGCGCGCAAACTGCTGGCGGATCCCAAAGGGCCTTTTGCTTTGCCGTCGAAAATCGAAAGCAGCTATTCTCGCGAGACCGCCCACGAGCTGAAACGCAAGCGCGAAGAGATCACTGGACTGGAGGCAAGGTCGCCTGAACTTCCCACCACCATGGGTGTCGAAGAAGGCGACATCATCGAAAGCCTCGCGGTTCATGTTCGAGGCAGCCATTTAAGTCTCGGCGAAAAGGCGCCTAAACAATTTCCTCGCGTGCTCGGCGCAGGTTCGGATGCTCCCATTGGAAAGAAGGAAAGCGGCCGGTTGCAGTTGGCTCTGTGGCTTGCCAGCCCGGACCATCCGCTCACGAGCCGCGTCATGGCCAATCGAATTTGGCGCTGGCATTTCGGTCAGGGCCTCGTGGCCACACCCGATAATTTCGGCAAGTTAGGCGAGCGCCCGATTAACCAGCCGCTCTTGGATTGGCTCGCGACGCAGTTCGTCAAGACGGGTTGGTCAATTAAGGCCATGCACAAACTCATCATGCTTTCGAGCACTTATCAAATGAGCAGCGCCCCCAATCCCGCGGCCGCCGCACTTGATCCGGAAAACCGCCTTCTTTCGCGAATGAATGTGCGGCGATTAGAAGCGGAAGCAATCCGCGATGCGATCCTCGCCGTTAGCGGCAAACTCGATCTATCGATGGGTGGCAAAGCGCTGCAATTAAAGAATCGCGAATTCGTCTTTAATCACGAATCCAAGGATGCCACGCGTTATGAGGGTTACCGCAGGTCGATGTATCAACCGATCATTCGCAATCATCTCTATGACGTGCTCGAGCTTTTCGATTTTCCAGACCCAGCCATTGAAAATGGAGATCGAACCGCCACAACTATCGCCCCTCAAGCGCTGTTTATGTTGAACAGTGATTTAATGCTCGACGCCGCCGAGCGGCTCGCACGTGAGTTATTGGAAAACGGCGGAGCGAGCGATCGTCAGCGCATCGAAGCAGCTTACTTAAAATGCTACGCGCGCCATCCGACAACAGCCGAAACGCAACGCGTCTTAGATTACCTCAAGCTCCAGAAAACGACGCCAGCGGCGGCGGAAGCGCCAGACTCGGCAACGCGGCGTTTGCGCATTTGGCAGGACCTCTGTCAAATTTTGCTCGCTGCCAATGAGTTTGTTTATCTAAAGTGAGCCATGAATCCCTTTCTTTGGACGCATCGCCAAGCCCCTGGCAGGGAGATGTCTCGACGCGAAATGCTCCGAAGCAGCGCGGTGGGATTCGGTTACCTCGCGCTATCCGCACTGTTGGCCGGCGAGTCGAACGCCGACGCCAAGCTTGTTGCGGCAATCGATCCCCTCCAGCCGCGCCTACCGCAGGCTGCCGCCCGAGCCAAGCGCGTTATCTTTCTTTTCATGAAGGGCGGACCGTCGCAGGTGGATACGTTCGATTACAAGCCGCTATTGCAGCGCGATCACGGCAAGCCGCTCCCGTTTGAAAAGCCGCGCGTTCAGTTTGCAAAGACCGGCAACCTCCTGAAATCGCCTTGGCAATTCAAAAAATACCGCCAAAGCGGCATTGAAGTGAGTGAACTCTTTCCGCATGTCGCCCATCGTGTCGACGATATCTGCTTCATCAATTCAGTCCACGGCACGAATGCAGCCCACGGCGGCGCGGTTTTGAAACTTCATACCGGCAGCGACACTTTCGTCCGCCCGAGCCTCGGTTCCTGGATTACCTATGGGCTCGGCACCGAAAATCGTAACCTGCCTGGATTCGTCACCATTTGTCCAACGCTGGCTCATGGCGGCGTGAACAACTGGGGTTCCGCTTTTCTACCTGCGCCTTACGGAGGCACACCGATAGGCAACGCCAGTATTCCGGCTGATCAAGCTATCGTCCGTTATGTGAAGAATCGCCGGACATCACCGGACCGACAACGCAGCCAGCTCGATTTGCTGGCCCAGCTGAACCGCGAACATCTCCAGGAGACCGGCCCGAACTTGGCCTTGGAAGGACGGATCAATTCGTTTGAGCTGGCTTTTCGGATGCAGACGGCAATGCCGGAACTTCAAGACATCTCGAAGGAATCTTCGGCTACCCTCAAACTTTATGGCATCGACGATAAGGTCACCGAAAACTTCGGCCGCCAATGCCTCATGGCCCGAAGGTTTGCCGAAAGCGGCGTGCGCTTCGTGCAAGTGACCCACAGCGATCCCTACGTCCAATGGGATCAACACAGCGACCTCAAGAAAGGCCACGAGAAAAATGCGCTGGAAGTGGACAGGCCAATCGCAGGCCTCCTGACCGACCTCAAAGCGCGCGGCCTATTGGACGATACATTAGTGGTCTGGGGGGGCGAATTCGGCCGCACACCGACGGCTCAAGGCGATAATGGCCGCGATCACAACCCGGAAGGCTTTACCATGTGGCTGGCGGGCGGCGGAGTTCGCGGCGGGATCAGATATGGTGCGACGGACGATTACGGTTATTACGCCGCGAAGGACAAGGTTCATATCCACGACCTTCACGCAACGATTCTGCACATCCTTGGCCTCGATCACGAAAAGCTCACCTATCGTTACGCGGGGCGCGACTTCCGTTTGACCGACGTGCACGGGCACATCGTCACGGAGATACTCGCCTGACACCGTAGCAGCCGATGTCAAAGTTTGCGCTCGGGTCGCCGCAGATTTGAAATTCGAAATCCGAAACAATCCTGCCCGGACTTCGCTTGCCTGGATGTCTTTGATGCGCATTGGCGCTCGGCGGCTAACGAAAAAGGTGAGCGACCGCCGCTGACCCCGCGCTTGCGCATGCGCCTTTACTTGGGCGGGTGGTTCTGGGCAGTTTGTAGGCTTTGCGCGCGTGCGCACCTTTGGCTGCGCCGCGTAAAGGGCCTTTGGTGGGAGTCGATTCTGGGCGTGATCTAAAACCCTAGCAGGACGCTTGCTCCGGGACTTTCTACGCGGCTGGCTCCATCTGGCGGCCAAAGTGCGGGCCAATCGCGTGCGCGCTCTGCTGAAAGAACCACCCTTGCTCACCACTCAAGAGCAACAGACCTGGAAGCTGCCGCCAACGATTGAGCCGCGCGGTCCAGCTCCGGCCTCCAATCCGGCCGAGGCAGGACCGCGCTGTCCTTGTTGCCGCAAACCGATGCGCCTGGTGGCCGCTTGGGCGGCGGGACACCGAGCACCGCTCCCGTGCTGGCCCAATCGTCCGCCATGAGATCACGCCCGCGCCCAATAGAGTTTTCCTTTCCCACGAGCTGTCTTGTGCACCGATGGACTCTGCCCGCGCGCCGAATTTTGTGCCTGAAGCTGCTAAACAATCACTGCCCGTGCGTGCGGCCAGAGCGCTGGAGCAGCGGCCACCATTCTCCAGAACCACTCAAAAGGTTCCTGGTCCAGCGGTCCTTGGGCTCAGGGCGTAAGACCAAACGAAAACCTTCCGCAAGGAGCTAAGCCTTCAGGGCCACGGGTTATCGGCCGCGGCTTCGTTCAATCAGGGAATGCAAATAACCCGGAGTGAAGCGATCGTGCTCTCGCACAAATCGTCCCCCTCTGCCGCTTCACTCCGGGTTATCTACATTCCTTCTTTTGTTAGACGACCTATTCTGAACCCTCTCATCTCTCGTCAGGTTCGACTCGACTATCGCACCGGATCGCCCAGCGTCAAAATCGATTTCCTCCGCCGCGCCAACTCCGCCGCATCCCGTGGACGCCGTCCAGCGCAATCTCTCCGCCGAGCGCCATTCTCTGCTCTCGATCTCCCGCGGCGCTCGAATCCGACAACCCGTATTGAATCTGCCGCGAGCCATTCAAGTTCTGACCCCTGAGCGCCCACTCGCAAGGGCGTCTAACGACCAAGGTCAGGCACGGCGGAACTGGATGCCACCATCAACCCGAACGCGCTCCCCGCCGTTGCCTGCACCGTTCTTCGTTCGGCTTTCCCGTCGGCCGAGGACGCGACCACCTCTGATGACCATCCGTGTAATCCGTGCAATCCGTGGTCAATACAAAAGGCAGACTGAACCACGGATGACACGGATAACCCGGATCGATGTGTTGCTCTCACGACATCCTCTCCGGGTTCCGCCGAACGACGGAACTGAGCGCCGCGAGCGGCCAAGTGCGTCCGCATTGGCAATCGATATGGCCCGCTCGCGTTCGCTCCAGTGATCTGGTTCGGCACGTTTTTAATGAATCCGATCTTCAATAAATGCCGGAGAAGACACCGGCTGTGTTTTAAGAATATCCTCAATGGAATCGATTAAGTCATGGTATAAAGAAAACATCCGGCGGTAGTTCATGAAATCAATCGGCCTCATGTGGTAGAAGGAATATGTAGTCCCCTTCCACGTCACCGATTCGTCTCGTCCGGATCGCGAGATGAAAATGCCGTTGGAATGCACCGAATTCCGGACGTGCCTCCAGACGTCATACAGTGGAATGTAGCGGTCAAGACCAAGCTGCTTCAGGAGAAAATCGTAGATCGACTTGAAAGCTGCACCTCCTCGATCACATGATCCTGGAAAAAGAAAAGTGACCAATTTCCTGAAGGTCCACTCCTGACGGGAAAGGAAAAAGACAAACATCGCGTGCTTCGTCATGGATTCAAGGTTGCGTAGGGCACCGAGGTCGCCGGGGCTCGGTTCGTCTTTCTGATAAGCCTGCTTCGTGTCGCTTCGGCAAGCGTGCTCAACGGACTGCCGGTGTTGAGCACGCTTGCCGAAGCGGCACGTTGATCCACGCACGGGCAAGCAGCGACGGCATCACGCCAACGAAACAGGGCTACAACGAGCGGTCAAAGAAGCGTTGCGCCTGGCGAATATTCTAAAACCAGCCAGTTGCCATTCCTTGCGGCAGAGTTTTGCGACGCATTTGCTGGAAACTGGCTATGACATCCGCACGGTGCAGGAACTATTGGGACACGAGAGTGTGGAGACGACGCAGATTTACACGCACGTGATGCAGCGGCCCGGTTTGGGGGTTAAGAGTCCCTTGGATGGGTAAGCGGGCTTGGACCTAAACCGCGCACTTGGAGTTAACGCAAAGGCGCAACGACGCGGACGCCCCTGAGGGAGAAGTTAGGGACCGAGCGCCTTTTGGTAATTCAGAAGGCATTTGTCCCTCCGGGACAACCATTTGCCGCACGGCCTTGAATCACCGAAAGGCATTAGAGTGGAATCGGTCCTTACAGCGGGCCGAGAGGGCGATGCCCAAAATCGCATCCCGCGAGAAGAGCGCAGCACTGGCCTGCTTGGACAGGCGGGACGCGCTGTCCTACGGAAGGGCCGCCCAGCAATTACAACTGATGGGCGGTTTGCGGTTCATCGTTTGTTCAAGCAATGCCATTGCTGTATGTAGCTTAAAGCTCAGGGCTGGCAGATGACGGGGCTTCATCGCTGTCGATCAGCGACTTTTCGAGGGTCGGAGGCTTTTCAACTTTTCCAGGGCTAAGACGCGTCGAGCTTGCGCGTTGAAGAACGTCCTTGTTAGCGTGTGCCACATGATTGAGCGATCCATCCAGAGTTGCACGCGCGAGCAGTTGGGCGAGTTGGCGCAGCGTGTTTTGGCAGGCGGTTCCGTGACGCGCGAGGAAGGCGCGTGGTTGTTTAACATCGAGGCGGCTGCGGACATTTTTGATCTGTTGTCGTGGGCCAATCGCATCCGCGAACATTTCAAAGGCAACAAAATTCACCTTTGCTCGATTGTGAATGCGAAGGCTGGCGCTTGTTCGGAGAATTGCCATTTTTGCGCGCAGTCGTCGTTCTATCAAACCGGTTCGCCACGGTACGGATTCATCGATCCCGACCCTGTGTTCGCGGCGGCCGAGGAGGCGAACCAAAATGGTGTCACGGCCGTGGGGTTGGTTGCGGCGTGGAAGGGGCTTAAGGAAGGTCCGATGCTGGACGAAGTATGCGATCGCATTCGTGATCTGGCGAAAAGCGGGAAAGCGCGGCCCGACGCATCGCTCGGCATTATCAAGAGTCAGGAGGTGGCGGACCGGCTGAAGGAAGCAGGTTTGGAATGTTACGGACACAATCTGGAAAGCTCGAAACGTTTCTTCCCGCAGCATTGCACGACGCACACCTACGAGGATCGGATCGAGACGATTGGTTACTTGAAGAAGGCGGGGATCAAGATTTGTTCGGGCGGGATCATTGGCATGGGCGAAACGCGCGAAGACCGCTGCGATCTGGCGTTTGCGTTGCGCGAGATAGGGGCAAACGTGGTGCCGATTAATATTTTGAATCCAATTCCGGGCACGCCGTTCGAGCATGTGCCGCCGTTGCCGCCGCTGGAAATCCTCAAGACGATCGCTTGTTTCCGGTTTATTCTGCCGCGTCAGGAGATCATGGTGGCGGGCGGGCGCACAGTGAACCTGCGCGATTTGCAAAGCATGATCTTCGTGGCCGGAGCAAGCGCGTTGATGGTGGGGAATTATCTCACGACGTTGAATCAACCGGTGGAAAAGGACCTGCAAATGATCAAGGACCTCGGTCTCGATCCGAACTGGGACAAGCATGATTTTGCGGATCAGATGGAAGCCGGAGATGAATCTCGATTGTCCTCGGAGAATCACTGAGCAGTGATTTTGCGGTATCGCAGGAAGCAAATGCGCGCCAGCCTCCTTCCCATGAACCTGCTTGTGAACGATGGCTGGCGAAGGCAAAAAGCAGCCCCTCTCTCCATCGGATGGGGCGAGGGGCTTTATGCACCAGGTTCATGCTCCCAATGCGCGCAACTGAACGTAGGATAGGCGTCCCGCCTGTCCAGCATTTGCGTACACCAAGAGCATAGACAGACGAGACGCGCTGTCCTACCAGGTTCATGGTCCCAATGCGTGTCAACTTCCAACCAATACACCGACAGGCGAGACGCTGCGGGACGCCTGTCCTATGGACTAACTGCGGCGGTGGTTGTGTTTGTGGATGGCGGGGTCGCGAAGAAGTGATCTTTGACGATGCCGTAACGTTGGAGAACGCGACGCGTGGCTTGCTCTTGTTCATCCGCGGCGAGGACGAGGCGGCGCAGGGAATCGCTTTCCATGAATTGAATCTGATGGAAGCCGTTGATCGGTTTGCGCAGCGCTTCACGGAGTTCGGGCAAGCGGCTGATTTTTTGCCCGTTCACTTTATCCACCACCAAATGCCTTAAGTCCTGATAACCGAGATTATAGATGTCGGGCAACACTTGAGATAGAAGGACGAGCGCGGGTCGTTCGCGCGTTGGCTCCTGGTTGTTGTAGTAGTAGAGGCGGAATGGGGAACGGCGTTTCCAGTCGGCGCCCCAACCCTGGAGGAAAGCATCGGTGAGCGGTTGAAACACGAGACCGCCTACAATCAAGTATTCCGGTTCCTGATCGTACACCGCGTCAGGCACGAGCGTCGAACTGTACTCCGCTTTAGGGAGGCGATAGGTCACGTCTTGGGCTTTGCCATCGCGCCAGATTTTCAGCTTCACGTCGTCGCCTGCCCACTTGCCGCGCGTGGCGAGATTCTCGAGTGAAAGATGGCCGTAGTTCGGGTCGTCGTAATCGCCTTGAATATCGATGTCGAAACCATCGACTTGCAGGAGGATGTCGCGCGGCTTCAAAGGTGATTCCTGGCCGGGGCGCGACGGGACTTCAATCACGAGCACGCCGCGAGGTTCGCCTTGAAGTTTGAGGAAGGAGAGGCTGGCGGGGTTTTCGGCGGGTTGCCAGTAAAAATCGAAATAACCTAAGCCGCGATACGACCCTTTCTGGCGCGCTTCCAAAATCGGACGGATGAACGAGGCCGGAATGACAGTGCACTTCGTGCCCGCTTGCTGTTCGGTGATTCCAACGATGCGCCCGTCGGCGATGACGGGTTCACCCCAGCCTGTGCTCTGAATCTCCGAACTGATTTCCAGTGTGACGTGCGGGACGAAACTCAACGGGCCGTTATCGACGCTGAACTGAGTGAATTCGGCTTTGCGCGTCTCGAGTTTTCCTTCGCGCCACCGCGTGATTTGAAAGGACTCGGTATTGGGGGAAGGATCGCGCAATTGGACGGGCCTCAAGTCCTGCCAGAACGACGCATCCGTCAAGCTGACGATGGCAAGGTTCGCGTGGTAATCGAGCCAACTCACTTCGCCGTTGAACCAGCGGCCTCGCCCGCCTTTTTGAACGCGAACGAGTGTGCGATCGAATAACTGGTCGGCTGTGGTGAGAATCTCCTGCCCTTCGAGCACCAAGCCCATCTTAATGGTGTTCTTGGTTCGCTTGGACCACGGCTGGAAGTAGTCGTACTGCTTGCGTGTGACGTCGAGGAGAACCACCGCACGTTCCCAATTGAGTCGAGTCGAGCGGTCAGGAGCGGTGTTTGCCGACTCACGTTCTGCGGCATTTGTGGGAGGGGACGTCGACTGTATCATGACGGCAATGGCAAAGATGCCGGAATACTGTTGAAAACGACGGTTAGGATTCATAGACGTCGATCTTTCGGAATGCCATAGGTCTGCAGAATGGCGGGAGTGGATTGTTCGGCTTCAACACGATCCAGGCAATCGAAAGTGTTGTTCGGGAGGAACTCGATAACATGGTGGTCATTCTGCACGGTTTCGAAAGCCTTGACCACGTCTTCGAGTTTCATAATGCGAATGCCGTTGATGCGATCGACCAAGGCGCGCTCGCGAACCATGAGATTCGCATTTACGGGCGCGGCCAATGTCGTGGCGAGAATGATCGGTTCCGGACGAATCTCAGAGGGCGCTTCATGCCGCCGGTAATAAAGCTCGTAAACGAGTTCGGCATTGGCGGCGTCGGCCCAGTTGCGCCCGAATGTTTTCATGTAATCGAGGCTCAGCGGGGTAAAGACCAAACCGCCATAGACAAAGTAGCGGGGCAGAGTGCCATACTGATTTCCCACGGCGCGGTCAGCCTCATAAATATAAACGGGGAGCGAGACATCGATTTCCTTGCCGTCGCGCCAAAGTTTGAGCGGAACGCTGTCGCTGTGCTGCGCCTCTTGAAAAGCCATCGATCCGTAAACGCGGTTTCCTTGATAAAGGATTGTCCCATCGGACCCGACCGGGTACGGGCCGATTTTCAGAATAACATCGTCCTCCTTGAGAACCTGCCTCGTGCTTGGGATTTGCAGAATGCTATCGACGCGTGCGCCCAAATCTCCTTCCGGCAGTTTTAGAAACCGTCGGTAAGCTGGATTCTGAAGAGGCATCAAGCGGATTCCAGCTTGGGGAAAACCGTGATAGGCGCCGTCCTCGATGTCTTTGAAGAAGTGCTGAATGACGGGCGGCGGAATGAAAAACCCGGTGTTCTCGAGGCCGGCCATGCCCTGAAACGCGACACCAACGACCAAATCATCTTGAATCACCGGACCACCGCTGTTGCCGGGGTTGATCGCGGCATCGGTTTGGACGCCGAGATACGTCCGATTGCCGATGTGCGCGTATGTTTGCATCTCGATGCGGGAAACCACGCCGCGCGTGTAGGAGATTTGCTCGCCACCGGCAGGATAACCATATGTGACAACCGTAGATCGAACCTTGGGAAGTTCACCGAAGCTGAGTGGTTCCAAACCATTGAAGAACGATTCGTCTTCGACTTCCAAAATTGCGAGGTCGCAATCGTAAGCGATGAACCGGACTTTCGCGAGATACGGACGTGGGTCTTGGTAACGCCGGACGAGAATTTGTCGGTCCCAACTGACAACGTGCGCGTTGGTCATGATCCGTTTGCCTTTAATGACAAAGCCGGAACCGCCGCCGCGCCTGACCGATTCGAATCTCCAAGGCGCATCCCAGATAGGGCCTTGGCTGAAACACATGATTTGAATGACCGATTTCTCCGGTTCAGCGGCGCGCCCTGCGCTCAGCGAAATCAGGATCAACCCAGGAATTAGGAAATTTCTCAACACGTGGTCAAAATGGTCGTCACTCCGGGAATGGTCAAGTCTTAAGCGGTTCTTAAGCGGCAATTCTCCTTTTGACGGAGCGCGGACATTCGTGTCCGCAGCAATGTCGAGAAACCCAACCGATCCGGGCGCATTCAGACCGCTGCGGACAGACAATAAATTTTGAAACTGTAACGGCGGGTTGACTTTGATTACTCTGCCTGCGCTATGAAACGGCGGACTTTTCGCAAGCTGCGAGCGGCGACGGAGAACGCTTTTCATCATCATGCATACGTGGTGTTGTTGGATGAATGCGTGGCGGACAACGTCAAAGTCCGGAAAGCGAATCCGAACCGCGATGCCTCAAAACCGTGTGTTTATGTGGGCATGAGCGGGCTCGAACCGGCCCATCGATTTGAGAATCACAAGGCTGGACGCAAGGCCGCTCGCGTGGTGCAACGTTATGGCATTCGGCTCTTGCCCGAGTTGTTCGAGTGTTTCAATCCGATGCCCTTCGAAGCCGCCGTCCAAATGGAGCGGGAATTGGCCGAGGAACTTCGCAGTCAAGGTTACCCCGTGACAGGCGGAACATAGTCGCGGGATGCGTCTAGGTTCATAAATCGCAAAAACCAGAATCTCAAGATGACGCTGTCTAGCTCTCAACCCGCGAGCCTATTGTCGCAGCCTCTCCTCCAAATGCGGGAGATTCACGAACGCTTTCCAGGTGTGCACGTGTTAAAAGGGGTCAACTTCGACGTTTACGAAGGCGAGGTTCACGCCTTGATCGGCGAGAACGGAGCTGGCAAGAGCACGCTGATGCATATTCTCGCCGGCGTTTGCGGGCTGGAGTCAGGCAGAATCGATTTCGGCGGCCGCTCGGATATCATCATCCCTGACGGGCACTCGAGCCAGCAGCTTGGCATTGCGATCGTGTTTCAGGAACGGAGTTTGTTTGGCACTTTAAGCGTCGCGGAGAATATCTTCGCCGCCCGGCAGCCAGCGAATCGTTTGGGAAAGATTGACCGCAAGAAACTCTCCGCCCAGACGCGCGCTTTGCTCACTCGCGTCGGTCTGGATGTGGAACCGCGAACCCCGTTGAGCGAGTTGCCTCCGGCGCAACAGCACATGGCGGAAATTGCCAAAGCGCTTTCGTTGAATGCGCGCTTGATCATTTTTGACGAACCGACAGCAGCGTTGACCGAAACGGAAACGCGCGCGCTGTTCAAAGTCATTGGGCAACTCAAGCAAGCTGGGGTTGGCATCGTTTACATCTCGCATCGGCTCGAAGAGATTTTCCAAATTGCGAATCGCGTCACTGTGCTCAAGGATGGAGCGTGGCAAGGGACGTTCCAAGTGTCGGAGACGAACACGGACGATCTCATTGCGCGGATGGTGGGCCGAGAACTCTCGTTGCACCGGCGACGCGAAGATGTGGCAACTGTGCGAGGCAGGGTCATATTGGATGTGAGGAATCTGACAGATGCAGAGCAGTTTCGCGGTTCGCGGCCGTTTCTGCAGAATATTTCCCTTCAAGCGCGCGCCGGCGAGATCGCGGTCTTTGCTGGGTTGGCGGGCGCAGGCCGGACGGAGTTGGCGCTTTCGTTGTTTGGGGTGCGGCCGCGAGCTTCGGGAGACGTTTATATCGATGGCCGGCAAGTCTTCATCCGATCACCAGCCGACGCCATTGCGGCAGGCTTTGGTTACACCTCGGAGGACCGCAAGGAAGCCGGATTGTTCCTCGACCAAACCATAACGCAAAACATTGTGTCGAGCCGATTGAACGAGTTTGGCGCTTGGTGGCTGGACGATCGACGCGGTGAGCAAATGGCGGAACAGTTTCGCCGGAAGTTGAGCGTCAATTGCCAAGGGGTTCGGCAAGTTGTTCAAACGTTGAGCGGCGGCAATCAACAGAAAATTGTTCTGGCGAAGTGGCTGCTGGTCAATCCAAGAGTGTTGGTGGTTGATGAGCCGACGCGTGGTATTGATGTGGGGGCGAAAGCGGAGGTTCACACTTTGTTGCGAGAGTTCGCCAGTGGCGGAGCGGCCGTCATTGTGATTTCCTCTGACTTGCCTGAAGTGCTGGCGATTGCCGACCGGATCCTTGTGATGCGCGAAGGCCGGATCGTCGGTGAAGTTGCGGGTTCCGAAGCCACGGAGGAAAAAATAATGCGTCTGGCAGCGATATCGGTATGAACTTTTATAGTATGATCCAGTTGGAAACGACACAAACGGTGCCCCTGCGAATGGAAGAGGGGGGTGCGATTCGCGTGGGCAATACCGGAGTTACGCTTGATGTGGTTATTGCGCGGTTTAAGGATGGTGACACTGCTGAGGATATCCAGCAGAGTTTTCCTACATTGCGGCTAAAGGATGTCTATGCGGCTTTGGCTTACTACCTCGCTCACCAGGAGGAGGTAGAGAGTTACTTGCGTGAGCGTGATGCCGAGGCTGCCGAGCTTCGGCGATTCTGGGAAAATCACCCTAAATCTAGCACCTTGCGAGCAAGGTTGCGGGCACTCAAAGAGCAACAAGCAAAGTAGCAGCTTCGGGCAATCGATGGTCCGGATTCTCTTCGATGAAAACATAGACCGTCGAATCATTGGCGGTCTGAGGCGACGCATCTCGGGACTGGACAGCTTGACCGTTCAGGAAGCTGGGCTGCGGAGAAGACTCGACGTGGAAATCCTGGCGTTTGCAGCGTCGGAAGAGCGCGTAGTGATAACTCACGATGTCAATACGCTTATCAAAGACGCAAAGGAGCGAATATCTGCAGAGTTACCAACGCTTGGAGTGTTTATTGTTCCGGCGCAAATGCCGATAGGAGCGGCTATCGAAGAATTGCATTTTGCCCTGGCTGCGAGCAACCCAGAGGATTTCTATGGGACATTGACTTACGTGCCACTTTAGGGACCACGGTGCTTTCGGTTTCCGTTGATCATGACATGAGTGAAATCATCACTGGAGCAACTATTGGTAAAACCAAGGAAAGGAGTCGTTTCCAATTGCCATCCTTTTCCCGCGAACTCGGTTTGGTTCTGCTGATACTCCCTTGGGCGATTTTGGGACTGGGAGGACCGGGGTTTTACGTTTTTGAGGCTGGCCAGCGAGCCTTGGAGGAATCGTTCTGAGGAGCCGCGGTGTGGTGGGGGATTATCGGGTTTATGGTTAGTTACACTTGTTACATGACGTCGCACCGCCAGTTGGCAGATGAATTTCGCGAGGTTGCTTCGAAGCAATTCGTTCGCTTGACATGGGCGAGAGGCGAAAAGCGACGCACACGCAGGCCGCGATCCTTCGCGCACCGTCTTGTTATGCCGCAACAAAGGTCGCTGTCGTAAATCCAAGATCACGGAGTGCGTGTCTAGCGCACCTGCCTTCGTCGTAACGCAGACTTTCAGTCTGCTGTATCGCAGCTGTATCGCAGAATTGTATTAAATTGTATTCTGCGGACCGTCCGCAAGTTCGGGCGTGCGACTAGGTCCTGGATTTCGCCAAGGTTCTCGCCGAGATGGTTTTTTACCTGCATGCCAACCAGACCGCCAGCCTTGTTGACCTTGGTGACGCCAGCTTTGCGTTCACCGGCCCGATATTGACCGTCTCGGTCGCGATCGAATTGCGTTGTCGTGCGGTCGCGATCCTGCAGCCGTAAATGCGGGGCAGGCGGGACGCCTATCCTACGACGCCTGAAATTCAATTTTCCAATCGGACGGCGTGGGGGTAGCCTAAGGCGTGGTTCTGGCACGCATATTAGTCGATGGATACAGCTTGCTCCATAACTGGTCGGAATTGGCGCTCGGCAAGCCGCGTCACTCCGCGGCAGCAAGGGAGGAACTGATGCGCTGGCTGACTCGGTATGGCGATGCGATTCGCACGCCGATCACTGTTATTTTCGATGGGGCAGGTGCGGTTGGTCCGAGGAGCGCCGACGCGCGCTCGGCACCGGAGATGGAAGTCCTTTATTCCGGGCCAGGACAGACAGCGGATCAATTGATCGAGCGCGTGGCGCACCGGCTGACCGCATTTGGCGATGTGCTCGTAGTGACGGACGATCACGCCGAGCGAGACACAATTACATCGATGGGCGGAATGGCCTCGAGTTGTGACAACTTCGTGGCAACAATTAAGTCGGTGTTGAAGGGGTGGGAGGTTGATCTCGAACGTTACAACCAACGGGAGTTGAATCGATTCAGAAGCGCCAACAAATCATGAAGCGCATCCTGTTTTTGTTCCTGGCCTTTCCCCTTTTCTGTCAAGCTGTCCCGGTGCGCTATCTGTTTGTTGTCGATACTTCTTTTTCAATGGCCCGGGAGAGGCAGACTTTGAGCCGTGCAGTTTCGGATATCATTTCGCGAGGCTTAGACGATCGAATGCAAAGTGGCGAGGCATTCACAATTTGGACCTTCAACGAACAAGTTTACACTAATCGCTTCTCGCCGCAGATTTGGAGCCGCGATCAACGGCAGCCGCTGGCTGAACGCACTGCGCAGTTCATAAGGAATCAACGCTTTGAGAAACGCACGCGCATCGAACGAGTCATGCCTGAGTTGTCGAAAGTCAGCGCGGCTCCCGACCGTCTAAGGATTTTTCTTTTCAGTGATGGTGACACCTCGCTCGCAGGGACGCCTTTCGATCGCAGCATTAATCTTGCATACGCCCAGCACGGGCGCACTGCGCGAAAAGCGAGAACGCCGTTGGTCACTCTGCTCTCGGTTCGAGGCGGACGCATGGTGGCGTGAGCTGTCAAGCCTGTCGATCAGCTGCGGTTAGCGGATTTCGGAGAACCGCACGGTCTAGTTCAGACAGTCGTCTCAGTTAATCCAGCACCGACGAATCCTTTGCCGCGCCCAGATTCGGTTCCTCCAGTTCAGCAGGAGCCCGCGTTGGCGATCAATGCGAACGCCTCAACGGAAGCGTTATCAACGCCGAAGACCAATACAGTTGGCGCTAAAACCGTGGCAAGCGCTGAACCGGCAACACCCGAAATCGCAAACCTTCCGAACTCATCACCGACGCCGGTGAGCCAGCCGCCGGGCGCAAGCGAGCCCGGCAACCAGGTCCCTACGACTCAAGCGCCGGTTCAACGGCAAGTCGAGATCCACTCTGCCGATTCCGCATCGAACGTCGGCGTTCAGCCAAAAGCGCCTCCTGTCACTGCGGCCGAACCACGTGCGGTAACATCAGAGGTTCCATCCCATCGGGAATCACAGGTTAAGTTCCCTCCAGAGAAAGTCACGGAGCACAAACTTCCGTCCGCTGAAACAAAAGAGTTCACGACAGGGGAGTCTTCGACTAACGGGTTGCCGAACGAGACGCCAACCTTGGCGACCTCGCCTGTCACGCCAGGTGCGAATCTCTACCTAATGGTGGGATCTATGTTGCTCCTGATCGCCGCTGGATTACTCCTTTGGTGCTTTCGGAGCAACCGCTCGCACGCGCGCCCGAGCTTAATCTCACGTTCCATAGAAGGCGGAAAGAAGTGAGCTGACCCTATTGCACACGAAGCCAGAGCGTCTTCAAATAGGCTGGTTCATCCCGAGTGACGGCAAAGTCGAGCGGTTGCGGCACGTAATGCTTTTGAATGATTCTACGGCTTGATGCCTTGATCGCCTTCGTAACTGTTTCAACGAAGTTATCAGCGGCCAATTTGGTGGCGTTAGTAGAAACGAAAAGAACACCATTCGATTTGAGCAACGGCAAACTAGTGGTGACTAACTTCCCAATGTCCCGTTCTGCCCGAAAAACACCGCTCTCCTTCGATCTCGAGAACGTGGGTGGATCAAGGATGATCGCATCGAACGAATGCTGCTTCTTTGACAGCCGCCGAAACCAATCGAATACATCGCCGTGAAGGAATTCATGTCCGGCCGCATCGATTCCGTTTAGCTCGAAATTGCGCCTTCCCCACTGGAGGTACTTCTTCGACAGATCGATGCTGACGGTCTGTGCGCCGGCAATAGCCGCGCAGACGGAAAAGCCGCACGTGTAAGCAAAGGCGTTCAACAACCGGGGCGGCCCGGGGCGTTCGGCGAACAGCGGAAAGTCAGCCGCAATGTGCTCGGTTAAAATGCGTCTGCGATTATCGCGTTCGTCCAAGAAAATGCCGACCGAATAACCTTCATCAAAACTCAGTTCGAATCGAACACCGTTTTCCCGAACGGCAAATGAAGCGGGCGTGGCTTCCTGAGGCCGTGGCGCAGGGGAGGCCTTATGTTCCGCCAAAAGTGTGTTCTGTCCGGAACACACTTTTGTGTGCGCGGCAGATGCGGTGATCTGGCGCGTCAGAATTTTATGGTACGCGCATCGAGTACCCGATGTTTCCAGCAACCCGGATAATGCTTTCCGTTGCTGCGGAGAGAGGTCATTTGCTGACTGAGACAGGAGGTAATCGTCCAACCGATCAACATACCATCCGGGCCATCCGTCCGATGCGCCGTGGATAAGGCGGTAAGCATTGGTCAGTTCGAAATCGATGACGGCTGACCGCAATGCGAGTTGCGCGTCGCATGAAAAATCCACCGGCGCTTGGAAGGAGATTGCGGCGCCGCTGGCCGGATGAGTGACAGCAATCTCGGCGGCGTGAAGACACAACCTGGGAAAATTCGCTCCCCCGTAGCGATTGTCTCCGAGAACAGGAAAGCTGGAATCGGCGGCATGCACGCGGATCTGATGTGTTCGACCGGTGAGGGGTTCAGCCTCGACGAGCGTTCCTAATGGATGAGAGCCAAGCACGCGAAACCGCGTCTCCGCGTGATCGCAGCCAGCGTGGAGTGGACGACTCACATACCTTTCGCCAGAGCGAACGATGGCTGAAGTTACCGACGTTTCCTTCCGCTGAATCACCTGGCTGGTCACGAAGAGATATTTTTTGTGGATCAGACGGCGCGTGAATTGGTCGGTCAAGGAACGATTGGCGACGGCGGTCTTGGAGAACACCAATACGCCGGACGTTTCTTTGTCCAAGCGATGCACGATGGCCAACGCCGCCCAGCGCGGTTCTCTGTGTCGCAGCCAATCATAAATGCCCTCGCCGGTGAACGGACTTGGGGAATGCGTGCTGAGGCCCGCAGGTTTATTGACGACGAGCAGATGGTCGTCCTCGAAGATTAGCAGCGGATAATGCTCGGTGGCGCGCATGAAGCGTCAATCCTCACCGCTGAATTTAGGGGCCTCGGTGCTTCCAGCGACGCAAGCGGAGAGCATTGCCGATGACAATCAAGTCTGACAGACCCATCGCCAAAGCTGAAACGATTGGGCTAAGAAAGCCGAACATCGCCAACGGCACGGCGGCCGCGTTGTAAAAGAAAGCCCAGAAGAGATTTTGCTTTATCGTGCGCAGAGTTGCTTGGGCCAAAGCCAACGCTTCTGGGACCGCCTGAATCTCCGATCTCAGCAGGATGATATCGGCCGCTTCTCGCGTGACATCACTCGCTCGGCTGACCGCAATCCCGAGGTCCGCTTGTTCCAACGCTGGCGCATCGTTGATACCATCGCCAATGAAGGCTACGCGCTGCCCTTGACTCTGCAACCTTTTGACGATTTCGGCTTTCTCTTCCGGACGGACTTCGGCAAAGAGATTCGTACGGTCAATGCCGATTTGATCGGCGATGGCCGCAGCCGTGAGTTTGTTGTCGCCCGTCACCAGATGGATGGATTTTCCCTGACGTTTCAGTTGCGCGATGACCTCGGCGGCTCTGGGTTTGACGGCGTCGCGGAGAGCAATCCAGCCGAGCAACCGGTCGTCAGCGGCGATTCCGAGGATGGTGGCGCCACGCGCCGACCAGACGTCGACAAAGGTTTGGTTGGGCGGCAGCTGCACGCGTGATTGCGGCAGCCAGTTTATGGAGCCGAGGCGAAACGTGGCTGACGCCAAGGTCGGATCGTGGATGTTCAATCGCGCTTGGACACCGGACCCGCGTACTTCTTGCCAATCGATTGGAGTTAAAGTCGCATTCGACAGAGCCGCGACAGCCTGGCTTAGCGGATGTGACGACGGTTTGGCGAGTGAAGCTGCGATTTTGTGCAGACCCACCGCCTGTTGTGAATCCGTTAAGAAATCTTGTTCGGCGCAAACCGTTAGTTTCCCTTCGGTAAGCGTGCCGGTTTTGTCAAAAATAACGGCAGTGATTTGGCCGGTCTTTTCGAGCGCAACGCCGTCTCGAATCAAAATACCGCGTTCGGCGGCCACGTTCGCGCCCGCCATAATGGCGACAGGCGTGGCCAAACCCATCGCGCAGGGACACGCAATGATCAAAACCGCCGCCGCGTGATAGATGGCCGACGCCAACGGTCCAGCCGGATGATGGGCATACCAAAGGAAACCACTCAACCATGTGCTGACAGCTAATGCGGACTCCGGCGCCAAACCCCACCAGAGGCCTGTTGCCAGGGCAATCAATATGACGATCGGTACGAAAATGCTGCTGACCTTGTCGCCGAGCTTCTGAATGTTAGCCCGGCTGTTTTGGGCGTGCTGCACAACGGCGATAATCTGTGAGAGAGCCGTCGCTTCGCCGGTGGCTAAGACTCGCGCCAGCAACCAACCGTGGAGATTGACGGCGCCGGCATAGATTTTGGCGCTTTTCGCCTTGTCGACTGGGATCGATTCGCCAGTCAGTGAAGCTTCATCAACGCTGGAGATTCCTTCGATCACTTCGGCGTCGCTCGGAATGCGATCTCCTGGTTTCACGATGATCTGGTCGCCGACTTTGAGATGGGAAACAGGCACTTGGAATTCAAGTCCGTTTGGCGCCAAAAGCCGGGCCGTCTGTGGCGCCAGATTCAGGAGGGCGCGCAACGAGTCCGCCGCTCGGGCGCTGACTTTCGTTTCGATCCAGTGCCCAACGCTAATGAGCGTGATGATCGCGGCGGATTCCATGAAGAAGAGATGGCCATGCCAGCCGGAGAATAGACCCCAAACGCTATAACCGAAAGCGGTTGTCGATCCCAGTGCCACCAGAGTGTCCATGTTGGAGCTGCGAACTTTCAGTTGATTCCAAGCGCCGCGATAAAACCGTGCGCCGCCGAGAATTTGCAGGGGCGAAACCAGGCAGAAAGCCGCCCAGTGATACCAGCGTTCGGCGCCCAATTGGAAAACCCATTCTGCTAACACAAGCGGTATGGTGACAATGGCGCCGAAGACGACATTGAACCTCCAACCGGACAGCGGAGACCAGGATTGATGACCTGGCGGGTGGGCATCGACGAGCAGCGGCTCCGCTTGATAGCCGGCATCCTCGACCGCTTTGATCAGCGACTCTGCATTTGGCGAAGCGTCCCGTTGCCATCGAACCGTCGCCCGCTGCTGTTCGAGGTTAACATTGGCGCTCGCCACACCCGGAACACCCTGCAGCGCTTCCGTGACATGCCGGACGCAGTTGTTGCAACTCATGCCGCGCACCGTCAACTCGCTTCCCGCGGTCTGCGGCGAACTCTCGACACTCGAACCTCGTTCATGCGTCTGTGGCATAGAGCAATCGAACGATAACACTGCGATTGTTACTCTGCACGAGAACTTGTCTCACACGCTTGTTTCTTGTTGATGGGAGCGTGGACCGCCGAGTTCGCGAGCGCAACGATTGAATCGAGCGACGAAAACGCGCGGACTCAGCGGTCCGCGCTCCGCTGCATTGGGGAATAGGAGCGCGGAATTCATTCCGCTTCCGCTGGTTCCAGTCAATACCGAAGCGGAATAAATTCCGCGCTCCGAAAAAGCTGAGATGCGCACGAGTTGCCCGAGTTGTCCCCAAAACCAAATTCACGTTGACCGATCTGGCAACTTTTCTATACTGCGCACGGTTATAACTCCAATCAACAATAAGGACATTTATGAATACTGTTGTGCCTCTGATTAGTTCTGGTGTCGCCGGCCCTTTAGGGGTTCTGCATCTGCCGCGGCTTTGGTTGAAGGTCTCGTTGGAAGCGCGCGGGAAGCTGGCGCCGGGCTATCCTGGAGCGGGAAAAGGCTACGACCAAATGGTCATTGATGGCATCGGCCTGAACCGGGACGCGGTCATTGCTTGCATCAAAAACGAACGTCCGACGTACGCTCAATTCGAAGCTTGGGTCAAGAATCAACCTGGCGTGAAGCTGGATAAGGCTTCGGTGGAGAAACTCAACGCCGCAATTCGCGGGTACATCCATGACGACGGGACGCGCAAGGCTATTCTTTCCGCGAACGGCATTCCCGATGACGGGTCGGCGCCGCGCGATGCGGTTAACTTGAACAATTTGGATGATTGGAAGGAATTCCACGAAGCCGTGCTCAAGTAGAGTATTAATTCCAGCGCCGCTGAAACCAGTTGCGCAGCTTTCCTCCGCAGCCGCCGGCCAAGCGGCTGCGGTTTTTTTGTTGCCTAACCTCCGCGAGATGTTTGCGACGGACAAGCCGGGCCTTTCCGCGCCTTCATAGATCACCTGCGTCAGTCGCTAAAATCGCGTCTACCCAATGAATGAGCGCGCGAGCCCTGGCGTACGGTTTTGGCTTCGGTTTGCCTGTCTTGGGGTCTCCGTTGTGGCTTTGTGGTTGATCTTTCGTCGACTCGATTTTCAGGCGTTGGTTGAGGCGATGTTGCGCATCAGGTTTGGGTGGTTCGCCGCTGCCATTATAGTGTTCGGAGTGGCGTTCGTGCTGGCGGCGATTCGATGGCACCTCGTGCTGCGTTTGAGCCAATGTCATGTCCATTTCGGCGCGACGGTGCGCACCGTTTTTGTCGGTCATTTCTTTAACACGCTCCTGTTTGGCCCACCTGGGGGCGATGTGGCTAAGGCAGCGCTCTATGCTCGCTGGTTCAATCATCCCGTGTCATCGATCCTGGCGACATGCTTTCTTGATCGACTGTTGGGTGGGATTGGCTTTTTGCTGTTTCTCGTAGCAATACCCGGCTTCTCTCTGGGCGCCGAGCGTTCTTTGCCGTCTCATGTGCCCGCGATTTCCGGCTCTCGATGGGTGATGCTCGGAGGGTTGTTGTTGATTTTGCCGCTGGTGGGGTTGGGCCTGCGTCGGACGCTGCTGAGCTGGATGCCGCTGAAGAGATTGGCCCAAACATTTCACGCGGGCCTTGGGCAGCTAGCCCGCCAGCCGCGGCAAGCATTTGTGGGAGTGCTGACTTCGTTTCTGGCTCACGTGTGCATGAGCAGTTTGCTCTTGCTCTGCTTAAACGCGGTGACGGAGCAATCCTTCTCTTTGAAGGCGCTCATTTGGACGTTTCCGGCCATTTCACTGATAAGCGCGCCACCCATAACGTTTGCGGGAACCGGCTTGCGGGAAGGCGCTGCGATGGTGCTTTTCGGACGGTACGGAATTCCTGCGGCGGATGCGGTTGCGGCATCGCTGCTCGTTCTAGTGATCTATTTGGCTTGGGCTGCAATCACCGGGATTCTTTTCTGGCGCGAACAGAGGCTCGAGCGCGGGCGAAGCAAAGTGACCCCGCGAAGTCTGTCGGTTGTCATTCCAACCCTCAATGAAGCGACGTCATTGCCGGAAACAATTGCGAGTCTGAGGAAAGTCCGGGAAGTTTCGGAAATCATTGTTGTGGACGGCGGCAGCAGTGATAACACGACGAATATTGCTTTGCAGTTGGGTTGTCATGTTCTCACGACGGCCCGAGGGCGTGGCCGCCAGTTGCGCGAAGGCGCTTTGAAAGCGACCGGTGATGTCGTGTTATTGTTGCACGCCGACACGCTGGTTCCTAGCGGGGCCGGCAGCGCGGCGCTGAATTGCTTGCGCGATCCGACCGTTATCGGCGGAGGTTTTTGGAAGGTTTTTCGTACGCGGAGCTTTCTGATGCTGGGCTCGCGGTTCCGCTGTGCGGTCCGGCTGTATTTAGGCGGACGAATTGCCGGGGACCAAGCGATGTTCATTCGCCGTGACGTTTTGGAAGCGATTGGCGGCGTCCCGGACATGCCCTTGATGGAAGAGTTCGAACTCTGCCGCCGTTTGCGAATCCATGGACGCCTTGCCTTGGCTGGAGCCATCGTAAGCACTTCCGCGCGACGCTTTGCAAAACTTGGGGTTATCCGAACATATCTGCGCATGTGCCGCGTCACAGTGCAGTATTATTGCGGAACGCCGGTCCAGAAGTTAGCTAAGTTGTACGAGCGAGACTGATTCTTAAAGAGAGCTGGTTCTAACGCACGTGGCGAGCTGGAGGCTGATCATCGTTTGGCAATTCATCGAACGGCACATTTCCGACCCGCCGCTTTTGATACCAGGCCATCGCGAACAGGTCAAAAATTCCCCTGCCTAAGCGATTCCAGAGACCGTACTTTGAGACACCAGCGATGCGTGGGCGATGATTGATTGGAATTTCCCGGGTCGTCGCGCCTTCGCCATGCACAAGCACGGGAAGGAATCGATGCAGACCGTTGAACGGAAAGAGTTCCTTGAGCACGCTGCGTTTGAAAACGCGAAAAGCGCAACCTGTATCGCAGAAGTCCACGCCCAAGACCAACTTTCGCGCCTTTCGAGCCACGCAAGAGGATGCACGGCGGATGAAATTGTCCTGGCGCTTTGTTCGAACGCCACAGATGAAATCGTACTTTTCCACCTCAGCCAAAAGCTTCGGCAAATCAGCTGGGTCGTTCTGCAAATCGCCGTCGAGAGTCGCGATGATCGGGCCGGTGGTCGCTTGCAAGCCGGTCCAAAGAGCGGCGCTTTGCCCGCAATTGCGCGCGTGCCGGAAGCCATGAACGCGCGGGTTCTGGCGGCGCGCTTGCTGAATTTTCGCCCAGGTTTGGTCTGTGCTGGCGTCGTCGACAAAAACCAGCTCGTAGGATCGCGTTTCGTGGCGGAGCGCTTGATCCACTTCATCGGCTAAAGGCAGGATGTTCGCCTCTTCGTTATAAACCGGCACCACGATCGAAATGTCGCACGACACAAGGCACATTAAACTTAAGTGCACACTTCGAAAACGCAATTTTGCCGCGGACAAAAAGTGCTTTCGTTCATCGTGATTAAAACATACGCTGGTGAAACATAACAGTTGGCATCAGAAAGGATCTTTGCATATGCAACGGCATTGTCGACAAAACGCTCTGAAACAGTGGAAACTTCTCTTTGTTTGTTTGGCGGCAGTTGGATTTACCGGTTGCGCTCACATGACCAGGTATTCCATCGAATCTTATGAAGGCCCACTTCTCCTTGAGGAGGATTACGCGTCCGCGCCGACGCCAGCTGTCGCAGTTCCTCCATCGGAATAAGCCCGACTGACCGAAGGCCATCGGCACGGCCTTGCAAATCAGGGCCACCCCTGATTGCGGGCGCCAGAGTGCGGGCCGTAAGTTACGCGAGCAAAGAAAGGGCGTAACTTATGACCATACTTTGGACTCTCATTATCGGGCTGCTGGTGGGAATTGTCGCCAAGCTGTTTAATGCCCGGCAAAGATCCGGGCGGATGCATCGTCACGACGCTGCTGGGTATTGCCGGCGCGTTTTTAGACTGCTTAATCGGTTGAGCCGCGGGGTGGTACACCGAAGGAGAACCGGCAGGCTTCGTCGCATCGGTCATCGGTGCGATTCTGCTTCTCGTTCTGTACCGAATGTTTACCGGTCGAAAAGCACAAACTTAGACGGCAGTTCTCGAATCTTGAGATTGCGGAACCAAGCCTCGTCCTTGTGATCCGTTAAGAGAATGTGTCCTTTGATCTTAGTGCCGAACCCGGCAACGTCCTTGAATTTGCTCTGTGCAACACCGGCTTTGACCTGTTCGCTGCCAAGTTCGTATTCCAACACTTTAGTTCCATTGAGCCAGTGCTCGACGTGATTGCGAGTGACAACGATTTTAGAATGATTCCATTGTCCGGGAGGTTTTAACGGCTTGTCCGCGGCAGGTGGCAGCACCTCGTAGAAGGAACCGGTGCTGGATTTAGCGTCCTTCACGAGTATGTCATCGATCATTTGATATTCGTGGCCGATGGCCGAAGCGCGTTGCTCGGTGATAAAATACTTCACGCCGTTATTTGCGCGCGCGGGTATCTTCCATTCCCACTGGAACTCGAAATCGGTGAATTGGTCGATGGTCAGAATGTCGCCGCCACCGGCATTTGCAACGTGCTTGAGGCAACCATCCTCAACCACCCAGCCTTTGTCCGGAAACGCTTGCTTTTTGAAATTTCGCCAGCCCTGAGTGGTTTTGCCGTCGAACAGCAGCTTCCAACCCGCGGCCTTTTCCGCCTCGGTGAGCTGATTGTGCGGAGCCGCTTCGGCAGCCGAAGCTTGTCCGAAATCAACCTGGGCCAGATTAAAAAGAGCAATCAGAACGACGCCTGGGAGCGATATTGTTGTGTTCATCGTGTTTGGCAGTGAATTGCTTTTAGCTGCGAAGCCCGCGAGTGGTCAAGATTCATTCAAACAAGCAAACACAGCCAGGCGATGCCAAAGAAGCCTTGTGATAAGCGCGGGACCGGCCTATTTTCCCGTCGTATGGCGGCAAATACTCGCACCATTCGCACTTGGCCAACGCCAGGCGAGGTCTTCTATCCGGAAAGCGACGGGAAACCAATGGCGGAAAACACCGAACAGTTCAATTGGATCGTGCTGTTAGTGGAAAACCTTAAAGCTCTGTTTGCCAATGATCCGAATGTCTTTGTCGCCGGAGATTTGCTTTGGTATCCGGTCAAAGGCCGAGTGGATATTTCTCTGGCGCCAGACGCTATGGTTGTCTTTGGGCGCCCGATGGGATATCGCGGCTGTTACAAACAGTGGGAGGAAGGCGGGATCGCTCCTCAAGTCGTTTTTGAGGTGCTCTCCCCGAATAACACGGCCCTGGAAATCGTGGACAAGTTCAATGCGTACACGCGCTACGGCGTCGAAGAGTATTACTTGTACGAACCGGAGAAGAAAGAGTTTCGGGCTTGGATCAGACACGGGGATGTGCTTGAGCCGGTTCACAGCGTTGACGGATTCACGAGTCCACGCTTGCGGGTGCGCTTCTGGCTGACGGCTGACGGCTTAACCGTAGAGAGACCCGATGGCACACCATTCGAGACCCACTTGAAATTGGTTCAACGCGCGGAGCAAGAACGCCAGCGGGCCGAACGGGAACGCCAGCGCGCTGAAGAGCAACGTGAGCGTGCGGATCGACTAGCCGAAAAGCTGCGCAACCTGGGCCTTGATCCGGACTAAAAAAGATTTTCACGGCGGCGCTTCAAGTCCGTGCGGAGGCGGCATCTTTCTTCCCAACCGTATGTGCTGCCAGAGCGCCTCAATTTGTTTGGCTCCGTCTCCATCGAAAACATCTGTGAGCGGGCTCTTTCCCTGTTCGTCGAAATAGACCGGCATCTTGCTTGCGGGATCAATCCCAAGCGGATTGAACAGCCAGCGCACAAAATACGGCTTGAGCAGCCGTTCGCCTGAGTAAGCCAGATTAATCCCCGCGCTTTCAAACACCTGGTTGGCGCCTAAGTTCCCGATCGAATGACAAGCCACACAAGCGAATCCACCGTCCGTTGCGACAAGTTTCTGACCAATGCGGACGAGCTCCTGATCGGCGCTGGGTTCGGCTGGTGTTCGAGGAGGATACCCGTGCAGCGTCGCTAAGCCGCGCGCCAGTGGTTCCGCATACTTCCCAAACGCCGGCATTATCGCGGGCAGCCAGGGACGCGGCTTGTCCGCTATTTCGCCCGCGATAAATGCCTTGCTCCATTCAGGCTTGAGCTTTCCTCCTAGAATCTCTAGAGGCGGGAAGCCTTCGAATTTCCCGTGACATTCCATACAGTTGAGACTTCGAATTTTGCGGCTCGCGAAATCTGCCGGATTGTGGCGCGCCAGCGATGACGCGTCAGTTGAGATGAACAATTGCAATGCAGCGCGTTCCTCGGGCGAGAATGCGAAATCAGGCGCCTTCGAATCAAGGGGACGGACAGGCGCAAGACATCCCTGCTGCTGTTTGACGGCGATTTCCTTGAGCGACTTGGCTGAGAACTTGTTTTCCAAGTTCATCGCATGGCAATTGAGGCATCCGGTCGTTTGAATCATTTGCTTTCCGCGCTCCACGGTGGTTGGTTCGAATGCCTGCGGGTTAGGCAGGGGATCAGCATCACGTTGAAGGAACGCCGCCAACTGAGCCGCTTCATCATCTGAAAGCCGAAAGTTCGGCATCCTCGTCCAGGCATAATGCGCTTCGGGGCTCTTCAGAAAGACCGCGAGCATTCCTGAGGTGAATTTCCGATTCACATGCTTGAGCGAAATCCGCTTCGCATCAACAGCCGTACCGTCCGGCGGATGATGGCAAGCAGCGCAATGAAGCGTTTCGAAAAGTTGTTTGCCTGTTTCAGCATCAGAGGCGGCTGCAGTTGTTTCTGCACGTGTGCTTCCGCCAAGCTTTAGAGAAGCTAGATAGGCAGCGGTCGCTGCAGCATTCTCCTCAGCTTTGTCTCCGTGAAAGAAACGGGGCATTCGAGCGGAATGCCGCTCCGTTTTCGGATCGAGAATCCATCGAACCAACCAATCATAGTTGCGCCGCGAACCGATGCCATCGAATGACGGCGCGTCACGAGTCAGCTCAATCATTCCACCTTCGGGAATCGCGGTCGCATGACACTGAATGCATCGATATTCAGCGAATAAGTCGCGCCCGAGACGAAGTTTGGCCGCCTGTTGCAGGTTCGGTTCGTCGGTCGCATGGGTCAGCGCATTCAATGGCATCGGCGCCGGCAGCGCAGCTTTCGGTATCCAGGAGAGCCGCACGAAGGCATCGCCTTTGTCTGGACTTCGAAATGTCGCGACCAGCGCATTTGTCCCTTTGTTCAATCGAACGAATCGGCCCGGAGAAGAAAGTTCTCCGGCGCCGGACGCGTCGAGCACAGGCACGCCATTGATTTCCAGCTTCAGACTGCCGTTGAGTTCGGCCTGGAATGAGTATTCCGATCGGAGGTCGAGCGAGACAAATCCGCTCCAGATCAGCGTAAAGGGGCCGCCAGGCAAAAATGGAGTCGGAGGCGATTTGGAAGGAATGTAAAGCGCGACATTGGGCAGAACCGCAATGTCGGAAGGAGTCCTGGCCATGCTTTCGCCGCTGCCTGTGTAAAACGTCGCCTGAAGACCCTGGGCGGTTTTTGTTTTGGGTTCAGATCGGTTCTGGGCAAAAACTGAGATGCCACAAAGCATCCCCAGAAAGCCGATGTGAAACCAGCGGGCGGAGGCTTGAATCCCCGATCGAACCTGATCGAAGATGTGACCACGAAATACAGCAAAAACACGAAAGCGGGAACTTAATGTAACCATGCAACGATGCAATTACCAGGTTGGATGGGGAAGTCGGTTTGTAATTTGCATGGTCAACTCCATGTCATAGTTCAAAGCAACAGTTCCATGTAGGCGACGTCAAGCCAACGGTCGAACTTGAAGCCGACTTGCTTGAAATGGCCGACGTGTTGAAAACCAAACGACGCGTGGAGGCGAATGCTCACTTCGTTTTGGGCATCGATTGCGGCGATGATCGCATGAAAGCCGCGCTCGCGCGCGGCTTGAATCAACGGCGCCAGGAGCATTTGGCCAATCCCTTTCCGGCGCTGCTCGGCCGCGACATAGACCGAGTTCTCAGTCGTGAAGCGGTAGCCGAAGCGATCATGGTATCGATTCAATGCGCTCCACCCAACAACGCGCCCTTCCGGGTTGACCGCGACAAAAACCGGATAGTTATGCTTGACGTGGTCCTCGAACCACGCGATGCGATGCCCCAACGTGCGCGGCTCGTAATCGTAGCTCGCCGTCGTGTTCAGCACGGCATCATTGTAGATTTCCAGGATGCCTGGCAAATCGTCGTAAGTGGCCGGGCGAATTTTCACGTTACAATTGGAGCTTTTGTGCTCGATCAATGACGCGGTAGAGGCAGTGCAATTGCGCGTCCTTGGAATCGATCTGTAATCCGAGAGCAACCGCTCTTAACGCACCTTCGAGATCGTTCCGGCTGCCTCGAGTCTTTGCCGCGAAGGCTGCGAAGTGCGGGGGCAGCCAATCGACCGTGACTGGTCTTTCACGAAGTTGACCCAGCGTCAGCAAAATGCGTTCGATCGTCTCGACGCCTTCTTGCCACCGGTCTGGTTGCGAAAGGATAAGCGCTTGCGCTTCCGAGAGTCGCATTGCTTCCGGACTGGCGGTTGACGAGAGGCCCGGGTTGGCTGGATAAGACTCCGGTGGGCGGAAAGGGGAAGTGAAGTACGGATCGTTGGCGTAAATATCATGCTTGCCGATGCTTTCGAAACTCTTCTTGCGCCAGGCCAAGTATTGAGAAAGTTCTTTGTTGCAGGAAACGTAGGCGCCGAACACCCCAGCAAGCACATCGTGCGAAAGCGCTGCCAAGACCGAACGCTTTTCCGCGGGCGCGAGTGCCGTCTGCCACGTCCGTTCGTCGAAGAGAAACAACTGTTGGGCATTCGCGCCGATGTAAAAGGCTTTCGGCGCCGCATATTCCAGCACCGGAAAGGCATCGGTTTGAATCGGTCCCTCCCCGGCGATAGCAAAGGCCGTGTGCTGCGACGCGATCTGCCGCGACAGGATCGCTTCGGGGGTGGTCAAGCCGATTTTTTCCAAGTCCTGTCGAGGTGCGTCACGATTAAAGATTTGGCGATAAACCTCGGGCGAAGATCTCCACGGCTTTTGGGCGCCAAGCAGAATGATATCGCCTTCCTGAGTGTCCCACATTTCCATGAACGGAAAGACCGGAGCAAACGTCCGCAAGACCAAAAAAACAATTCCGTCAGGCATCTCATAAATGTGAAACCACTGCGCCATAATCCCATCATCCTTGAGGCGGCTCGCGGCTATCTCAGAAAACTCCTGACTGAAAACGCTGCCCACGCCGGCCACCCATGGATTGGACGGCTCGCTGATCAGGACATCATATTTGTGCGGGTCGAGTTTCAACACCGTGCGTCCGTCCTCGTAACGCAGGTGCGTCCGCGCGTTGGTCAGAACACCCCGGTTCCACGGCTCAAATAGTTGTCCGGCTTTCAGGATTGGCTTGCAGTTCTCGGCAATAGTAAGGCGTTCGATTGGGTGCCCAAGCAATGCGCCAGCGGTAATGCCGCTGCCAAAACCTAGAACAAAAATATCTTTGCTCTCGGGTTTGGCCGGCATCGGCAGATGGGCGACCATCAGTTGTGTCGAGAGATCGCCGCGCGTTGATGCGTCAGGCTTGCCGTTAATGCGCAGCACACGATCCTGATCGTCCGCGCTTTTGTCCTTCCGTGTTTCAACTGACACGGTCGCGTCAGAGGCGTCTTCGTAGAACAGAATATCGATAACTTTCTTGCGTTGTTCCATCACGCTCCAAGAGACGTCTGTTGCGCGAAGGCGAAAGACGCCCGAACCGACAATGTGCCGCCACCCCTCGCCGCTGCCGACGCAAATCCAGAGCAACGCGCCGGAAAGCAGCAGCGAAACTTTAGCGGTTTGTTGCTGCTTGAGCATCGAGGCGACCAGCGCCGCGAGCAAACTCAGCAGAATGGCCAACCCTCCCATAGCTCCTCTTACTCCGAGCGCGGGCATCAGCACAAAGCCGGTCAGCAAAACGCCAATGACAGCGCCTAAACTGTTTACAGAGTAAAATCGAGCGGAACGACGGCCAGGCTCATCCGATTCCTTATGGAGCCACGCTGCCAGCAATGGCAGGGTGCCCCCCATCAAGACGGTCGGCAGGAACAAGAGCGCAATGCTGAGCAAGCCTTTGAGCGCAAGCAGGACGGCGCCGTTCTCGAAAGCCTTTGAACCGACGGAAACAAAAATCTGATCGCTGATGGAATAGAGGGGATTGAAAAAGAAAACGTACAAGCCAATCAGCACTTCGATGCACCCATACGCGGCCAGAGGTTTCTGCAAGAGGTCTGACCGGGAACCGATCCAGCGATTGCCGAGAGCCAATCCCCCCATAAACACGGCCAAGACGACGGTTTGAGCTTGGATGGTGCTGCCAAACATCAAGGCGAGATATTTGGACCAGATCACCTCATAGATCAAGGCCGTAGCCCCTGAACAGAAGAACAGAAACAGAATCATAGTGATTAATCTGCGCTAGAGTTGCTCAAGTTGCAGGTTGCTCATGCTTGTCGCAGCCAAAGGGCATAGACTGTAAGAGGCTGACCGCAAAACCAGAATTATCAGGAACGAATTGGCTTGCCGAGCAACACTTGGGTTCTCAGTCGTTTCAGTGTTTTCAGAGGACTCTTGGGGTCGCGTCCAAACAAGTCGTGCAAGCGCGAGTATTGGGAATACAACAAGTCATAGACAACTTTAGTCTTTGTATTTGGCTGATGAACTTTCTTGCGAACGCGCGCCATGTATCGCGCCGCCGTGTGAATGTCAGGATAAGCGCCCGCCGCGACAGCCGCCTGCATGGAAGCCCCCAATGCCGAGGTTTGCTCCGAAGCCGCGACCTTGATCGGCATGCCTGTCACGTCCGCGTAAATCTGCAGGAGAAGAGCGTTCTTCTGTGCCAAGCCGCCCGATGCGTACAACTCATCGACCTCGATACCGCCGTTGCGGAACGCTTCGATGATTTTGCGGGTGGCAAAAGCGGTTGCCTCGATGAGGGCGCGATAGATTTCGACAGGCTTGGTTGCAAGTGTCGCTCCAATCAACAGACCGCTTAAGTCCGCATCCGCGAGGATCGATCGATTTCCGTTCCACCAATCCAGGGCGAGAAGTCCGGTCTCGCCCGGCCTGAGAGACGCGGCCTGGCGTTCGAGGAGTTCGTGAATGCTGATCCCAAGTTTCCGCGCTTCTGCAGCAACGGACGCGGGCGCTGCTTGATTCACGAACCAGGCAAACATATCACCGACGCCAGCTTGACCAGCTTCGTAACCCCAGAATCCCGGAACAATTCCCTCCCGGACCACACCGCAAATCCCTTCCACTTCACGGCGGCTTTCGCTGAGCAAGAGATGACACGTTGACGTGCCGAGAATCATGACGAGTTTTCCCGGCGTTGTGACCCCGCAAGCTGGAACAGCCACATGCGCATCAATGTTTCCGGCCGCGATAGGAGTCCCCGGCAACAGACCGGTTAGTTTCGCCATCGCCGGTGTCAGTCCGCCCGCCTTGCTCCCCAGCGATAACAGTTGATGGTCGAGCTTTTCTTCCACGACATTTTCCAGCCTTGGATGCAGGGCCTTGAAGAACTCTTTGCTCGGAAAGGTCCAAGCGCTTTGGCAGGACAGCGCGTCTCGCCTGTCCAAACGTTGAGGTGAATTTGGACAGGCGGGACGCGCTGTCCTGCCAGCTTCGTTCTCATAAACAAACATCGCCTTGAAGCCCGCGGCCGACAGACTCCGCGTTTCCCTGCCGCAGAGCTGCCAGACAATCCAATCACCCGCTTCAATAAATCGATCAGCGGCATCATAGACTTCCGGGGCGGCGCGGACTGTTTCCAGAAGTTTCGAAAAAAACCATTCGCTTGAATACTTGCCCCCGTATGCCTTTATGAATTTCTCGCCGCGCAGCCGTCCAATTTCATTAATGAAATCCGCTTCCGGCTGAGCTGCGTGGTGCTTCCAGAGTTTTACCCAAGCGTGTGGATTCCTTCGCCAGCGTTTCTCGAAGCAAAGGGGCGTGCCGCCGGCTTTTGTCGGAAGCATCGTGCAGCATGTGAAGTCGGTCCCTAAACCGACCACGTGATCGGGCGTCACTTGCGCTTGCCGCAAAATTGCCGGAATGGTGGCAGACAGCACTTTCAAATAGTCCGCCGGGTTTTGCAGCGCCGTGCTCGGTGGCAACGGCTTCGTGTCGCGGGGCAAATGCGTTTCGATGACACCATCCGCGTAATCGTGAACGGCTGACGCAACCTCGCGGCCGCTGCCAATCTCAACGAGAGTTGCTCGTCCCGAAAGTGTGCCAAAATCGACGCCAACAACATAACGGTGGGGTTTTCGGCGAGCGGACCGGGCGCGTCTCATGGCGCGTGAGTCTCGCAAAACGCATTCTCTGAGCAAGGGAAAAAGCCTTCCAAAGCCGCCGTCGAGCGTGCCTTGTAGAAATCGCCGGGGGCGGCGCAGATCTTGAAATCAGAAATCCGAATCTCGAAATCCGAAACAAATTCCACTGGGGAAAATGTCGAATGCCAAAAATAAAAAGCCCCGCTGACTGAAGGGATATCCTTCGTTCAGACGGGGCTTAACTCCCGAACACCTGTCATCCAGGCGTTTAACCGAAATCTGACTCTCCTAATCTGCCAAATCGTTCTCGATCGTTCTCGCGAATGAGTCGGATTGATGTTAACAGGGCCTAAGTTTACTTATGCTTCGCGCGACTGGATTGCATGCTGTAACAGTTCCGTGGCATTTTTCAAGTTAAGTTTTTCTTTGATGTGGGCGCGATGCGATTCAATGGTCTTAATGCTGAGGTGCAGTTCTTCGGCAATCTGCCGTGTGCCGTGACCCTGGCCGATCAAACCAAAGACTTCCAATTCGCGGTCGCTCAGATCTTCGATCGGTGAACCGGTTCGCCCCGCGCGGCCGCCGGCCAATTGTTGCATCATCTTCTTTTCCATCTTCTCGCTAAGATAGATTTCGCCCGCCAGCACCTGCCGGATGGCTGTAAGCACCTTTTTAGTCGCCTCTTGCTTCATGATGTAACCCGGCGCGCCCGCGCGAAGGGCCCGGACGGCATAAAGGGCTTCGTCGTGCATCGACAGCATGAGGACGAGCATCTTGGGGTAACGCACCTTGATGTTCTTCAGGAGCTCGATGCCATTGCTTCCCTTGAGAGAAATATCAACGACGACCAGGTCCGGTTTCAGCGCGGTAATTTGCTCCAGCGCTTTGCGCAAATCTTCGGCCGTGCCGCAGACCATGAGGTCTTTTTCGTGATTGATCATCTCCGTGAGGCCGTGACGCACAATAGGATGGTCGTCCACGAGGAGAATCCGGCTTTTACTTTTCTTCGCTGCCATAGTTCTTTTTGGCATGGGTTTTTTCTACTGGTTAGTTTGGAGAGCGGACATGATGGGAATTGACGCACCGCCCGTTTCCCCGGCAGAGTCCCCCGCAGGCCGCCGCTTGGTTCCGAACGCTCGAACGACACACATCCCCGTGTTCCATCAATTCTGATTGCTGCGACATTCGGTTAGCAAATCTTGTGCTTCTCATTCTTTCGAACGGTTTAGGGCTGCAACAAGCCGCCCAGCCGTGATCAACAAATCCGACACATGCCCTACCTTTCGCCAGCGCCTGTTGATCAACAAAGCGCTCATCCCAGCAACCACGACCGGCGATCTCAAAACTCGCGCCAGTGTCATCAATGCCTCGATGATCTGCGCCGGATTTTCGAACCGTCGATAATGGGCCGACAGTTCCTCGGGTTGCGCAGCCGCCCGCGCCACCGGGCTGGCGCGGCGTTGGGACAAGGGAATTACTTTCACGTTCTCAGTTCGCGGGTCAAGACGAGGGGTGTTGTTGATCCTTTGCAAGTTCGGTCAAGGTTGCCGCAAACAACTTGGGCCGGGACCGAACTCTCTTGCGAATGACTGCCGCCGTCGATGTTCCCACCGCCAAATAGATCAAGCAGAAAAGACCCATCACGACGACATGATGGTCCCAAAACAACGCGACGATGAAGGAGGTAAACAGCAACGCTCCCAAATGAAGACAGAAGAAAGCAGCGACCGCCAGCGCCGCCAACTCGGACAACCGTTGCTTGGATGCCAAAATAGTGTTTGACCGCACTGCGAACCGCGAATTGGCGAAGCAACAGGTTTATCATGAACTTGCCTTTGGTCCAGGCTTTCACCCTTCTGTCGCAGAACTCTAATCTTCGCGGCGGACCGTATCCATCCCGATGGCCCCTGATTTCTTTATCGGGGAGCGCCCTGACCGCCCGGTAATCCGCTTTACAACCCCCCTTCCGACGCTAATCCGCCATCACGGGAGCGCGACGACGTTTCTTTTCCGCGTGCCGGGCTTTGTCGGCGAGCATCCGCTCTTTCGCCAATGCGGAACGTTTCCGAGTTTGCCGCCGCATTTTCTCGATGCGTGCACGTTCAGTCTCGGCCCTTTGCTGCTGCAGGCGTTCGATCTTATCGAGCAAAAGGTGTCGCGCGAGGATTCGATTCTGAGCTTGCTGCCGCGTGCTTTGGCATTTTACACGGACTCCAGTCGGCTGGTGGTGCAACATAACGCAGGTGGACGCCTTGTTGACGTTTTGACCGCCCGGTCCTCCGGAATGAACGAAGGCCTCCTCGAGATCGCCTTCGCGAATGCCGAGCGCAGCCATTCGCCGTTCGAGTTGCGCCAATTTGTCCGCCGAGCCACTGATGGAGTTCATGCCTCAGCTTACGGATGAGATTGGCCGACTGCAATATGGCCGCTGTCGCTGCCGACCGGTCGGATCTGAGAATACGCCGAGATCGGGCTATCGCGCCGCTTCGATTTGTGCCGGAGTATGCTTGCACGGGCGGTACCCCAAGAGACGGGCCGGCAGCAGGAGCAAGGCTTTCACAAACGCAAACACAGCGTGAACCGTGATGCCAACGAGGCGAAAAGGAAGGCAGATCAACCAAACCAGCGGGAAAATAATCAAGGCCAGCAAGGCTATCGGCCAGCTCAACACGAATAAAACGCACCAGAGAAAAAAGAGGAACAGGAACTTCATGATATTCTTTGCAAATTGCGATCGTACGCCAAAGGTGCGCTAGAAAGTCAAAAATGAGAACTGCTTCAGCTCTCATTAAAAATACACGTTAGCGCACCCATAAGTTACAGCGAATTTCGTGTTCCATTCTAAAAGTCCGGAGCATTCGTTGCTGTTTTGCGTCTAACTCCACATGAAACGCTTGTTCTGGTTCTTTCTTCTTTTGGGTGCGTTGACCGCCACGCCGCGTCACTTCGCCGCCGGTCTCATTATCGTGGATCCCGCGCATTGGCCATCGACTGGACCGCAACCGCCGGTCTATCCGCCACCGTGGCCTCCGCCGGATCATGGGCGACCCGCTCCGATCCCTCGGCCTCGCCCCACGCCGCCGGTCGCGAGACATTACCCATTCGCGCCGCTCGAATTGGCCTTTCACAAGGCCGAAGTCGCCATCAAAGACCAAATCGCGTCGGTGGCCATCGAGCAAGAGTTTTACAATCCCAGCGCGCATCAGTTGGAAGGAACCTTTCTCTTTCCTGTCCCGCGCGGCGCACAAATCAAAAAGTTCACTATGGAAATTGGCGGGAAGCAGGTCGAAGCCGAACTGCTCTCGGCGGAGAAGGCGCGCGGCATTTACGAGGAGATCGTCCGCAAAATGCGGGATCCCGCGCTCATGGAATACGTGGGCCGCGATCTCATTCGCGTCCGCATCTTTCCGATTGAAGGCCACGGTCGCAAACGCGTTACGCTTTCGTACACTCAATTGTTGCCCTTGGACTCCGGGTTAATCGAATTCGTTTATCCGTTAAACACGGAAAAGTTCTCGGCCAAACCGATTCAGACCGTCAGCCTCAGGCTCGACCTCGAGACGCGGCGGCCGCTGAAAACGATCTATTCGCCAACTCACACAGTGGAAATCAAGCGGCATGGCGCGACTCGTGCGACCATCGGTTTCGAAGCCAAAGACGTCAAGCCTGACACGGACTTTCAGCTCTTTTTTGCCCCCGAGGAAAGCGACGTTGGAATTAATGTCATGACCTACAAGACCGGAGCGGACGATGGTTGCTTCCTTCTTTTGGCTTCGCCTGGTGTTGATGTCGCCCAGAAAAAAGTGGTTCCCAAAGATGTGGCCTTCGTGCTCGACACCTCCGGATCGATGACCGGCAAAAAACTCGAACAAGCCAAGAAGGCGTTGCAATTCTGCGTGGGCAATCTCAATGACACAGACCGCTTCGAAATCATGCGCTTCTCGACGGAAGTCGAGCCGCTATTTAACGAGCTTGTTGCGGCCAATCGCAACCATCGCGAAAAAGCCGAGGAGTTCATCCAAGGATTGAAAACCATCGGCGGCACCGCCATCCACGACGCGCTGAAGAAAGCCCTGGCGCTGCGTCCGGAGAAATCTGAACGGCCCTTCCTGATCATCTTCCTGACCGACGGTTTGCCAACCGTCGGCGTGACCAATGCCGATCAAATTGTCGCTTCGGTCAATAAAGATGCGGGAGGCACGCGCATCTTCTGCTTTGGCATTGGACACGATGTGAACACGTATCTGCTCGATCGCATCACCGAAAGCACCCGCGCGGCAAGCCAATACGTTTTGCCTGAAGAAGACATCGAAGTGAAGGTCTCGAACTTCTTTGCCAAGATCAAAGAACCCGTGCTCGCCAACATCAAGATCGCGTTCCCGGAAGGCGTCCGTACGAGCAAAACTTATCCTGGATCGCTGCCCGATCTGTTCAAAGGCGAACAATTAGTGTTGGTTGGGCGCTATGCCAAGAGCGGGACCGGCGCGATCGTCATTGAAGGCGCCGCCAACGGTTCCACCAAACGATTCGCTGAGGATGTGAAGTTTCCCGATTCGGCGAGGGAACACGATTTCATACCCAGACTTTGGGCGACACGGCGGGTTGGTTATCTGCTCGATGAAATTCGTTTGCACGGCGAGAACAAGGAACTGAAAGACGAAGTCACAGAGTTGGCGCGCCAGTTCGGCATCGTGACACCGTACACGGCATACTTGATCGTGGAGGATGAGAAACAGCGCGGCTTGCCATTAACCGTACAATCATTGCCGCGATTGCAAATGGACCGAGAAGCCCGCGATGCGGCCGGAGTCGCCTTGGACAGGTTTTATCGAGAACGCTCCGGCGAGGGCGCCGTGGCGGGCGCGCGCTACGGATTGGCCTTGAAGGAAGCCGACGCGCCAGCAGATGCGCTTTCGCTTGGTAACGCCGAAGGCCGGCGCAGCTTGAGTTTTAGCGCGACCACGTCGCCAGCGGGACCAGCAGCAACAACACGATTGGGTGGACGAGGAGGCCGCGAAGCTGGGGGCGTGTCGGGCGGCGAAAATGCAGTCTTGCGCATCATGGAATCAACGCAGCGAGCACGTTTCGCGAATGGCCGCAATTTCTTCCAGAACGGCACTCAATGGATCGACTCGCTCGTGCAGAACATGGCGAATGCCGCGCGTGTCTGCGTGCAATTCAATGCGAAGGAATACTTCGATCTTGCAGCGAAGCTGCCGGAAGCGCGCGCTTGGCTAGCTCTCGGACAAAACGTGCAGTTCGCACTGAACGGTCAAGTGTACGAAATACACGAGTAATGCCGTAGCGCAGGCGAGGCATCCCGCTTGCTGGCAGATTGTACGCCCTCCGTATCGGTTCTTTTGGAAGGCTTTTCGGGCAGCCTTCGCGCGTCGTTTGCATGAACCGATTCATAGGAGCGGGGACGGCCTCGTCCCCGAGGCAGGGATATCCACAGCTAGCCGCAAAGAGGCTTCAAAGAGGCATTGCCAATCGTGTGATTCTCCCTACCTTAGCGCTTCAGAATGTAATCTATGGCAAGCTCTCTCGCTGTTACATCGGCCATTCAGTCTGTTGCCACGGGTCGCGCTGCGCCGTTGCCGTGGCACTGCTACGCCGTAGTTTTCGGCGCGGCGTGCATTCCGATCGGCGCGTTGTGGGACATTTCCTGGCACTCAACCATTGGCCGCGACACGTTTTGGACGCCGGCGCATTTGCTGATTTATCTCGGCGGGTTGCTGCCGGGATTGTCGTGCGGTTGGCTTGTGCTTCAGAGCACTTTTGGCCGCGCAGAGGAACGGATCGCATCGGTCCGAGTCTGGGGATTCCGCGGTCCTATTGGCGCGTGGGTGACGATTTGGGGTTCGTTGGCCATGCTGATTTCGGCGCCGTTCGACAATTGGTGGCACGATGCCTATGGGTTGGACGTCGAGATATTGAGTCCGCCGCACACGGTCTTGGCAGCGGGGATGTATGCCGTGGCCGTCGGTGCGTTGTTGCTTGTTGTGTCTCGGCAAAATCGATCCGTGAGTGATCCGCAGCAAATGAGCAGTTTCCTCTTTGTCTTTATGGCTGGTGTGGTGTTGACCATGTCCACGATCATTGTGACCGAGGAGAGTTTTCCGAACCAACAGCGAACGTCATTATTTTATCAGATTTCTTGCGCGATCTACCCGCTCTATTTGGTTATTGCTGCGCGGGCCTCCAAACTTCGCTGGTCAGGGACGGGAGCGGCTTTGTTTTACATGGGTGTCATGCTGCTGATCCTTTGGATTTTGCCGTTGTTCCCAGCGCAGCCGAAGCTAGCACCGATCTACAATCCAGTGGATCATATGGTGCCGCCGAGTTTTCCGTTGTTGCTAGCCATTCCGGCTTTGGCGATTGATTTGCTGATGTTATGGTTCGGGCGCAAGCCCAACTGGTGGCGAGATTGGATTTTGGCTGTTCTGGTGGGCGTGGTTTTCCTCGGCACTCTCCTGGCGGTGCAATGGCACTTCGCGAAATTCCTGTTGAGCCCAGCCGCGGCCAATTGGTTCTTCGCCGGCGACGGACATTGGCCTTATTTTGTTCGTCCGGGAGAATGGCAAAATCGCTTCTGGAAACCCGACGAAGACCCAGTGACTCTCAGCGGACTCGGCATTGCCTTGGCACTCGCCATCTTCAAATCGCGCGTCGCCCTGTGGTTTGGGAATTGGATGGCGCAGGTGAAGCGGTGACGGGAGGCCAATGACCGTATGCCAAAATCGTAATGACTAAAGAATGACTAATGCCGAAGTTCGAATGGCCCATCACGTTCGGTGGCCCGCACTGATTAGTCATTTGGGTTTCGTCCTTCTTTCGTCATTGGTCATTCGTCATTGATCTCGCTCATGCCCATGATCTTGTCTGTGCACCTGTGTTTCAGCGTCAGTGCAGGAGCACGATCGAGAGCAAAGACGCTCTTGATGCTTTGGCTGTCTTCGTTGGTTGCGATGGCGCATGTCGGCAGTCCGAATGTCTTCTACGAAGGAGAAGCTGGGCCGTATCCAGTCCGCGTAATCATTCGCCCGCCGGGTGTTGTTCCGGGTTTGGCGGAGATTCATGTCCGTATTTTGGCTGGCGAGGCTGGGCAAGTCTCGGTTCTGCCGGTGCACTGGGAAGTCGGGACGAAAGGAGCGCCGCCGGCGGACCAGGCGAAGCTTGTGAGCGGCGAAACAAATCTGTTCAGCGCTGAACTGTGGTTGATGGACTTCGGCGCGTACAGCGTGTTTGTCAACGTCGAAGGCGCTAAAGGACGAGGCACAGCCGTTGTACCGCTGAACTCTGTCGCCACCCAACGTTTGACGATGTCCCGGTGGTTTGGCTCTGGTTTGCTCGGCGCAGGGATCTTGCTGTTTCTTTTGTTGCTCACAATTGTTGGCGCAGCCGTCCGTGAAAGTGTGCTCGCGCCAGGGCTCGAACCGGATCGGCGGCGGCGATGGCGGGCGATTGTGATGATGGCCGGAGCTTGCGTTTGTTTGACGTTGGCGCTCGCCGTGCTCGGACGTTGGTGGAATCGAGTGGATGCTCGATTTCAACGGCGCCTGTACCAATCGGTCGAAGTCAAGACAGCCATCCGCGCCGAAGGGAACACGCGTGCGCTGCAGCTCACTCTGGAACCTTCCAAGTGGACGCGGCATGACGCAACCACGCTCGTGCCGGATCATGGGAAGTTAATTCATTTGTTTCTGATGCGCGAACCTGATCTGGACAGCTTCGCCCACCTTCATCCGGTACGAATTGATTCAAGTAAGTTTGAGACGCCGCTGCCTCCGATTCCGGCGGGCTTGTACAATGTTTATGCTGATGTGACTCACGAAAGCGGATTCACGCAAACGCTGATTTCTCGCGTTACGATTCCCGAATCGACAGCGAATTCGGAAGCAGCCTTAACCACCGAGTTGAGGAGCGATCCTGACGACTCATGGCATGTAGGAACACGGTACGGCTCGCCTTCGCGGGAGAGCAGCCTGTCGGAGCGAACTGTTCGATATGCTTTAGATCGAGCCCATATCATGGCTTGGGAGCGTGAGCAGCCATTGGTCGAAAACCGCGAGACCATGCTGCGATTCGTCGTCACTGGTCCCAACGGAGGAGTCGCTTCGCTCGAATCGTACATGGGCATGGCGGGGCATGCGATCATTCGACATCAGGACGGTTCAGTCTTTACTCATCTCCATCCGCGCGGGAGCATTTCCATGGCTTCGCAGCAACGATTCCTGGCGCGCGAGGAAGGGCGCGTATCGTCCGATCCGGCGTGGGACTTTGACGACAAATTCTGCGGGCGTGACCCGAATGCGCTTTCATTTCCCTACGCATTTCCGAGAGCCGGCAGCTATCGGATTTGGGTCCAGATGAAAGTGAACGGCAAAGTGATGACGGGGGTGTTTGACGCAGAAGTGGAATCAACAAAGTGAAGACAGAGTGGTTGGCCTGGCGCTGCATCCTTGCCAGTGACTGCTTTGCCTCGCATGATATTCGAGAAATTGACGTGAGTACTAAGCGCCATTGCTTGCCTGAAAACCGCATTGTTCGACCCGTTAGCAGGCATTGTTACATTAGCGGCGGTTTGGCCGCTGCCTTGTGGTTAGGCTTGACGCTGTCGCCATTTCGTTTGGCAGCGCAGGAAGTTCCGTTGGCCTTCTCTGGTGGGAAGGTCTTCACAATAAGCGGCCAGACGTTCGACGGCGGGATTCTCGTTGTCCACAGGGGAAGAGTCCTTGCGGTGGGCCCGGCAGGGCAGACGGCCATTCCTGCGGATGCCACCGTGCGCGACATTTCGGGCAAGGTCATCATGCCGGGTCTTGTGGACACGCACAGCCACGTGGGTGGCGGCGGGGCAGGGGACCGGTCGGCGCCGATTCAACCTGAAGTGCGTGTTCTCGATTCGATCGACGTGCGCGATTCCGGTTTTCAAAAGGCGCAGGCTGGCGGAATCACCACCGCGAATGTGATGCCGGGCTCCGGTCATTTGATCAGCGGCCAGACCGTCTATCTCAAACTGCGCGACGGAAAGACGATTGAAGATTTGGTTATTAGGGACAAAGAGGGCCGAATGGCTGGAGGACTCAAGATGGCGAATGGCACGAATTCGCGGCGCGACCCGCCATTTCCCGGGACGCGCGGAAAATCTGCCGCGTTGGTCCGCGAGCAATATATCAAAGCTCGCGAGTATCGCGACAAGGTGGCGCGCGCTCAGAATGATCCTGAGAAAATGCCGGCGCGCGATCTGGGATTGGAAATCCTCGTCGAAGCTTTGAACGGCCAGCGGATGGTTCACCATCATACGCATCGGCATGACGACATTGTGACGGTGCTGCGGTTGCAAAAGGAATTCGGCTTTCGCGTTGTGCTCCATCATGTGAGTGATGCCTGGAAAGTCCCCGATGAAATTGCTGCGGCGAGAGTGCCTTGTTCGATCATCATGCTCGACAGCCCCGGCGGAAAAATCGAAGCGCGAGACGTCGACTGGAAGAATGGCGCGGTTCTGGAGCAGGCGGGCGTGCTGACGGCATTCCACACGGATGATCCGATTACCGATTCGCGGTTATTCCTTCGGTCTGCGGCCTTCGCCGTCCGCGCGGGAATGTCGCGCAAGGCGGCCTTGGAAGCTATGACCAGCGCCGGTGCAAAGATGCTGGATCTTCACGATCGCATTGGAACTTTGGAGCCCGGCAAGGACGCCGATTTTGTTTTGCTGTCCGGCGATCCGTTGAGCATTCGCACGCACGTGTTGGAAACGTGGGTCGAAGGCATAAAGGTTTTCGACCGCGCGGATCCGAAAGATCATCTCTGGGCCGTCGGTGGGTTTCGCGCGGGGCATTCGAAAGATTTGGACCTCTGCTGTTATGGGAGGGAGGGGCAATGATGAAGCTATTTTGCATTTGTCTTGGATTCGTCGCGTTACCGTTGCTTGCGCGGGCTCAAGTAGCGGTGTCAGCCGAAACGATTTATACGATGGCGGGTCCGGCGATTCAGGATGGAGTGATTTTGATTCGCGGGAGCAAGATTGAGGCGGTAGGAAAAGCTCCTGCGGTGACGATCCCCAACGAGTACCGAATCTTGAAAGCCAAGGTCGTCACGCCAGGATTGATAGACGCCCATACCGTAGTTGGTCTGTCGGGCATTCTTAACCAGCCGCATGATCAGGAGCAACTCGACATGGCGGGGCCGATTCAACCGGAACTGCGGGTGATCGACAGCTACAACCCGCGCGATCCGTTGGTGGAATGGGTGCGTAATTTCGGTGTCACCACAGTCCACACTGGTCACGCGCCGGGCGCCCTGATTTCCGGACAAACGATGATCGTCAAAACTTATCCCAACAAATTAGATGAAGCTGTCGTGGTTCCTGCCGCCATGATTGCCGCGACGTTGGGACAAGGCGCGACCGGCGCCGGCGATAAACCTCCTGGCACAAAGTCAAAAGCCGTGGCGATGCTTCGAGCCGAGTTGGTCAAAGCCGTCGAATACAACAAAAAGTTGGAGAAACCCGATCCTGAGAAACGTCCGGCGCGCGATTTGCGCCTCGAAGCATTGACGCGCCTGTTGGATGGAAAGCAGCCGCTGCTCGTGACCGTTCACCGGCATCAGGACATTCTGGCCGTCCTGCGGATCGCTGCGGAATTCAAACTGCGTCTGGTGCTTGACGGAGTGGCGGACGCGCATTTGGTCCTCGATGAAATCAAACAAGCGGGCTTGCCAGTTATCCTGCATCCAACGATGTCACGCGCGAACAATGAGACGGAGAACCTCAGCTTTGAAACGGCTTCTAAATTGAAGCAAGCCAACATTCCGTTCGCGTTGCAGAGCGGATACGAACCGTACGTTCCGAAAACGCGCGTCGTCTTATTTGAGGGCGCGCTCACGCTGGCGAACGGATTGACCTTTGACCAAGCCTTGGCCTCGATGACAATTGACGCGGCTCGCTTGCTCGGGGTTCACGATCGGCTCGGTTCGCTGGAGCCGGGCAAAGATGCCGACATTGCCTTGTACGATGGAGACCCTTTCGAGTACGCATCCCACTGCGTTGGCGTGATTGTATCGGGCGTGGTCGTGAAAACCGAGGCGCACTAAGCTCAGGAAGGTTTACCCGCGCGATGGTTCTTCGAACTTTCTCGCGGACCGTCGTCAAAGCAGGACGCACTCACTCTATTTTGAAAACGGTTGCTCCGAAAACTTCCTGACGAAGGCTTCTCGGGGCGGATGGCTGCCAGGCCGTTTGCCTTGTTATCCCACTCGGCTGGGAGTGAGTAATTGGCAAGTGAGTCCTGCTGCTTGATCGACCGCACGATAGATTTGGTGCGCCGAATCGGCGAGTTCCTTATCGAGCACTTTATCAGTCAGCAAGGTCGAGGCGTGCACCTCAATCAAAGTGAGAAGGTTGTTCAGATCGTGGGCGATCTCCTCGATAGGCCGTACCGTGGGCTGTCCGTTTTGCATGGGTTTGGTGATATCAGTCACGAAGGCGGCTGTTACTCCAAGAAAGTCGATATTGGCGAACTCGATAGAGAATTCGAAGGCAGAGCCGTCCTTTCTCAGCCCAGCACAGCGATGGGCAGTGAGGCCTTCGTGCGGCTCGGATTGACCACTGGCATGCGCTTCTAAAAGTGTTGGCCATTCTGGGAGCAGTCGCTGCAAAAACTCGCTGTCCCTTCCATCATCGTCGTCCTGGCCTAGCGAACGCAGCAAGGCGCCGTTCGCGTAAAAGAGTTTATCGCGGCAGCTCAGCACGATTCCGAAAGGCAGCTTTTCAAGCAACAATTTCAGACCTCCATTAATCCCCGGATTGTCGGCCGTTGGCTGTTGAATTTGAATCATCGGTCAATGAAATGAACTACGGAAATCGAACGTAATCAGTTCGCTTCAAAAGCACTTTCGCGGTGGAGGCGGCGCGAGGGCAAACGAAATCAGAGGCGACGCCAAGGGCCGATCTCATTTTGTCTTTTTACACGCTGACAGCTGCGAGTTCAGCGTTTTGTATGCCAGAAGTTGTTCACAATAACATGTGCCTTGCCGCGCTAGATTTCTCGTAAAAATTTTTATAATAAACACCTTCCAAAGGCGATCGTTGGAATGGAAATGTCTCATTTCGGGAATTCCGTATCTCAAAATGAGACACATTCAAAAAAGCAACCGGTCTTCAGCGAAGTGCACTCGGTTGTCAGCGATGCCCTGCCACTTTATTAAGCCGGCCATGTGGAGGAGCACGGCCAATCAACGCCAAATCAACGCCTTCAAGTGCATTTGCATCCTCGTTTGCCCCACGGCTAACCTGAAAATCCCCGAACTCCAATTCCGGCATCGCGCGGCGTCGTGGTGAGGGACTTGATGGTTAGAAAAGCCGTGTCGCCAGGTGAACGGTAGG
>VHDE01000011.1 GCA_016871515.1 Verrucomicrobiota bacterium
CATCACTCTCAGAGAAGATGAGAGCCGAGTGCGCACTCCCACAGCGGCACGAATCTTAGGAACCATTCGATGCATCGTCCGCAGCTTTGCCAACGCTGCGGTCAATCGCGCGCGAAAGAACAATCCCGAATCCAAATGCAACACCGGCACCTTTCAAAGCCGGTTCAAATCCGCTCATGGCGGACGCGAACGACTCCATGCGCTCATTCACGCCAAATTGCCGAACGTGCTCGACTTATGAAACAGAAAAGACGCGTCCTACCGTGACGTGATAAGAGCTTGACGCATCGAGGCGCTCCGTAGTAGACGGCTTCGCCATGGCCATTACCGCGAAAGCAACCTTCCTTAGGGTGTGGCCGTCCGCTCTTAACAAGCCTTTCACCTGAATTTAGGTCGTGTGGAATGGCGTGGCTATTTCTTCGCACGGCCTTTCTCAACGGCTTTCTTCCATCAGCGCCGTTTGATGTGCTTCAACTAATCCCACGCTGGGTGGTTGACCCATGCTTTGGGATGCCGTGACACGACGGCAGTATCTTCTTCCGTCGCCTTGGCTTCGATTCTTCCTCGACTCCGACCCGAACTCACAATGTCCAGATGCAAAGATTTGAATTAGCAGTTCACAAAACCACATCGCAACGGAAAACATTCATGCAAAAACCAGACCAACAGGGTATCGAAGCCAAGCGGTTTCGGTCACGAGCACGCCCGTCCAACTCGTCCGTTCAACAGTTGGCCGCTCTGGCCGCCATCAGTTCGTTGGCGGTCCTCGCGCAAGAAAGGCCGATCTCGGTCGAGAAAGAGATCGAGATTCTGGTCCCTGCCTTCATTCGCTCGGAAGATCCGTTTGGTCCGAGTGCTCGCCGAGACTTTGACAGCGAAGCGGTCGGTCTAGATATCACGATTATGGGAAGGCGCACCCGGCACGAGATGGTTGGATACGGAAGTTGACTTTTCGGCAAGTGAAGCATTAGACCAAGTCGTGTTATGCCATCGTGGAACTGATGGAGACTCAATCCAGAGCAGATTCTGACATCACAGCAGAAGCACTCATCAAAGAGCTGCAACGGCTGAGAGATGCTCATTGCGGTCAATGTCACACGCCGATTTGCCATCATCAGGTGCTCATGAGCATGGCGCTCGGTTTCAAGAATGCTCCGCATTGTGCGAATTGCATGGCCCGCAAGCTTGACTCGACTCCTTCAGATATTCTCGCGCCGTTAATGACCTACTTCGACGTTCGCGACTGCTATCGTGCCGCTTGGGCATGGGCGCACGAGCAGGAGAACGTCGAAGTCCACAACGGAGTGCCAGACTGTCTTTCAACATGCGGAGTCGCTGCTTCGCCGCAAGAGTTAAATGCTGAACGCGAGAACGTTCAGAATACAAGTCTTGGAGTTCACGCGAAGGAAACACCAAAACCGTTGGATGAGCTCGAAGCTCATTCTGACTGGGATGCGGGCGCGATGTCGTGCGGCGATCTCGTTCTGGAATTGCGCCTGCGTTTCCAGTCGATGCCACCGAAAACCATTCTCAAACTCTGCGCGTCGGACATCAGCGCCCCGCAAGACTTGCCGGCCTGGTGCCGGCTGACTGGACACAAGCTGCTCCGCGCGGAACCACCCCATTACTGGATACAACGAAAGGAATAGTATTATGCCCGGAAAATTCCGCGTCAGTCTCACGCATGCGAAGGACAACTCGGACAAAGCCACGGTCGCGTTCGTGGTGCCCAACGCCGCGCTTGGCTCCGGCCAAGACACTCGCGTGTTCCTCAGCGTCGAAGGTGTTCGCCTCTCGCAACAAGGGCATGCCGACGATATCCGCGAAGAAGGATTCGCGCCTTTGGCTGAGCTCATGGCTAACTTCGCCAAAGCGGGCGGCAAGATTTACGTCTGTTCGCCTTGCTTCAAGCGCCGAAAACTCGATGAGAACAATCTTATCGCGGGCGCGACAATTGTGGACGGCGCCAAGCTTGTCGAGTTCCTTGCCGATGGGAGCCGGTGTATTTCTTATTAATCCCAGTGTCAAGTAGCAGCCGAGGTAACGAGGCTCTGATTTGATTGAATAACCAGTTGTAATCTCGGTGCCAAGCACAAGCATTTCAGAGCCTCGTTACCTCGGCTGCTACGACAGGTGATGTGAGCCATTCACTTTTGTGGACTTGTCTCGCAACATGCTTACGCTGCCGATGTCAGCTTTGACGGCGGTGACCTCGATTGTGGCGGCGGACTCCTCCTCCTGATCCGCCGCCACATCGATCCAATGGACCGTGGTGGACTCTTGGAGATTCGCTCAACAGACTCCTCCGTCGAGCAGGACCTTCCCGCGTGGTCCCGACTGACTGGCAACGAAATGGTTTCCTGGACGAAGCAAGGTGCGCAGCGAAGCTATCTCGTCTGCAAAGGGACACTTGCGGAACGATCGAAGCGTGTGACAGAGACCGTCCGTCTTCCGACGCGAAAGCAGCTCGTCGTCCCCGTCAGCATCTCTAAAAAACTTCCTGCGCCAATGACCGCGCCGAAGATTGCGCCGCTGTCAGTGATGGGAATTGGCAGTTGGCCACGTCCGCGCTGGATGGTGCAGGCTTTGCACGAGCGGCTGGAGGGACGGCTTTCTGAAGCGGACTTCCAATCTACGGCGGACGACGCTGTGCGATTGGCCGTCGAGGCGCAACTCCGCGCGGGCGTCGATGTCATAACCGATGGCGAACAACGCCGCGACAGCTATGCAAGTTTCGTGGGGGCTCTTCTGGATAACTGTCAATTGATCCCGCTCACGGATGTTTCGGCGATGGTGGATGAACCTGAGAAGTTCGAACGGGAGTTGCGCGCGCTTGACGTTCCGTCGGCCGAGGTGCGGCACCCAGTGGTTTATGGTCCGCTCGGCCGCAGCCGTTCCTTGTCGTTGCGCGAATTCGAGTTTGCCCGAACGCTGACCGACAAGCCGATCAAAGTCGCTTTGCCGGGACCGTATCTTCTCACGCGGACGATGTGGTTGGATTGCCTCACGGATCGACCGTATCTGACGCGCGAGGCGCTGACGGCTGATGTCGTGCGGGTGTTGCGTGAGGAATTGCACGATTTGCTCGCCGCAGGTGTCGCGCTCGCGCAATTCGACGAACCGGTTTTGACTGAAGTCGTTTACGGAGGCGCCACGCGCCAGCGCTGTTTTATGTGCGGCGCCTTGAGCGAAAAGAAATCATCCGAACAGGAACTCGCGTTTGCCGGAGACCTTATTAACGAAGTGGTCAAAGGTTTGCCCGAGGAGCGCGTCGCGCTTCACCTTTGCCGCGGCAACTGGACACGCGATGAATCGGCGGCTCTGCGCGGCGATTACCGGCCGTTGCTAAGCCTGCTCAATCGTGTTCGTGTTGGAACGTTCTTCCTTGAACTTTGTACGCCGCGCGCGGGTGAGTTGGAAATTCTGAAAGGCCTCTCTCATGACCGTCGCATTGGTGTGGGCGTGGTGAACCAAAAGTTGGACAAGATTGAAGCCAAGGAAGAAATCGCAGCCAAGGTGCGAAGCGCGATTAACTTCTTAGGCCGACAGCGAGTGCTTTTGACTCCCGATTGCGGTTTTGCCACATTTGCGGATAACCCGGTGAGTTCGGCATCGATTCCGGAAAAGAAGCTGCGCGCGATTACCCAAGCTCGCGAGAGCCTCTCGGTTTCGACGGAGAAAACGGAAACCACTAATAGACACGAATGAACACGTTCATTGTCTTCAACTTATCCCGAAGGCGAGTCCATGAGGGCGGCGAAACGAAGTCCGCGTGTGCTGACACGAAGATCACTAAATCCGAGTTCGCTCATCACCAGGCTGAAAATCGCCGCGCCGGTCAGAATGACGTCGGCTCGGTTCGGAGGCAGACCGACAATCTGGCGCCGTTCGGCCAAAGGCAAACGCCAAAGCCGTTCTTGTTGGAAGCGCACGTCTTCTTGTCCCAGCCGCACGGCATCGAGGGCGGCGCGGTCGAACGTTGCGAGGTTAAGCTGCATCCTCGCTAGAATTGTGGCTGTGCCGCCTGTGCCAACCAGTAAGACAGCTTTTGCCCCGAAACGCGCCAACGCAGGTTTCAGCGCAGGACTCAATTCTTTCGTCAGAAATTCGGTCAGCCAAACTGCGCAGGCGCACCAGTCCTTTTCCGAAGGGGGATCTGAGGGACGCAATTCTTCGAGCAAACGAACCGTTCCCAGTCGAAAACTTTGGCGAAAATGACAGACGGAGTTCTCACCGACTACAAATTCGCTGCTGCCGCCGCCGACATCGAGAACCACGATCGATTGAGCGGCAAGACTTGGGTCACTGGTGACTCCGGCGAAAACCCATTCCGCTTCCTGCTCGCCTGAAATGACCTCGGCCTGCAAGTCGGACGCCTGTTGTATCGAAGACATGAGTGCGCCTTGATTCCGAGCGTCTCGTGCGGCGCTTGTGGCAATCACGCGAATCGAAGCCGGATGCCAGTCCAGGGCTTCGTTCCGAAATTGCGCGACGGCGCGCGCCGTCTTGGCAATGGCGTCGGATTGCAGTAGATGGGTGTCGTAAAACCCTGCGCCGAGACGCGTTTGTTCGCTCTTCTCCAAGAGCGGCGTCACACAGCGTCCTGAAACATCCGCGACGAGAAGCTTCACGGAATTTGTGCCAACGTCGATGACAGCGCGGCGGGTTGGGCGCACGGCGGGATCGTTCAAGAGGGGAAGGGGATTGAGTCTTTTCCCTCTCTTCGTGCGCGACGAGAAGCTTGGGGAGAGAATTTCTCCGAAACACATTGTCGCGCATTGCATCCATAAACGGTTTGGCAGGACAGCGCGTCCCGCCTGTCCTGCTTTGGGTGTACGCAAATGCTGGACGGGCGAGACGCCCGTCCTACGACACAGGTTCGTGGGGGGGACACAAGCATACTGATGCGTTATCTTGATTGTGTCTGCTTACTTCATTTGGTTTCACGTCTGGCCAAAACAGCCGATCCCACAATGCCGGCGTCATCGCCCAGCTTCGAGGCGATAATCTCGATGCCTTTGGATGTGCCGCCGAGCGCGTAATCGTGGGCTGTCTCTACGATGATAGCCATCATCTCGTCCTCCAAAGCGTCGATAATGCCGCCGCCCAAAACGATCGTGTCCGGGTTGAGCAAATTAATCAGGTTGGCGACCGCAATGCCGGTGTATTCGGCGGCTTCTTCGACGATGCGTTCGACAAGTTTATCTCCGCGGCGAATGGCTTTGCGCAAATCCCCACTGCGCATGTCGGTCAGCTCGTCATCGAGCATTTCGGTGAGAATGGTTTTTTGGCCGGCCTTAACGGCGGTTTGAATTTTCTGAAAAATGGCCTGCCGCCCGGCGACAGCTTCGAAGCATCCGCGGTTGCCGCAACTGCATTTTGGGCCTCCGACCTCGATGATCATGTGGCCGATTTCACCAGCCGTGCGGTTGAATCCCGAATGCAATCTGCCATTGAGGATAAGACCTCCACCAATGCCTGTGCCCAAGAAAACTCCTACGAGGTCGCGCGGTTTGGAGTGGAGTTCCGCTTCATAGACGCCCAGAGTGCAGATATTGCCGTCATTCTCGACGAACACCGGGAGATCCAACTGCTTCTCTAACTCCTTCTTCAGCGGCAGATCTTCCCACGCCAGATTCGGCGCGAAAATCACTTTGCCAGATTCCGGATCAACCGCGCCCGGAGCGCCCAGCCCGATGCCTTTCACCTTCTTGAGATCAAGATCGCATTCGTCTACGGCATCCTCGATGCAGCGGGCGATGCGTTCGACCACAGCTTCGGGGCCGCGCTGCGGCTTGGTGCTGATTTTCGTTTTGCCCAAGCACTTGAGTTGCGGAGTGAACACGCCCGCCAAAATCTTCGTGCCGCCGAGGTCAACCCCGACAAAGTGCTCTTTCGCTTCGGCCATAAACGTAACAGTACTCGAGCTGTGGTTGTCGTTCCATCGATTGCCGACTCGCTGATGAAGCAGCTGAATCCGACCGTGAGCATCATCGCGGTCGCCCTGATTCTGACCCGCTGTTTACACCATAAAGTCGCCCGCTCGGTCAAATGGTTATTCCAGATCATCTCCCCATGAATCTGAAGGCAGGGCTGCGGTGCTCCGGAGCCTGCGAACAGCAATCGCGGCGTCGCAGCAACGCCGCCCTGCCAACGAAACGGTTCATGGGCAGCCTCTATCGCTTCGCGCACGCAATGGGACCGGCACTCATACTACCCTCAGGACCGCAGCCTTTAGGCTGCAGAACGTTTGGAACTGCGAGAACAATCGTCGGCTTCTGCAGCCTAAAGGCTGCGCTCCTGAGCAAGCGGTTCAGGGGCAGAACTGCTGTGAGAATCACGGGTTGAGCCAACGAACAAACCAATCGACGGCCGTTCGGAGAGACTCAACAGTCACTTGATGGCCTGTCTTCTCCTGAATCAAGAGATCAAATCGGTCTTTCGCCGCGGCCGATGCGTAAGCCAGCCTGGCCGCTTCCGCGCATTCCTGCACTCCTGGAAGCGGAGTACGCGCGTCTGAATCTCCATTGATAACAAGCAGCGGCCGAGGAGCGATCAATGGCAGCATCGCCGGGCCATCAAACTCTCCGTAAATGCCAGGAACAACGCTATCATAGAATTTGCGGACAAACGCTGCATCGATCGCAGTGACGCCCGCGTCCTTCGCCGCCGCATTCACAGCGTTCTGAATGCTTTGGACGCGGGATTGCCACGCATTGTTGTCGAGCGCCCAGCGAAAACTCTGCACGCCAATACAAGGCACGGCAACGGCAATGCGGGAATCCACTGCGGCGGCAAGATACGTTTCCATGCCGCCTTTCGAGAAGCCGATCACTCCGATCCGTTTCGCGTCCACGTCATCACGCGTTTCCAAATAATCGATTAGGCGCAGCACGTCCCAGACTGTGTCATAAAGGAATGGCCGCTCTTGCCCGGTTCGGTATCTGCGAACGATTGCTTCGAGATATTCATCATTGCCACGGCCTGAGCGACTGCGTTCGCCGTGGTATCGCCCATCAATCGAGACCGCGGCAAAGTCCTTCTTCGCCAATTCCTGCAAGTGCGACAACTGCGCCTCTTTATTGCTTCCAGTGCCATGCAGCACGATCACCACCGGCCGTCGTCCCTGCGACCGGGATCGTTTCAAGAGAAGCCCTGTTACGCGCTCTTGCGACTCCGATGCAAACGTGAAGTGGATTTGGGTCAGGCCGTTTGTTTCGGGCAAGGTTCGTGTCGTTGGGTTGAGAGGGACTTTAGGACGCTCGATGGCTTTAAGGAACGCTGCGCGCTTAGCTTCGCTTGCCCCGTGCGCGCCGGGCCAAGAAATGGAGAACATCAAAACTGAAATCAGGATGAAGTTGAGGTTGCGTTTTGAAACTTTCATTTGTATTGGTTTCCAAGCAGAGCCCATGAGCCCAGAGCGTGCCGGATTCTGCATCGTAACAACAGCTCTATTTCTTGCTAGCGTCCCTCCGCCATGGATGCTGCCGGGCGGACGCAGGCTCACATCGAACGGTTAGAGGCTTTGATTCAAAAGAATCACGAATTGCTTCAGAGACTGCGGGCGGTGGTCGGATGTGGACGCGCTCTCCAGCGCGACAAAGGATCGTCTTAAGAAAACCAAATTCGCTTCGAAGGAAATGCTACCGCCGAAAGCGCACCCCAAGCCCTCCCGGCGGACATCCGCTGAAAAGGTTCGCCGGCCAATCTAAATTAGAATTAGTTTCCCTGTGGTAGAGGGCCGGCCAACACGACACTTCAGATCAGACTTTGCCCCATCACGCAAGCACTCCCCCAACGGCAATGTCCCGACTTCGCCTTTAAGGTCTAAGGTTCTCCGGCGCTCACACGTTTCGGAATGCTCGGCTCAATTTGAATCCACTTCGTATCCGAGTTCTTTGAAGCGTTGTATTTTGTAGGTCAAAGCGCGGCGGCTGATCCCAAGGACGCGCGCGGTTTCGGTGCGATTAAAATTGTGCTCCCGCAAGGCTTGGATGATGGCCAATCGTTCAATCTCCTCCAATCTGCTCGCGGAATTTGGAGCATTCACCGCCGATTCCTGAGTGGCTTGACGAATCCGCGCCGGCAGATGCTCTGGAAGAATCAGTTCGCCGTGTGACATGAGGCTGGCTCGTTCCATCGCATTTCGAAGTTCCCGGACATTGCCTGGCCACGAGTACTGTTCCACCGCAGCGGTGACCGTCGCAGAGAATCTGGCTTTGCCATGCGTAAACTCCGCGACGAAATGGCTGGCCAGCGGAATAATATCTGCCTGACGCTCGCGCAACGGAGGAATAAAAATTTCCATGACGTTCAGGCGATAGAATAAGTCTTCCCGAAACCGCCCCTGAGCAACCTCTTGTTCCAAGTTGCGATTCGTTGCCGCCAAGATGCGGGCATTAGTCTGTATCTCCTTGTTGGATCCGATGCGTTGAAATCTTCCATCTTGCGTCACGCGCAACAGTTTGGCCTGCAGCCCAGGCGACATTTCAGCAATTTCGTCGAGAAGAATCGTTCCGTGATTCGCTTGTTCGAAACGTCCCACGCGTTGCGCGTACGCGCCCGTGAAGGCGCCTTTTTCATGGCCGAAGAGCTCGCTTTCCAAGAGCGCCTCGGGTATCGCGGCGCAATTGACTTTTACCAGCGGCCCCGAAGCTCGAGCGCTCCAGGCATGAATGACGTCCGCAACCACTTCTTTGCCCACACCGCTCTCGCCCGTGATCAAAATGCGGCTTTCCGAGGACGCGACCAACGACACGTCACGAAAGACGGCTTGCATGAGCCGACTGCGCGCGACGACAGCGTCCGGCAGTTTTTTGCTTTCCGGAAGCTGTAACGCGTCGCAAGGCTCGATTCCAGTCGCCTTGCGGACGGAATTCAACAGTTCGTCGAGATCAACGGGCTTGGCCAAATAATTGACGGCCCCGTCTCGCATAGCGCCGACCGCCTCGCGAATGTCCGCATACGCGGTGACCAGCAACACCGGCAGAACCGAATGTTCCTGTCGAGCCCGCTTAAGGGTCTCCAACCCGGACATCCCCGGCATGCGCACATCCGAGATCATCATATCGATGTTGCCTGCGCGCAGAACTTCCAGCGCTTCTTCTCCAGATGACGCCGTGACGGTGTCGAACCGTTGGCTTTTAAGGAACGAATTGAGAAGACTGCGTTGACCGGCGTCGTCATCCACAATGAGAATCCGGGGCGCTTTGGAGGGCTGATGTCCGGCTTTGTGAGGCATGGGCGTAACGTCCTGAACTTGCCTTGACTGTTCGCGGGACGCAACCCGTAATCGAACGCGGATCATCTTGCCATGAACCTGCGGCGGGTAGGGCCCGTCATTCCGTGCGCGCCGCGAAAGACTTGCTTCATGGTGATGCCCGGCGCGCACGGAGTGACGCTTTAGGTTCATGGGCGCAATGCGCGAAAGTCTGTTTCGGGGAAATCTCTCCCCATGAACTTGGCAGGACGTCCGGCCTGTCTTGCTTTTGATGTGCGATGTACGCAGATGCTCGACAGGCGGGACGCACTGTCCTACGAGAGGGTTTCCTGGGGAGGATTAGGGAGAGGGATCCGTGCAGCGGGCTCGCCAACGTCGGGATTCACGCCGGGTCGAACGCTCAGCCGACTACAAGTCGGCGATACAGCAGCAGAGTGAAACTCGGCGCTACGACGAACCGGTTCTGCTCGACAGCTTGAGCCGGCTCAGGCGGAAGATGGCGCCTCGCGGCTCGTTCGGCAGGCATTCGATATCCCAGCCATGCGCCAGCACAATCTGCTGAACGATCGCCAGTCCGAGTCCGGTGCCTTTTTGATGGGTTGTGAAGTAAGGCTTGAAAATATCGGTGCGATGTTCTGGGGCGACGCCCGGACCGTTATCGCGCACTTCGAGGTAGGCGCCGGAACCGTTGAGTTTCCCAGCCACGACGCGAATTTCACCTTTGGCATCGGCAGCTTGGATAGCATTGATCAAAAGGTTGAACAGCACTTGCCGCAGCATCTGTTCATCGGCCTCGACGCTGAGGCCATTGACGGATGCGCTGAGCTGAATGCTTTTGTCTTCGACATCGCTGGCGAGCGCGCGTGCAACGTCGCTCACGATAGCATTGAGGCTCACCGGCGCTCGACGGACTTCTCGAGGTTTGGAGTAGTTGATGAATTCGTTCAATTGGGCGGTGACCCGGTCCACTTCATCGGCAATCTCGCGCGATTTCTGGCGAACACTCGAGGAAGCATCCGGCTCCTTCGAAATCATGTGCGCGACGCCGCGAATAATGTTCAACGGGTTTCTCGTCTCGTGCGCCAAGCCGGCGGCCGCCAAATTCATGTCGCGGAGATGCGAATTCATTTCGCTGGCGCGGAGCAAGCGCATCTGCAATTCAGCCGACGTTTCGAGATTGCGCCACGCAAAGCCGAGACCTAGCACGGCGACACCGGCAAAGGATGCGATCACCCAACGCAACCAAATATCTTGCACGTTAGCAGCGCGAAATAATTCCGTCGGAATGACAATTGCGATGTAATGGGCCCCTTTCTCCGCGCGCATGGCTTCCCATTCCTTTTCGTCCATCCATCCTCGTCGGCGTTCGCCGTCGCCGGGCCCGGGGCGGCGCGGAGAGGGATTCGTTGTCGAAAGCGTGCCGCTGGGAGTGTTGGTTGATCCGGGGTTATTCTGGCGGCGAGGGCCGCGGGGAGGGCCTGAACTGGGCAGGACGACGGTAGGTTGGCCGGTCTCGCCTTCCCGCGCCAGGTGCGCTCCCAGATCGACAAGATTGACCAGGGTAAGGCTCCGGGCATCCCACCGCTCGGTTTGCGCGATTCCTCTGGTGTTGATGTCAATCGGCGCGCCCGCAGAGATGACAACATCCCCAGCTTTGTTGAGCAGCGCTACAGAAGTCAGCTCGCCTGGCTTGATCAACTCTTTCAAAGCGGATTCAATGGGGTCCTGCGGAACGGTGCCCCACCAACGTCGCTGAGAGCGGATGACCAGTCCAAGCGTCGTTGTAATGTCGCGGCCGCGGTTAATGAGAGCAGAACGCGCCGCCTCTTTGACGCGGTTGTGCTCGACGGTTTGCCAGCCGACAATCATGACCCAGACGGCGAAAAGCGATCCATAGACCACGGACTTGGTTTTTACGCCAGTGGGCATGCGGGTCAGTTAGACAAGTTCGGAGAGAGTCGCGATTTCATTGCCGGTAGTGCGGCGTTGCTGCGCCGCCAACATCGCGGGCTGGAGCATTCGACGTCCCGACAGCGTCTTGGAGTGCGGCAGTCCTCTGCCGCTTTCGAACAGTGCGGACCCAAAGCGCCAGAGGACTGGCGCACTCCAAAACCTGGCGGACTTCGGACGTTCCGCTTCCTGAAAACAGCGGCCTGACCATCGATGGGCCAGGGAGAGCGGCACTCCGGCGGGCTCAACGTTCAATGGAGCTTGCATGACAAGCTCAACGCCCTTTGCCAGCGGGCGCGCCATTCTTTTTGCCGTTGGATTTGGAACCGTTTTGAGCTGGAGGCTGGCCTGGCATTGGATTGTCCTTTAAGGGCAGACCGTCCAGAAACTTATTGAGTTCCTGCTCTGAAAAAGCGCCCTTGCGGAGCGAAGACTTTTCGGTCTCCTTCGACGTCATTTCAGCAAGTTGGCTTGGATCAGCAACCACGTAGGGGGTCAGAAAAATGACGAGTTCGGTTTTGGTATTTTCCTTGATTTTCCTTTTAAAAAGCGCGCCTAAGAGAGGAATATCTCCCAAGATAGGAATTTTTCGGTCTGTGTCCGTCTTGTTGTTCTCCATCAAACCGCCGATCACGACTGTTTGTCCGTGCGGCGTCACAACTACGGTTTCGGCATAGCGCGTGGCAATAACAGGCGATCTCAAGGTTTCTGAGACCTGAACCGTCTGCGCGGTAAGCGTAGATATTTCGGGCGCCACGATCATTTCGACCAGCCCCTCAGCGCTGATGAAGGGTGTTACTCGCAGAATAATCCCCACATCTTGATAATCGATCGCCGTCGTGATCTGGCCATTGGCGCCGATTTGCGAGGTGTTCGGGATCGGAACCCTTTGACCGACCGTAATAAGAGCTTGCTGGTTGTTCCGCGCCAGAATCGAAGGCCGTGAGAGCACTTCTAATTTCCCGGCCTCGGCCAATGCCCGCAGTGTGACTTGAAAGTCTTGTCCCAAGACCTGATACAAACCGCCAGGCGAGATCGGCGTTGCGCCCGCCGCGGCCAACCCAAAAACTTGATTGACCAACCCCGTGCTGCTTTGGCTGCCGCCTAGCTTTTTGACGTAGCTGCCCTCGACTCCGAAATCCAACGTGTTGCGATAAGTGACTTCGAGGAAGACAACTTTGATCAACACTTGCGGCTTGGGACGATCCAGATTCCTGACGACTTGCTCGATGTGCTGATTGGTTTCCTCGTCCGTGATGACGATGATTTGGCGTGTTTCCGGATCGACCGAAATCATTGCTTCGCCGACCATCGTGTTGCCGGTGTAATTTCCGGCGGCGCCGCCACCGAAGGCGCCGCCGCCGGTGCGGGTCGTTCGGCCAGTTGCTCGCTGGGCTTGCGCTTCAGTTAGACTCCAGCCGCATAAGCACAAGAGTAGGATTAGATACCGAACTGACTTAAGAAATGTGTAGGGCATGGTTTGGTTCTTTAGTGGTTTAAGCTTTCATGAACTGGCAGGCCAACGTCCAACTTGCCGGCCCGCATTAGGACCATGAAGGCTCGCTGGCCGCGGCAGCGTCTTGGACTGCGGTGACGGAGCCTGCGGAGTCACCGCTTTGGCGTCCGCATGGTTAGCAGGCGCTCTCTGGTTTCGGACGTTTCCGGGCGCTTTTGCGCGAAAGCGGCGATTGCGCAGACTCCATCGCCGCAGTCCAAGACCTGGCGGAATGATCCGCGGTCTTCGCAAATGAGGCACGCCAGTGGGGCGAAGCCGGCTGGTAGAGAGAGGAAGGTTCATCACCGAGTTGCGCCTTAGCGTCCCCTCTGGCCGGCTGTATTTCCGCCGCCGAAACCACCGCCGCCGCCAAAGCCACCTCCGCCTCCGCCGCCTTGATTGAACATATTCCGATTGTTCAGCGGATTATTGTTCTGATTGTTGAAGCGGTTGTTGTTTTGGAAGCCGCGTGTGTTCTGGCCTTCGAACATCGCGCGAAGGATTTCTTCGATTTGTGTTGGATCCGCGTTCTCCAGTTTGTAGGTAAAGACTTTTTGCTTGCGCGCGGGATTAGCATCGAGTTGCTCGATCATCTGGGCGATCTGGCCCATCATCTCAGCAGCGGCAGTGACGATGATGGATGCCGTGCGTTCGTCGGGAACCGCGATGACGCGCCCCATCTTTTTCATCCGTTCGCTCGTCTGCTGATTGGCTGCACCACCGCGCCCGCCCTCTCGACCACCGCCGAATCCTCCGCCAAAGAACTGGAATCCTCCTCGACCGCCTTGATTCTGGCTTCGCGTTTCATCCGGAAAGAGCTCCGTCAAAATGTCAGCCATTTCGATGGGATTAGAATTCTTCAAATGGAACACGCGCAACTCGGTAACGTCGTCCACCGGTTCATCGATCCTCTTAACCAGGTCTTCGATGTGCGGAACATATTCTTCGGGCGCGCTGACCACGAGAGAGTTGGTTCGTTCATCCGCGACAGCCACGACGCGTGACGCTGCCTGGCGTGCTTCGCTTTGGCCGGTTGCTCCTCCACCGCGACCACCACCGAAAGCCGCGGCTCGATCCTCTCCTGCGCCGCCACCGCCGCCGAAACCTCCTCCGCCACCTCCGAATAGTCCTCCGCCACCTCCGCGATTGAAGAGCTGCTGAAATGGATTGGCGCCACCGGTTCCGCCGCGCCCACCTTGATTGCGTTGGTTAGCTGACGTATCGAACAATTCCTTGACAACGTTCGCCAGTTCCTTGGCGTCGGCATAACGCAGCGGAAAGACGCGAATCGTCGAGATGCTGGAAATGGAAGTGTCGAGGGCGCGGACGATTTCGGCCATGCGCCGGATGCTTGCTTGAGTATCGGTTAAGACGAGCGCGTTGCCGCTTTCGTTGGCCGTGAGTGTCGCATATTGCGGCAAGAGCGGTTGCAGGTCGCGCGTCAGTTGCGTGGCGTTCGCGTAACGAACGGGAATGATCTCGGTCACGATCTCGTCGTTCTTTGGAATGACTTCGGTCGGATTTTCATCTCGTTTGAGAGTTTTCACGGGAATGTCCTTCGTCCGGGCATCCTCCAGCTTCACGATCTCCAGCGTCTTTTCCTTTCGGATCGCGGCATAACCATTCTTATTCAGAACCGTGTTCAAGACTTGGACGGCTTCCTCTTTGGTGAGCGGTTGATCGTTCCAGACCGTGACTTTCCCTTCAACCTGAACGGTTGGAAGAATCGTAAAACCCGCCGCCTTGCCCAAATACTCCAAAACTGTTTCCAGAGAGACGCCGCGGAAATTCATGCGAATGCCTTTCTCCGAAGCTTCCGTGGCCGCGGCGTTATTGGCCGTGGTCACTGGCTTTTCGGCAGGCTTCTCGGCCGGCGGGGCGGTTGCGGCGTCCGGAGCGGTGGGCTGGGGCGCGGGCGCAGTTGGAGCCGCTGCAGGCGGGTTTTGGTTTGTGTTGGCTTGCTCTTGAGCAAACGCGGTGAGCGCGGTTGTGGCCAGAGCAAGAATAGCTGAATGGATTCTTAGAGTTTTCATCTGTTGGTCTCCTGTGCGCGTCTTTGCATCATTCGCTGCAAAATATCATTTGGGCTGCTGCCGCCGGTTGATTCCTCAGCGGGTCTCGCTTCTGTCCCCGGTCGAGCACTTCGTTCTGAATCTGCACCGGCGCCGCGTCGATCGAAACCGCGGTCTCGGCGGTTGGATTCGGCGCCGCGATCGCGCCGTCCGGTCTCCGAACCCCGATCGCGCCGCCCGGAATCTGAACTCGAAGTGAGGGATGAGCCCGAGGACGCAGTCGAGGTGGTGTCGGCGACGACTTGCCACGGTTCGTCCTCGCGCTTTCGCATTTGCATGCCTCTGGGCAATTCGATGTTGCCCTCTTTGCCTTCGAGCTTCACACCGTTGAGCATGACTTCGATGATTTTGTGGCCAACAATCACGTCGCCAGGTTTGAGGATTTTCTCGCCTCGGAACTCGGTTCCTTCAAAGATGGCGTAAAGGCCGTCATGAAGAAAGGTTCCCTTTAAGGTAAACGACTCGATCCGCGGCGGTCTTTCCGTTCTGGTCGTCGGCGTTGCCGAAAGCAAGCGGCGGTTTGCGTTAAAGATGTTGCGCTCGCTAATGATCTTAAACGCGTCGAGCGACCGGGCGTTTGGCAATGAGTTTGTAGTTTCAGCGGCCGCACAAGAAAGGGGGTGCCACAATCCGGCTATGAAACATGCGAAAAGCATGATGCGCATGAAACGCGTTCCCGTGGTAGGGACAGCGGGCCGCGCTGTCCCCGCCTTAGTATTGCGGTAAAGTGTCTTCATTGTTCACCCCGGCTGAACAAGAGGCCGCTGAAACGGATGCCGAGCACCAGTTCTCGGCCTTCACTATCGCGCGATGCGAGTTCAAGGTCCTCTACTTTTAGCGCCAGCGGGTCTTTTTCCAACTCATAAAGGAACCGCTTCACTGCGCCGATATTGCCGGAGGCATCCACGCGGAACTCGAGCGTGCGAAAGTCTTCGTCGTCCGAGCGATTTTCCTGTGACTTGCGAGAGCTAAAACCGATTCCGCTGGCTTCTTGCCAGCGCGCGGCCGAGTCCATTACCGCGCCTTCCGCGACGGATTCGCTTGAGGGAAGCGCGTTGGTGCGCATCATTTCCCAACGGTCTCGAATCGTCTGTTCCCGATCCAGCAAAAGGGCGCCTCGATTCACTTCTTTGGTTAAATCGGCAATCCGTTTCGTGCGGTCTTTCCAAGCGCGAATGAGCGGGGAGAGAATGAGACGATCGCCGGCAAAGATGGCAATCGCCGCGATGGCCGCGAACGTCAGAAGCCTCTCGCGGTTCTTAGTCATGGCTGGCTCCTTCCACCCAACGAAAATTAATGGAGAATTGCAACGGCGAATTGCCCTGCAATTGGTCCTGCTTTAAATCGGCTACTTCTTTCACGGCGCGTAATTGTTCCATCATCTTCTGAAAGGACGCGTAGTCTTTTGCTTTGCCAGTGCAGGTGATCACCGAGAGGTCCTTCACTTCCACGCGGCTGGCGTAAACGTCGCCATCGACCGGAAACGTTTCCGTCAGCTTCCGCATGATGGTCAAGGTGGGCAGCGAGTCGTCAAACCAGGGCCGGAACTTCCGAATCTGATTTTGCAAACTTTCGAGTTTGGTCACCTTCGGCTGGATGGCCCGCCACCGTTTCTGAAGCGACGAAAGTTTCAAATGCTGCACAAAAAACATTCCGCCAACCAAGAGGGCTATGGCTCCGCCAGCCGCACCGGCCGAGAATAACTTCCGCGACGAAAATCGAGCCAGGGTTTTGGGCCACGCGCTGACTGTTGGCGGCAAAAACTCGAAGCCGGTTGAATGCCCGAGCAAATGTCGCGCAGCCATGCTCAGCGCCGGCGACACGCTCTTGTCCATCGGCAACGGCAAAGGGAAGCCATTGATTTGTTGAATTCCGCCAGCCTCGACGGTCAAGCCCATGTTCGCGGCTCGATCGCGAATCTCCTTGACCAAAGGATTAACCATTTCTGGGCGGCCAAAGACTTGGATTCTCCGGACTGTCTCGCTCAAGACCCGCGGCAATTGGCCCAGCGTGATTTTGATCTCGCGCGCCACAAGATCCGCATCGACCTGTTTTTGGTTGCCCTCCGTTTCCACCGCTCCTTCGAGAGATCGCAATGCGAGCACGCCCTTGCCCGAAGAGACTTCGAGTTCAACATTATTCTCGCCCACCAACAGCGAAATCACTCCGGCGGCATCTTCCTTGTTGGACGTTTGCAAGGCCGAAATGGCGAGGGAAAAACTGAGTGGTTTTAGCTGCGCGGCCTTCAACACGCGCTGCAGCGCATTCAATTGGTTGAGCGGAATCGCCACAATGGTCGCATGTTGTTCGCCTCCTGGCGCACCGTAGCGCGATGTCGACATCGACAGATCCTCGGGCGAGTAAGGAAACCCTTTTTCCGCTTCGATGCCGAGAAAACTGCTCACGTCGCCTTCGGGAATTTCCGGAACCTTCGTCTGCAAAGTCAGCGTCCAGCTCAAGGGCAGGCAAACAGCGCAACGCCGCTCGCGAACACCGGCTTCGTTCAAATGATTCCGAATCTCGCGTCCGACCAGCTCGGGATCGTTGGTCAGCGGATCGAGCGAAAGTGACGCCTGAAAGGAACGTTGGACTTGAAGCCCGCCGCCATTGCGACGAAGCACAACGCCTTCCAATCGATTGCGCTCCAGTTTTAGGCCAATCAGCGAATTGGGCGGCCGGTTTTTGGTTAATGACATCATTTCAAACATTCTTTAGGCGCCGCGAAAAGTTGCAGGTTGCACCTCTCCCTAACCCTCTCCCCATCCGATGGGGAGAGACTTCTCGGAAACATCGTTTTCGCACATTGCACCCATGAACCTGAACCTGGTAGGGCGGCGTTGCTGCGCCGCCGCGATTGCTGTTCGCAGGCTGCGGAGCACCGCAGCCCTACCTTCAGGCTCATGGGGAGAGGGGCAACATTCGCCTTCCTACTTGGAAGATCTTCAATCTGCACCGCTCTCGAAGTGTCGGAGGCTCTGGGCATGGCGAACGCGCCGCCGACTGCAAGTCGGCGATACGGCAGAGTGAAACTCTGCGCTGCGAAGAAGGCGGCTTTCATAATCTGCGGCTCCTTTGCAGTCTGGGATTCTCGGCAAGCACGCTCAATCGTTCGCGGGCTTGCTGTCCCATCGCCCAGCCGAGCCGGGACAAATCGCGTCGATAAATAATCTTAGGTTTCTGCTCGCTTGTATCGAACACAAACTGCGTTCGCCGATAACCCCGTCCGTAACGGCCTACCGCCGCAATGTCGGCGGTAAATTGATAACTTCGCGAGGTGAGGTAAGGTCCGGCTTGCACGATGCTCTGTTCATCCAACACTTGCGTGACCCACGCAATCGTGGGCAAATCGGCGGCGCTTGGGGTTGGCCGGCTATTGGCCAGTTGTTGGGCCTTCTCCGCGCCAATTCCAGGAACGCAAGCCAGCACGGCAGCCGAAGCGCTATTGACATTAATCAGTCCTTCCACGAAGGGAGCGTTGGTCACTGAAAGATCGCCTTCGATCAAAGCGAACTCGGCTGTGCTCATTTGATTTCCGATCCTGAAATAGAATTCGAGCAGGCTTCGGGCATTTGCGGCAGCCGTTGTCACTTGTCCTTGCAGTTCGTTTGCGCGCGCCTCGCCTAATTTCTCCTGCAGCAACTGCGTCAATTGCGCAACCGCGTTGGTGCCGCCGATTACGATGCGTGGCGATCCATCACCGCGAATGTTGGGTTCGAGACTATAAACAGTAACACATTCCAGTATTCCCGGATCAAGCCGGCCATCGCGGTTATCGATCGGCGGCGAGACGTCAGCGTCATTCTCGTTCAAGTCCAGGATTCCGTTCCGGTTGTAATCTTCTCCATAAAGAGCGCCTGGATCGGCTCCGAACACGAACCTCAGCTCTTCGACCGTTTCAAACCGCGCATTCTTGCAAGAGTACGGAGATGGATTGCGGCGTTGGTAAGATTCCGATTCAGCGCCGTTCGTGGTCACGTCACTGTCCTCATCTCGCCAATCAATGATGGCCGCTGCGAACTGCGGCGTCATGCCCGGCAGCATCTGCAGCATCTCGACTGTTGCCGTGTTCAGATTCAGTTTGGAACTTTCATCCACGAGCGCGAAGGTCGGAACCTCGGTCCGAGATTCTTGCTCGGAGCGTCCGATCAACCAAAAGGTCGCGTCGCCCAGAAACACTTCTTCGCGGTCGTAAACCTGGAGGTCCGGCATTAGTCCAGGTTCGACGAGATTGGTGTTGCCTAACACGTAGGAAATATACCGCGATGCCCCTTCGATAGCTTGCTCGGCTTCGACGCTGGCGACGTGGTTGTCCGCCGCCCGAAACTCAAAAAACATCGACTGCGCAAAATAAAGGGCGAGGCTGACCAACCCAAAGGTGATCCAAAGAACAATAATGAGAACGGAGCCCTGTTTCGCAATGGAGTTGCCCATGGGGAGGCTTAGGGAGAAGGGCAACTTCATCGGCCACCTCCTCCTCTTTGACCGCCGGTGGAGCCTCGACTTGGTTGCTGGGGCGTGGTGGGTTGACCTCCGCCTCGCCCGCTCGAATTATTGTTATTATTGCCGCCTGCGCTTGGGGCGCTGTTACCCCCGCCTGTGGTATTTGAACTGTTGGCCTGAGCTTGGCTGTTTGTGTTGCCGCTGGTGATTTGATTCGTCCGCGCTTCAGTCACCACCGGGACGACTAACTCAAGGGGCGGCTTCCGGACGCGGGACACGCGATCTTCGGCTGCGAATTCGATCAAGACTCTGATCGCCTGAGGAACGCCAGTTTGAGTTGCGCTGGTCTGGGAGTTGGCGCCACCGGTCGTTTGCGTGCCTGAAGAGGTGCTCGTTTGCGAAAGCGTTGATTGGTCTTGACTGCTCGAGTCCCACGAATTTCGCCACATCATTCCGTCATAGAAGAGAAACTCGATATTCTCGATGCCATCCAAAAGTGGTTCCTCGACCGGATATTCTTCAACCGTCGCCAATAGATTGCGCGTGACGGAGCGCACGAGTTCCTGGCCCATCAGGTTGGTGGAATAAATGGGTGGCCGCAGATAGTAAGTGATTCGTTGTGCTTCCGGCCACGGCTGAGGTTCGACGATCAACCGAGTCTGGACGCTGTGCATGACTGAAGCATCGTCGGTCGCACCTGTTGTGGTGTAGAATTGCAACGTCGCGGGTTGGTTTCTTCCTCCACCGCCCATCGCACTACGGCTCTGTAAGTCGTTGTTCAAACCAGACTGGATGCCGCCGACGATTGGGCCAGCCAACGTTGCGCCAGGAGGCAAAATGGAACGCAGGTCTGCTTTGATGACAGAGAGTGCGTGGTTGATCGGAATCGATTCTTCCACAATGCGCGACGTTGTCTTGCGCAGCCGCAAGGCGCCGTGAAACACAGTGTTCATCGCTATCAACACCGTGGCGAAGATCGCTGTGGCGATGAGAATCTCGATGAGCGTGAATGCGGCCTGAGTGCGAACGCTGCACGCATTTAGTATGGTAGGGACGGCGCGCTGCGCCGTCCGCGCCCGCATTGCAAGCGGGCGAAGCGGTTGCATGCAGCGCGGCACTTCCGGATAGACGAGTGCGCTTCCTAGAGCAGTAAAGGTGCACGTCGTTGTGCCGCGCTCGAACTTGGCTCGCGCGAAGACGGCGCAGCGCGCCGTCCCTACCATTACTTTCGCTGGCGTGTGCAGTTTCATCAATTCGTTGTCGGCGGCACAACCGTGCTTAACAGAACGCTATACTCGCGATTTTGAACTTCGTACGTCACTTCGATGGAAATCAAGCGCATGACATCTTGGCCCCAGTTTTCGTTCAGCAACTTCCAGCGATAGCCGGGCCAATCTTCACCAAACGTTCCGCTGCGTTGCGCGTACTGCCAATTGCCGGTCACGATCAAATCGTTCAGTTGATTCTCAGCCAGCCGCACCGCGACGCTTTTGCGCTGCGCAACTACGCCGGCACGGTTGGCAATCCGCATCCCCTCAATCGCGACCGGGATGACGATGGCCATGACCACGAGCGCGGCGAGCACTTCAGCGAATGTAAAACCCGCCTTGCATCTCCGTCCGCGGGTTAAGCCGTTCCCACGCGTTGGTCTGGTCCACAATTTCATATCTTGATCGGGTGCGCGATTGGGTAATCCAAATCGGCTCCCATTTTCGCGCGTCATTCCGGTCCTGCTGCTGGATCTGCAAAACCGTCAAACTCGTTTCATCGATCGTGCCATCGGGCAAAAACCGGATCGTCACGTATTGGCTGTTCGTTCGTCCCAAAACCTCGACGTCGAAACGCAAACTCTCGGCGAGGCGAAATTCCGGTTCTTTAGACTTAATCGCTCCGGGCTCCCGAACATTTCGCACCAGTGTCGAGCCAAGCGGCTGGTTTCTCAGCGCGTAAGCGTCCTCCGCTCGCAGCCCGTACTTTCGCTGAGCTCGATCGATCCACAGCAACATCGGCAAACCTTCCGAAACCGCTTGGCTTTGGCCGAATCTCGTCAAGGCCACAAACCGCTTCGCTTCCGAGTCCAGCGTGCGGGCCCGGAAGAAATTCGAGAGCGACGGCGCGGCTACTGCCATCACGACGGCCAGCAAAGCCATCACGAGGATGAACTCGACCAGCGTGAAGGCGCTTAACAGGGTAGGGACAGCGCAGCGCGCTGTCCCTACCCTGCCAAAGCCGACGTTCGTTGTCCGGAACAGGTCCATCGCTGGCGTTCTATTTCTCTTTTTTATTGTTTGCGTTTTCCCAATTGGTGATGTCATCACCACCACCGGGGCGACCATCCGGTCCCATCGACATCAAGTCATAATCGGCGTTGTACTTCCCGGGGCACTCATAGACGTAGGGATTCTTCCACGGGTCCATTGGGAGTTCGGTCACCTTGAGATAAGGCCCGCGCCAACTCTGAGCGTCGCGCGGCTTCTCGATCAAATCCATCAAACCATCCTTCCCTTTCGGATAATAGCCGTTGTCCACCTCAAAAGCATCGAGGACCGTCTCGAAGTTTTTGATTTGGGTTTCAGCGGCGGTGATCCTCGCTTGCTCAGTCCGCCCGGCGAATTTGGGGACGACGATGGCGGCCAAGGTTGCGAGAATGACCAGCACCAAAAGAAGCTCGACGAGGGTGAAGGCATGTCTGCGGTGCGCTTTGCGGTAGACGTTCGTTTGTATTCTCATAGCGTCGGGGTTTGATTTCTCTCTCTGTCTGATGGTTATTTAATGTAATCCTGCATTGTGAAGATTGGGATGACCATGCCGATGAAGATCGTTCCGATAAAGGCTGCGATCAAAAAGAGCATGAGCGGCTCCGCAAAGGCCACGGCCGTCTTCAATTGCCGGTCTAAATCGCCCTCTGTAACGTTCGCGATGCGGACCAATTCCTGATCGAGCCGCCCGCTTTCCTCTGCCACGGAAACCATTTCCAAAACGGAGCCCGGAAAGAGATCTTTGCAATCGGAAAGACTTGGCCCGAGCGCATCGCCTTGTTTGACGCGTTCAATCGAATTCGCCACCGCATCGACCAGAATCTGGTTGCCGATCGATTTGCGCGCCACGTTAAGGCCATTGATCAAAGGAACGCCGGCGCCGAGCAACGTGCCGAGCATCCGGCAAAAGCGCGACATCGCGAAACGGGCGATCAATGGCCCCACCACCGGAAGCCGCAAGATAATCTTTTCCCAAGTGCGCCGGCCTTGTTCAGACACAAGCCAATTGCGAACAAAATAAATCGTCAACCCAACCCCGGCGGCAACGTACAATCCATAATGCCGGATGAGTTCGCTCGCCCCGACGATTACTTGAGTCAGCAACGGCAGAGTCGCGCCAAAGCCAGTAAAAATCTCCTGAAAGCGAGGGATGAAGAAAACCAGCAGATAAATCAGCACGCCCAACGCGAGAAACAGCAGCACCGCTGGGTAAAGCATGGCGGTCATCACTTTCGAGCGCAGCTCCTTTTCGCGCGCTTGAAAGTCGGCGATTTGATTCAGGACCACGTCGAGAAATCCGCCCGTCTCGCCGGCTTGCACCATCGCGACATAAACCCGAGGAAACGTGTCGGGCGACTTGGCCATCGCGTCGGCCAGGGACATGCCGTCGATGACTAAGTCGTGAATCTCCTTCCACTTATCCTTCGCCGCGGGCGTTGATGCTTCCTTGGTCAGGATGACTAACGCGCGGCTCAACGGGACGCCAGCGGCAAGCAAGCTCGAAAGCAAGCGCGTGAAATTCTCGAGCATCCGCGGAGTTACCTTGCGAGACTTCCAGGGAAGTTCCAAGGAACCCGCCTTTTGCTCTGTGGCCTGGGCTGGCGCCGGTGATGATCCACCCGATTCCTTCAAGCTGATCGGGCGCAACCCGCGTCCCTCGATCTGACGAAATGCATCCTGGCGTCCGCCCGCTTCAATGCGGCCTTCGGCCATAGTGCCGTCCATCTGCAATGCTTTGAATTGAAAGGAGGGCATCTCGTAGGTGCGACAGGCTAAACTGTTGTTCTGTTGTGCGAGCGTCCCTCGGCGCTACGAGGGCGAAACTCAACCGCATACTAAGCTACCGCCGCTGCCCGATGCGGTTCGACCGATTCTTCTTCTGCTTCCACTCTGGCGGCATCAGCCAACGTGTGGTCTTTGGTGACGCGCATGACTTCCTCGGGCGTCGTGATCCCTTTACGAACGAGCCGCCAACCGTCCTCGCTCAACGTCCTCATGCCTTGCCGGCGCGCGACCTCCGCGATTTGACCGCTCGAACAGGCTTTCAGAATCATTTGCCGCACTTCGTAATTCATCTCCATCATTTCGAAAATGCCATGCCGGCCGTGATAACCGGTCTGACGGCAAGCCCGGCATCCGACGGCCTTGAAGAACGGAACCGACTCCGGCACTTCCAATTGATCCTTCAGAGCATGAACGGTGGGGGAGCGATCTTCTTGTTTGCAATGCGGACAGAGCACGCGCACGAGCCGTTGCGCCAGGACCGCTTCGAGTGACGACGCCACCAAGTAAGGCTCCACGCCCATATCGACGAGGCGTGTCAGAGCGCCCGGCGCATCGTTCGTGTGCAGCGTTGAAAAGACTAAATGCCCGGTCAGTGAGGCTTGCACGGCGATCTGCGCCGTTTCCCGGTCTCGAATTTCACCGATTAGAATCACATCCGGATCGTGGCGCAGAATCGAGCGAAGCCCGCGTGCGAAAGTCAGCCCAGACTTTTCCGAAACCTGAATCTGGTTGATGCCCTTCAACTGATATTCAATCGGATCTTCAATGGTAATGATCTTGCGGATCGAATCGTTAATGGAACTCAGCGCCGTATAAAGAGTCGTCGTTTTGCCGCTTCCGGTGGGGCCGGTAACCAAAATGATTCCATGCGGCAGTCCCAGGACGTTGTTGAAAATCTTGAGTTCGCGGTTGTCCATGCCAATTTCGGCGAGACCGAGAAGCGTCGAATTCTGGCGCAGCAAACGCATCACGACCGCTTCGCCGTGCAACATCGGGATCACGGACACACGAATGTCCACTTCGGCATTATCGAGCCGAATCTTGATGCGGCCATCCTGGGGCAAACGCTTCTCCGCAATATTCAAATGGCTGAGGATTTTCACGCGCGAGACAATCGCCGGCTGAAATCGTTTGACCTGCGACGGCACGGGCACTTCCTGGAGAACTCCGTCAATCCGGTAGCGAATGCGAAGTTCATCTTCGAACGGTTCAAGGTGGATGTCTGAAGCGCGGAGATCAATGGCGTCACGCAGGACTTGATTGACGAAGCGAATGATCGAAGCGTCTTCAGCGGCGTTGTCGAGATTCGTATCATCGTCACCGCCTTCTTCGACCACCTGGAACGCGGTCTCTTCGCCGAGCGTATCGATCGTATCGGCGCCGACGCCGAGTTGTTTCTTCATCTCCCGTTGAATGGCTTCTTTGGGAGCGAGAATCGGCTTGAGTTTAAGACCCGTCAGTGTTTTGAGGGTGTCGAGTCCTTGCGTGGCAAACAACCGGCTGGTTGCGATCTCAACCGACCCATTGGAACGCTTGAGAGGAAGGACCTCCTCTTTCAGGAGGATGCGCGCAGGGAAAAGGGACAACAGCTCGCGATCCAGTTGGATATTTTCCAAATTGGTATAACCGACATCGTATTCGTCGGCCAGCCAGCGCAGCACATCTTCTTCGGTTTGCAAGCGCCCATCTTGGGATTGCCTGGTCAGGGTCTCGGCGTCCATGAAGGACAATTGCTTGGCCTCAACCATTTTATCGAGCATCTCTTTCATGTTGTCTGGCGCTGGCATCTTCTCAATCGCTTTCCATGGGAGATTCACCTCTCACCGAACTCCGGCCCGTTGTGACGAGCCGGAGATTGGCGTGAGAGGCTTTCCCAATGGCATTTGTATTTACCGTAACCATTTAACCATAACCGAACCGCACCGCTAATTGAGAGTACCCATGAGAACCAATTGGGCTTCTTGTTTCGCCGTCAAAACTTTGCGGAGATTGTCGCGGGCGGTTTGAAGTTCGGCTTCCTTTTTCTTGCGGGAGGCGCGATAGGATTCGAGCTTGGCCTTGATCTCAGCGGCATCGCCGGAATCGACAGCTTTTTGCAAGGCTTCTGCTTCAGGCGAAGGAGTGCCGCCAAAGCCGCGACCTCGTCCACCACCGCCACCCGCGCCCCCGCCCTGATCACCGCCTCGGCCACCTCCACCGCCTCGGCCAAAGCCACCGAAACCGCCAAAAGCACCGGCAATCGCCTCGAGCTGCTTCGTTTGCACGGCTTCAAAAAGTGGTTGAACGGCCTTCCATTCATCGGCGCTCATGCCCAACCTTTCCTGGTACATCTCGTTCATGCGTTGGCGCGCCTCTTCGCGATCGAAGTTTCCTCGGCCTTGTCCTCCGCCTTGACCCTGCGCCATCAAATTGGTTGATCCAGCCAACAGGGCGGCAGTGATACCCGCTAACATGAACGGCTTAGCTAATCTTTTCATTTTATCTGACAATACGGTTTAGTTTGTTTTGTGTAATGGCAGCGGACACACCTGACCCCTGCCGGATTTTGTGTTCAACCCGTTCTTTAAGCACCTGAAGTGCCAACGCGTAATATGGCCTGTTTCAAGGCCCTGCAAATGGATATGCGCATATTCTGCTCAATTCGGATCAACGGCACGTGCGCATTTTTTGCGCAGGTCGTAACGCAGACTGGCAGTCTGGGCTACGCAATAGGCCAGTTGAAAACGAAGTGGCAAAGACGCGACTGCGCAGCGGCGAGATTAGAAAAGTCTCGTCGTTGGCGGGCGCGGATACGCCGAAGTTGCGCAATGGATCGCGCCATGATTGCGCTGAAGGGTGGCACAAGGCACGGGGATAATCCTGACTAACGGGCCTAACGCGTGCTGAAAGGATTCCGCGGCGGCTTGATCGAGCATCGTATAAAATCCACCGTAAGCAGGCATCACGTAGCGCGTCCGATCATGAATCCCGTTGAGATAATTGATGCTCCGATACAAGTCGGGCATGCTGGGTACGGCCGTTACCTGCCAACCCAGTTTCTTAAGAAGGTCAGCCTGGTTCCGCAGCGCCAGGCCAATGGCTCTAAGCGCTCGGAAGTATTCTTGAGCGCCCGGGTGGTGTGGGAGTTCATTTTCCGTGAGGATCGCGCTGGCCAACATATCGAGATCCATCAGGAAGCAATGCAAGTTTGCCCCGGCAGAGTCGAGATGATGTGACGCCATCGGCATTACCACGGAAGTATCCACTCCAAATTCTATGCGGAACGCTTCCAAGACTTGGTCCCGAGACAATCCCAAGGCAACATTGCGATAAAGCTCGGCCTCGCCGATCAGCAGCGTCCGCTGGCTCGTGGCCGGATCGTGAACGACCATCAAATTTCCACCTTGGAAAAGCAGCGGTGAATGGATCACCGGATGCCCCGCCGCGCGCAATCCATCCATCAGATACGATTCCGCAGGCATAAAGACGGACCCATTTTCTCCCTGCGAAGCGTACCGCGGCGTTAAGGTGGCTGGCAGACTTTCGGCATCGCTTTCGCCGCCAAGCATCCCCGCCTTCCCGTTGTCCTGCGCCCATGCTTTGGTTATGGAAGGTCCGGCGATGATAGTGACGTGATTCGATCTCGTTAACGGCCAGCAATGCTGGGCGAGCCAGCGCATGTTCTGCGCGTATTCGTCGGGGACTGTTATCAAAAAATTCACGTCTGGCAGGATGGCTGCAAGATACGCGGCCACATCCAGACTATCGCCGGGAACAATCCCGTTGTCATAACCTTCGCCGCCCACCTGCGCACGAAGCATCCCCAGCGCGTGTTGACCGCTTTCCGCCACTGCTTCGAAATCTGGCTGGCTCTTGGAAAAACGGAAAACAGCCCGTCCCAAGCGAGGTTCCAATGACTCTACAGACTCGCCTTTGAACAATTTGTCGCCGATGGCGCGCGGAATTTGTTCCGAGCTCCGAGCACCCAGTTCATCAATTCGGAAATGGTCCAGCAAATCCACGGGAAACCCGACCGCCCACAATTCCGGAATAACCGCTGCGGCATTCGTGCTGAACCGGGCGGGACCGAGGGCTTCGATTACCCGAGTGAGAGTTTTGAGCAAACCATCTCGAGCCAGCCGCTCGGCAATGAGTGCGGCGGCATCGCGCTGGCCCTTTGTGGCCAACGCTGCCTGGAAAACAGCCGGTCGCATCGTGTCGGATTCGGTTAGAATGGAGGCTCGAAATCCCGGCAGCGGAATGTCGACTCTCTGGCACGTTCGATAGCCCAGGATCGCTTCGGTAAAATCTGGCAGAACCAGCCTCACATACTCATCCCTCACCTTGGTACGGGGGGTCGGTCGAACGGCCCCCGGTCCTGGCGTTTCTTCCACGAGGCGGGTCTTGCGAAAGTAATCGTCAATGAGAGTTCGCTCGGCCACCATCCGCACGAAGTTCGTCGGGAAATTGAAGTCTACCGCGAATCGATTGACTCGAGGCGAGGAATTCGAGGGCGCCAGTGTGGAGCCCGAAACGGTGGCGCCAAAGAAAGCCGCGAAATAAAGGAAAGCCGCCAGCCTTATTGCCGCCTGACGCGATGTCGTCTGACTCATCGGGCGCAAATTGCCCGCGGCAGTTGCGAATTTCTCGAACTCGGTTGCTCAGCGCGAAACTTTCTTGCGCTTATTTTCCTTTTCTTAAAAGACGCTTGCTTCCTGAGTGAGAATCTTGCGTGTGCTCATTTCACGCAGGAATTTTTTCGGCGTGACCCCGTAAACGCGTTTGAAGTGCAGCGCGAGATGGCTTTGATCGCAGAAGCCAAGGCGAACGGCGATGTCCGCGATGCTCGCATCGGAGCCGACAAGCATCCGTCGCGCTCGTTGGACGCGGCAGCGAAGTAGATACTGATGCGGGGCGAGGCCTGTCGATTGTTTGAACAGGCGCGCAAAATGGAACGGACTGATGCCGACTGCGGAGGCGAGGACGTTGAGCGAAATATCCTTTTCCAAGTTATCGTGAATAAAATCGATGGCGCGGCGCAACTGATACTTCGCCAATCCTCCCTGAACGTCCTTCAAGCCGGACTGTTGGACGGAGTAATTCTGCACTAAATGCGCGGCCAGAGCGGTTCCTAATGCGTCACTGTAGAGCCGGCCACCGGGCGCGCCGGCGTGCGCTTCGGCTTGCAGCGCCGAACAAATTCCTTCGATGAGCGCGTCATTTCCGCCTTGAACCGGCATCAGTTCCAACCGATCTGGGTCAACATGCTCTGACGCCGCGTAAGCCAGAAAGCGCTGTTCCAACGAAACGAGAACAAACTCTCCTCTTGAATCGGATGTCCGCGCGGAGTGGGCCATTTGCGCAGGCACGATGGTTACCTGGTTGGGCAAGATTCGAATTTGCCGAAAGGGCCCATCCTCTTTCCATTCGAGGGTCAGGGAAGCCGCCAAATGAAGAACAACGATGTTATTCAGGGTGCAAACATCCTTGTTTTCGAACGGGAGCACGCGGTGGTGCTCGAGCAGAATGCCCTGCCATTTCGTGTTGGCGCTGCTCAGTAACGGGTCCCGTGCGACCGCCGGGCGGTTCTTGCCGGTCTTCAGCTCAATAATCAGTTCTCGTTTATCCATGAGATTCCCGCGACAAACCAGGACAATGAGGCTGCTCCATTGTCTTTCCATCCAGCTGATCGTTCGCCTGCCGGTTGGAAAGAAACAAGGCTAGATTCGTTCGTTATTGGAACTTTCCTCGTCATCGTGTTCCCGTCCTTGACGGGTCTGATGAAGTTGTGGTTACACAAAGTGTGCTTTGTTTGGACACCATTTGCAAATCGGCGATACAGCAGACTGAAAGTCTGCGTTACGACAAAAATCCGCGCTCGCTCTGACGGTTGCCCAAATGATAATCTCCGGACATGCAGCGCATCTCACGTGAACAGGCGCGAAAATACGCTTTCGATTGGCAAGATGAACCGCTTTTGCGCGTGCAACGCGGGGAAGCTTTCGAAATCGAAACGTACGACGCGAGCACCGGCTACTTCAAATCGTCCTCCGATAAAGCTATTCCGTCGCGCCGGCCCGGTTTTGACCGGACGCCGCCGCAGGCGAATCCCATTGGCGGTCCAGTGTTTCTCGAAGGCGCCGAGCGCGGGGATACGCTCGTGGTCTCGATCGAGGAGATCCTGGTGGACAATTACTCGTGGATTGCGATTGGCCCGAGGCGAGGGCCACTAGGTGAATCGACGCGCTGGCCCGAGCTTTCCAGCGATTACACGACCAAGATTCTGCAGCACACTCCAGGTCCAAGCGGAACCAATCGTGATGGCACAGTGCATTTCAACGAAAAGATTTCATGGCCGATCACTCCTTTCATCGGCACGTTGGGCGTTGCTCCTGACCGCGAAGTCACCACGAGCATCGATGGCCAAGGCGAGTGGGGAGGGAATTTGGATATTCGCGATGTTGCTCCAGGCAATCGGATCCTGCTTCCTATCTTCCATCCCGGTGCGCTTTTCTATTTGGGTGATGTCCACGCGAGCCAAGGTGACACCGAGTTCACCGGCACGGCAGCCGAAACAAAGGCCACGGTGCGCTTGCGCCTCGATCTGATCAAAAACAAACGGATACCATGGATGCGCGTCGAAAAGCGGGAATCGATCGTGTCGGTGTTCGCTGCGAAACCGTTGGAAGTGGCGGTTGAAACAGCAACCGTCAATCTGATCGATTGGCTGGTTAACGAGCATCACTTTACGCCGACGGATGCTTATTGCCTGGTCAGCACTTGCCCGGACTTTCGCATCAACGTATATCAGATGTGCAAGATCGCGAAGCTGAGTTACGTGGCCGGAGCGGAGATTCCGAAGAAGTATTTGATCTAGGTCAGATAGGAGCGCGGACCGCCGAGTCCGCGCGCGAAGGGACCCAATGACGCGGAGCGCGCGCGCGGACTCGGCGGTCCCCGCTCCTGTCGCCAAGGAAATTTCTAGGATTCGGAAATCGCCTTCGCTATACACTTCTTCGTGTCCACGATATGAAGAAAACGCTTAGCCATTTGATCTGGGTTGCTGTCTCGGTGGTAGGAGCCTGGGCTTACGCGACATTGGCCTTGCATCGAGGCGAACCGTTAAGCTCTGCCTACGTTCTCATCGCAGCGCTTTGTACTTATGCGATCGGCTTCCGCTTTTATTCGAAGTGGATTGCCACGCGGATTCTTGTGCTCAACGATCGTCGAGCCACTCCGAGCGAAGTCCACGATGATGGCAAGGACTTCGTGAAGACCAACAAGTGGATAGTGTTTGGTCATCATTTTGCGGCGATCTCGGGTCCGGGTCCTTTGGTCGGTCCAGTCTTAGCAGCACAGTTCGGTTACTTGCCCAGTTCGCTTTGGATATTGATCGGCGTGGTGTTGGGGGGCGCGGTGCAGGACTTTGTGATTTTGTTTTGTTCGCTCCGGCGCAATGGGAAGTCGCTCGGTCAAATGGTCAAGGAGGAATTGAACACGACGGCGGGCTACATAGGGTTGCTGGCCATTCTCGCCATCATGGTGATTTTGCTCGCGGTTTTGGGGCTGGTGGTTGTGAAAGCTCTGGCCGAAAGCCCGTGGGGCGTGTTCACGGTCGGCGCGACAATTCCCATTGCGATGTTCATGGGCGGGTATCTCCGCTATTGGCGCGTTGCCAAGGTCATGGAAGCCTCCGTAATCGGCATCATTCTGCTGCTCCTGGCTGTTTGGGGTGGGCAATTCGTGCATGGCCACGCGGAGTGGTCGAAGTTTTTCACGTTGAAAGAGGAGCCTCTGGCTTGGGCGATTATTCTTTACGGACTCGCCGCAAGCGTGCTGCCAGTTTGGCTATTGTTAGCGCCTCGGGACTACCTGAGCACGTTCATGAAGTTGGGGACGATCTTTGCTCTCGTGCTCGGTGTTTTTCTAGTTCTGCCCGATTTGAAGATGCCCGCGCTGAGCCAATTCATTGATGGCTCCGGTCCGGTAGTGGCGGGAAAGCTCTTTCCATTTTGTTTTATCACGATCGCTTGCGGAGCGATCTCGGGATTTCACTCGCTGATCTCAAGTGGAACGACGCCGAAATTGGTGACACGCGAAACGTACGTTCGGCCAATTGGCTACGGCGCGATGTGTCTGGAATCGTTGGTTGCGATCATGGCTCTCGTGGCCGCGTGCACATTGGAACCTGGTGTCTATTTGAGCATGAACATGAAGGGCGCGCCCGCCGAGACTGTTGCGAAAGTGACGGAGCTGGGATTTCCAGTCACCGAGACCGAGATGAATCAGCTGGCTGATACGATTGGAGAAAAAACGCTTTTCGGACGCACCGGCGGCGCTGCCACGTTAGCCGTCGGGATGGCGCATATCTTCTCCAAAGCCGTGAGCGGACGTTGGCTGGACCTTTGGTATCACTTCGCCATCATGTTTGAAGCGCTTTTCATTCTAACGACGCTGGATGCCGGGACGCGGGTCGGGCGTTATTTGCTGCAGGATTTTTTGGGGCACATCTGGAAACCGCTCGGTGACACGCGCCAAGTTTCCGCCAATGTCCTGGCCAGCGTCTTGACGGTTGCGGCGTGGGGTTATTTTTTGATTCAAGGCGTGCGCGATCCTCTGGGCGGGATTAACTCGCTTTGGCCGCTTTTTGGCATTGCCAATCAATTGCTGGCCTCCATCGCTCTTTGCCTCGCCACGACCGTCATTTTAAAGATGCAGCTGGCGCCAGCTCCGAACAAAAGCGCCCCTGAGGAAAGGCCCCGCGTGGGACGGCCCATATTTGCGCTGGTCACCCTGATCCCGTTGGTCTGGCTATTGTCGGTGACGATGACCGCGGGAATCCAAAAGATTTTTCATGCGGACCCCCGGATCGGATTTCTGGCTCAGGCCAAAGCGCTCGATGCCAAAGCGCCTTCACTCCAACAAGCGTTAGAAGCCGCGCGGAATGCTGGGAATGCGGCCGCCATCGTCGCGGCCGAGAAAGCCTTTCGAGATAATCGGACCTTGCGCTTTAACCAAATGCTCGACGCCGTCGTCGCCGGAATTTTTCTGAGTCTGGTCGTGTTGATCGTGTTTCTATGCACGCGCGAGTGGATTCTTCTGATTGCTCGGCGGCGATTGGCCGTGTTGCACGAGACTGAACCTGTCTGGCTTCCCGACTATGCGATTGTGGAAGGCAAGCCACTGCACCTTTTCAGTCTGCTGGCGTTGGGATTCGCGTTAGCCAAGGAGCTTTCCGGTGAAGCGGCCATCGAGCGTGCGCAACAGCAGGCATCCCACTGCCAAGGCGCCTGCGGCCGGCCAGAGTTGGACGCTCGCGCGGAACAATTGGATGGGAATGTAAAGGCAAAGGAGAGCGATCAAAAGCGGCGCCGAGAAGCTTTTGCGCAACTGACGGAGCAACGCTTTAGCCGGATCAACCGGTGCTGTTAGAGTGGCTATTCAAAATGAATGTGCTCCTCCCCATGAACCTGACCGCAGCCGGGCGGAGTTGCCGCGCCGCCTTGTCAAACCTGCGATGTCGGCGGCGCAGTAACGGCGCTCTGCCAGCCAATGGGTTCATGGGGCTTGGGCGGGCGGATTCACCTTCACCTTCGCTGTCATGTCGCAACTAGGATTGTTTGGCGGCTCCTTTAACCCGGTGCATCTGGGGCATCTATTGGTTGCCCAAGCCGCTCGTGAAGAGTGTCAGCTCGACCGCCTCTTTTTCATACCCGTTGCCCAATCGCCGTTTAAGCCGGACTTGCCGCTCGCGCCGGCTTTAGAGCGCTTGCGGCTCTTGAGACTTGCCTTGGCCGGACAAAGCCGTTGCGAGCTGGATGATCAGGAGATCGTTCGCGGAGGAATTTCCTATTCCATCGACACGGTTCGCGATTATGTCCGCCGATTCCCGGGAGACGAAATCTTTTACCTGATCGGGGCCGATCACGTTCGGCAGCTTCCCAAATGGCGCGAGGCTGATGAACTCGCGGGTCTTGTCCAGTTCCTGATCATTCCGCGGCCTGGAGAAGTTCATTCACCATTGCCGAAACCGTTTCGAGGCCGGCCGCTGGAGGGATTCCCGCTGGCAGTCTCGGCTTCCGAGATTCGCGAACGAGTGCGGAGCGGTTTGCCTATTGAGCTGTTGGTTCCCGCAGCGGTCGCGGAGGCGATTCGCAACAATCGACTTTATCTTTGAATCCTGTTGCGCCATCTTTTGAAGGAATGGATTCGAGGAAGCTGGCTCTAAAATGCCGAGAATTGGCGGATAACAAGAAGGCGGAAAACATTGTTATCCTGGACGTGAGCAAGGTCTCATCAATCACCGACTACTTCGTCATTGCCACTGGGACGAGTGAACCGCATCTGCGCGCGATTGTTGATGAAATCATGGAGACGCTCCGAGAGGACTACGGAGTGAAGCCGCGCGCCATGGACGGAACGCTGGAAACATCGTGGGTGGTTCTTGATTACTTCGATGTGATCGTTCATGTCATGCGCGCCGATGTGCGGGAAAACTACAACCTGGAAGGGTTATGGGGAGACGTTCCCAGACTAAAAGTGCGAAAAAGGAAGTCTCCTCTCCAACAGGCCATCAAAGGCTAGGCTAGGCTAAGCCTCCAAGACGCGCAGCCGAGCGCCCATTTTATTCGCCAAGGTTTTTCGCGGGAGCATCTACCGATGTCTTGAGCATGTCATCGAAAAGCCGCTTAAAGTCCTCCAAACCAGTGGCCGGAATAATAATAGTATCGCGCCGCCCGTTGACGTCTTCTGTAATCCGCAGGAACCGTCCCCGTGGGTTTTCCTTTAACGTGAAGACAAAAGTCTTTCGCTCAATTTGAATTTTGTCAGATTTGATCGTTTCCTCAATCAGAGGCGGTTTTGAACCGATGCTGGAATGGGAACGATGGCCGTAAGGCGATGGACGTTCGTTCGAGATCATACAACTATTTTCCACATTGGCGCCGTATCACGCCGCGTTGCTACTATGCTATTACAGACACTTACGATACAGGGTTTGTCAACCCCTGAATTTGCCTGCGGCGAGAAATCGTGGCGAAGCTGGCGACGAAGTCACCTGGATAAGGTAAGCAAGAAGACCAAATGTCATGAAAAGGTTGGTTGTCTGCGCCACAGCATGCCAGATTCGAAACGACTTGGCTGCTTGCCGGCTTTGCTGAGGCGTCGAACGGACTCCGTAGATTTCCAGATGAAGCCGTTTAAGCCTCGGCTGCAGTCCCAGGCCGCCGCTCAAGCTCAAAGCAAATAAGATCAACAGGAGGCAAAGCACCCAGCGCCGGAGAGGCCGGCCGGCGTAAAGCCATTCCGCCAGCAAGTGAGCTAACGCAATCCCGGCACAGCAGTAATGTAAAACAAAATAGCGCTCCAAAATGACCTGCGCCGCGGCGCCCGCATGGGAGCGTGGCAATATTTGCAGCATTCCGGGCGAAAAGAAAGCTGGTCCAACTCCGAATGTCAAAAAGATCGCGGCCCCAAACCAAATGGCAGCATTTGTGACCCCAACCAGTCTGAGAAACGTCAACACGGCCCGCAGCGTAGAAAAGAATTGCGCCAGTGCCAAGCCTCATCACGAACCGGTCGGCAAACAAAGGCCTTCCACAAGCATCGGTGGCAGAAATAGCGCGCGGCGGCACTACCTTTGAATTAAGCACTGCGAGCGTGATTCTTACTCCTAATCGTGATCCTGATCTTGATCTTGCTCCTCAAAAGGCTGCCACCAACGAGATCATGATCAAGAGCTAGGACCAAGATGATGAAACCATCGATGCCAAAGTGGAGCTTAGTGCCCGTGCTGTCGCTAGCCGGCTTTCACGGCTGCTTCGGCCGCGTTGGCCCGTTCCACGATCGCTTGCAAGGACAAAGCGGCTGCGACCTCTTTTTCCGCCTCGTAAATCGACTCGAACTGGCCTCGAACCATCGTCTGCATGGAATCGTCGCGCGTTGACAGTTCCTGGCCCTGTCCAGCGCGCAATGCGTGCAAAATATCGTGAGCGCTAATTCGATCCAACGGGCGTCCAGGGGCATAACACGTCTCCCTCCCGAGAACCTCCACTAAAAGCTTGGTCTCGACGAGCACAGCCAAAACCTGACCAGCCAGCCGCAAAGGCACGCAAAGGTCCTTGGCAGTTTCCGCAGCGCTGGGCGGTTTCTCGCCTGCATAAAACCGCTTGCCGATGTAAGTCATTAACCGCAACGCAATGAATTCGCGGCCGCGCTGGTTGATCCTCTCAGCCTGTCGTTCCTGATTGTAGGCGCGCCGATTTTGAAATCCGTACGCGGTCTGAGCGCCGAAAAGGAGAATGATCCAGGAAAAATAAAGAGCGAGAAGGAACAAGGGCACTAACGCCAGGCTTCCGTAAATCTGCTTGTACGTCACCACGCGCAAGACATAGAGGAAATTCAAGTTGCTGTTTAAGTGCAAGAATCCGCCAGCGACCATTCCGCCGACTAACGCCGCCCGCCAGTCAACCTTCGTATTCGGCATCAACAAGTAAAATAACGCAAAGGCAAAGCTCAACACGGCGAACGGCGCCAGGTGCGAAAAAACGAAGTCGCCCAGCAGCGGAACTTCTTTGATAAATGCTTGCCCGGCTTCGAAACGGGTCCAGGAACTCAACCCGCCCGCCAGCAAAAGCAGAAGAGGTCCAAGTGTGATCGCCGCCCAGTATTGCACCGTCCGGGAAAACCACCCTCGTCCCTGCGTAACGCCCCACATATCGTTCAACGTCGCTTCAATTGTAGCCAGCAAGGAGATCGCCACAAAAACCAACGCTAGAATCGCCGTCACTCCCAGAGCACCGCTTTGAAAATTCCGCACAAAGTCCATGATTCTCGAAACGAGTTCTTCTTGTTCATCCAAGTCTTGCTGTTCGACGGCGCCGGCCACTTGATCGAGCTGGTTTGTGCCAGTTACGGTTGAAATCTGGTTGGTGGCCACAACACGTTGAATCTGGTTGGTCGTTGTCACTTTAGGCAGCAGACCGACCATCGGCGCAATTTTGTCGGTCGCCATCCTCACCCAGCTTCGAATTCGTTGTTCTCCCTCCTCTTTCTTCAGGAAACCGGTCGAGACGCTCACCACGACCGCCAGGAGTGGCACCAGGGCCAACAATGTAGTATAAGCGAGCGCAGCTGCGCGAACTGGACAGCGATTGCGCATGAAACTCTTCCCCACCAAAACCCAGAAATGGAGGAACTTTTGGGTCCGCGATAAGTTCTCGTGAAACTCGATATCCTTTGCGGTTAGCAAGGCCTGCGCTTCCGCTTGAAGTTTTCGCAGCTTGGAAAACGATGGATGCGCCATATTCTCCAGCAAAAGCTAACAAAGTCACCGGTTAAGTCAAACGACCGCCTGTACCGCCTCTCCTGCTCTCGGTGCGCGCAAATGCTGACTTATGCCTTTGGCAACAAGCGTCAAGCTGAGGCGGTGAGCGGTCGGACGGTGAATCTGGCGGTGGGGGCTTTGCGGGGCCGCTTGGCGTCCTTGACCTTCTCGTAAAGGCGAAGTAATCCCGGACGCAACCTCGAATTTAGGCGACCGCTTGAAAGTCTGCGATACGCACGCTACCGAAATTCGGCCCATTCAGGTTCGTTGGCGAAAATCCAGCGATAGTAATCGGCGCCTTGCAATTGGCGGGCGGCATCTTCATCGACAACTACGGTGCAGCGCGGGTGCAACTGCAGCGCCGTCGCCGAAATGAGGGCAGTGATCGCACCTTCGACTGCTTTGCTAATGATAGAAGCCTTCTCGCTGCCGGTCGCCAGCAGCAGGCAGCGTCGCGCGTCCAGGATCGTGCCGACGCCCATCGTGATTGCTCGCCTCGGGACTTTTTCTTCACTTCCGAAAAGCGGCGCGTTTTGTTCGATGGTTGTCGGAGTGAGCGCTTTCACCCGGGTTCGCGACCGCAGAGCCGAGAGCGGCTCGTTAAAGCCGATGTGGCCCGCCTGTCCGAGGCCGAGCAGTTGCAGATCGATTCCGCCAAACTTGGCAATGGAAGCCTCGTAGTTCCGGCATTCGGCATCCAGATCCGGAGCGAGTCCGTTTGGCAGGTGTGTGTTTCGCAAGTCGATATTCACGCGCCCGAACAGATGCTCGTTCATGTAATGCCGGTAGGAGTGAGGATCATCCGGAGACAAACCCACGTACTCGTCCAGGTTAAATGTGCTGCAGAGAGAAAAGTCGAGGCCCTGCCTCTTGTGCATCTCAACCAACATTCGATATGCGGACTCCATCGTGCGTCCCGTAGCCAATCCTAAGACCAAGTGCGCGTTTGCCCGCAATTCCTTTGCGATCATGCGAGCCACGAGCGACGCGGCAGCCTCGGCATCCGATTGAATGATTACTTCCACGGCGCGGAGTTAACCACGAATGGACACGAATGGACACGAAGAAAACGAAACGGATCTCTCGTAACCTTGCTTGTCGCCAGTTACGTATCGTGCCATGATATGGATATGAAATCTCACCATGTTACTCTTGCCGAGCCCGTCAGCGCGATGATTGAAACGCAAATCGCATGCGGCCGGTTCAAGGATTTTTCGGCCGCAATTCAGGAAGCCGCCTGGAATTACTTCTTTGGCACGGCATCGCCCTATCAGGAGTATGGAGTGACGCCGGAGGAGGTTGAACGAGCCTACGAGAAATGCTCCGCCGAAACAGCCCGTCTTCGGAGAGCCGGCAAACTAAAGGAATGGAGAACTCGTTTGGGACCATCATTTTGTCCTTCATGATTTTGTCCCGCCTCCTCTGATTGAGGTCTCGCGGGCCGACTGGCTCCCATCGGGACCTGAGCTTGAGAGACAAAATCATCAGAAGAGGGCTGGAACTGAACTTTGCCAGAGTCATCGAACTCGCTGCAATGAGGATTGAAGTTCAGGATGGCAGATGATCAAGCCCGGGTAAGGTCACTTGCTCAAGCGAGTCCAAACTCTTTTCGATTCTGCTCGCACGAGACGAGCACGGGACGATCGGCGACTCGCGCTTTGAGCAGGGCCTGTTCATCCGCACCGGCGGTCAGCGGCAACGACACTTGGCCGCCTTCGGCCGCCGAGCGTTGCAATGCCAACATGATTTCGGCGCCTTGGCAGGCGTGCTCGAAATTGCATTGATGCACGCGCTTGTCGTCGTCGAGCCAGTCGGCCATTTCCTGAATGTAAGGCGGCATATCAAGTTCGTAATTCATAGCGCCTTCACCGTTCTGAGCTCCGCCGTTTTTGGTTACCGCGCGCCAGCCGCCGTTCGTGAGCACTTCCGCAAAACCTTCCGTGCCTTGCGCGCCGAGGCGGTTCTTGCCCCACCATTTGGCGACGTCCGGCTGGTCCGGTGCGCCAGCCCCGCATTCATAGATGCCACGCACACCATTGGCGAATTGAACAAAGCCGCCAATATAATCGGGCGATGGATGATTGTCGGTGACCTTTGAACGTCCCGCCGCTTGCGCCATCACCCATGTCGCTGCGGCGTTGTTATTGTACCACGATGTGTAGTCGATCATGTGCGACAACATGTGCGTCATCCAGCCGGTCGCAGTCGCATAAACCGTGTGAACTCGCCCAAGCGCTCCGCTGGCAATAATCTCCTTCACCTTGCGGTAATGAACCCCGTACCGATGCTGATGGCTAACGACGGCTTTGGCGCGAGCATTGCGAATGAGGTCGCGCATTGTGGAAAGCTCCGCACTCGTGAGCGCCACAGGCTTCTCGAAGGCGATCAATTTCGCACCGGACTCGAGGCCGAGCTTGATCATGTCGATGCGCACATTCGGTGGCGTGCAAAAACAGAAAACGTCGGGTTTCGCGGAAAGTGCAAGGGAACGCGCGTCGTTGCTGCTTGGCACTTGACCGAGCTTGCCGAGAGCGGCCTGCAAGCGCGCCTGATCGCGGCTCGCGACCCCGACCAATTCGAAACGATTATTTGCTTTGAAGAACGTGGCGTGGTGCAGACCTCGTTTGCCCATGCCGACGACAACGACGCGATATTTACTCATAAGAAATGGAGTGATGAGGTAATGGAGTATTGGAATAATGGACAATTGTAATTCGGGCAGCCAAGTAGAAGCCGCCCCAATACTCCAATACTCCAACCTCCCGTTATCTTCATCCCTGCGCCTTGTCCCATTGCATCACTTTCTCGATCACGTAATCAGCTTCCTTTTCGGTCAATTCCGGATACATCGGAAGCGAAATGCAACAAGCGGCGTTGCGTTCGGAATTCGTGAGTGGCTCAACAATGCGCGCGTCTTTGCCCCACGGATAACCTTCCTGTTTATGAATGGCGATCGAGTAATGGGTCTTCGCATCGACACCACCGTCGTTGAGAAATTTCAGGAACACATCGCGGTCGGCGGGTTTCTTCGTTTCGATAATATAGAGATGGTAGACATGTCGATAGCCCGGAACCTCGTAGGGCAATGTAAAACTTCGTGCCTCTTTTAGTCCCGCCGTGTATCGCGCCGACCATTTGCGCCGGAGGTCATTCCACGCGTCAATGTTTTTCAACTTGGCGCTCAGCACGCCGGCGTGAAGGTCGTCGAGCCGGCTGTTGAAACCGAAGCTGTGGACGTTGCGTTTGTCCGAACCGTGATTGCGCAACTTGCGGATGCGCTTGTCCATATCCGAATTGTTCGTCACAACTGCGCCGCCGTCGCCGAAAGTGCCGAGGTTTTTCTGAATGATGAAGCTGACGGTGGCGGCGTCGCTGAGTTCGCCGATCTTGAAACCGTCGCCGTGCGCCCCGATGGCTTGGGCATTATCTTCGATGACGAAGAGCTTGTGTTTGTCCGCGATTTTGCGAATCGCCTTCATATCGGCGCATTGACCGTAGAGATGCACGGGGACAATCGCTTTGGTCTTCGGTGTGATCGCCGCCTCAATTTTCGCCGGATCGATGCAGTTCGTGCGCGGATCAGTATCGACGAAGACAGCCGTGGCGCCGGCGACCCAAATGGCTTCCGCGGTGGCAAAGAATGTGTTGGCAGTCGTGATGCACTCGTCGCCCGGACCGATACCCAGAGCCATAAAAGCCAGCCAAATCGCGTCTGTGCCGTTGCCGACGCCGACGGCATGTTTCATTCCGTGGTAACGGGCCAATTCTTCCTCGAAACGCTTGAGCATGGGACCCATGACATACTGACTGCTCTCGAGAACTTCGCGGATGTTTGCGTCGATCTCGGACTTGATGTTGTGGTACTGGCGAACGTGGCCGTAAAATTCAACTTTCATAAGCGGGCAAGCTAAGCGAGTGTTTTACGGGATGACAAGGACTTTTCGCGAGAACGCACGCTGTTCAACGCTGTTCCTCTATTCTGTTCGCTTTCGGTAATTCAAAGCCCTGTGGCAAATAGTTGCCCCAGAGGGACTGCATGAGAATAGCCTGGCGTTTCAACGCCAGGAATCGGATCGCTAAATGATCGAGCCCCGAAGGGACGGTTGAAAATACATTTGAGAATCGAGCGTTTCAGTCGTGCCTTCGGGGCTTGCGCGCCCTGCGTCATGTTCCCGGCAGTGAACTGCCGGGCTATTCTCATGCAGTCCCTCCGGGACAAACGCCCTTTTGAATTACCGAAGGCATCAGAAAGGGAATCGGTCCTTACAGCTGGATGGGCGAGTCGGATCGAGTCGCCATGTTCGACAAACACCTGAATTTCCTCGTGTTAGGGAACAGGCCAAGTTACGAATCAGTTCAAGTAACAGATCGGCGAATTGATTGATGGAGTTATGAGCGACGGCGAGATTCAAGCCTGGCACTATTCGACGCGGCAAACAGTATGTTTGCGTTGGCGTGCTGGTCGCATCACCGCTTTAGAACGCGTGTCCACGGAACCACCGCCCGCATTGTGGCTCGCGCCTCCGCTGTTTGATGCGCAAGTCAACGGTTACGCAGGAGTCGATTTTCAGCGGGATGGTCTAACCGAGCAGGAATTATTGTTAGCAGCGCGTCAATTGCGGCTGGCTGGATGCACTCGCTTTTTGCTAACTCTGATTACAGACGAATGGGGAAAGCTGATGGCGCGCTTGGGGCATTTGCGTGCAATTCGTTCGCGCTCGGCGGAGCTTCAATCCGCGATTGCTGGCTGGCATATCGAGGGACCATTCTTGTCCGCCGAGCCTGGCTTCCGAGGCGCGCATAATCCCGACGTGATGGTCGATCCTTCGCCGCAGCATATGCGCGAGCTTCGCGAGATTACGCAGGATGACCCGGTGCTTTTGACCGTGGCTCCAGAACGGCAAGGAGCAATTGAAGCCATCGCGCTCGCGGTTTCTTTGGGTATTAAGGTGAGCGTCGGCCATTCCAACGCGTCAGCGGAAGTTCTGCGGCAGGCCGTTCAGGCTGGGGTGGCAGGCTTCACTCATCTTGGCAATGCCTGTCCGCAACAACTCGATCGGCACGATAATATCCTGTGGCGTGTGTTGGACACCTCGGAGTTGACGGTTGGTGTGATTCCCGATCGTATCCATGTCTCGCCCGCATTGTTTCGCTTAATACACCGCGTGCGGCCAGCCTCGTCGATTTATTACACGACCGATGCGATGTCAGCTGCGGGGGCAGCACCAGGACGTTATACGATTGGGGCTCTTACGCTCGAGGTCGGTGAAGACCAAATCGTGCGGCAACCCGGCAAGACGAATTTCGCCGGTTCAGCCTTGCGGCCAATTGATGGCGTCTTTCGCGCGGCACGCATGCTTGACCGCTCGTGGCGTGAGGTTTGGGATGCGTTTTCCTGGCATCCTGCTCGATTCATCGCTTTGCCGCGCGGAATCGAAATCGGTGCGCCGGCCGATTTCTGCCTGGTGAAAGTGAACGAGCAAAACGAATTTCAAGAACTTCGCGTTTGGATCAATGGTGTGCTGCAAAACTCAGGCCTCGGAAAATAAGCTGCTTGGGAAGCAGTATTCTGCGGATCGCCCGCAAGTTCGAGTGTCCCGGAATGTGCGGACGGTATGCCGATTGCAAATCGGCGATACGGCAGACTGAAAGTCTGCGCTACGCCAACAACGCGCATCAAGGCCAGGCAATCTCTTCCAGGACAATGGTCCGTTACTGCTAACCGCTCCTTACGTTTGATTGTTGTGAGCGAGCGGCAACTCCAGCCAAAACCGGCTCCCCTGACCGGGACTTGATTCGACTCCGACACGGCCGCCCATGCGTTCCGCGCCCTTGCGAACAATGGCCAAGCCAATGCCGGTTCCGGGATAAATATCGACTCCATGCAACCGTTCAAATAGGCGAAAAATCCGCGTATGATATTCAGAAGCAATTCCAATTCCATTGTCTTCAACCCACAGGCGTCCCCACTCACCGTTTGCCTGCAAATGGACCCGGACTTGCGGTTTCACTCCGCTGGGCACAAACTTCACGGCGTTCGAGAGCAGGTTGCAAAGCACTTGCACCAAGGTTCCATGGTGCCCGACCACGCCCTCGAGCGGTTCCTGGACCTGGATGGCAGCGTTCCCAGCTTGAAGAGGCGCTTCCAATTGCCCCATCGCTTCCGTCACAACTTTGGCGAGATCGACCGGCTGCAATTGCAAGGCGGCGTGGCTCAGGCGGCTGTACAAAAGGAGGTCTTGAATTAGCGCATCCATTCGCCCGGCCGCGGCGATGATGCGCGTGGCGTAATCGCGTCCGACTTCACCCAACTCATTGGCGCAATCCTCAATCAACGCCTCGGCGAAGCCCTGCATCGCTCGCAGCGGAGCGCGCAGATCGTGGGATGCCGAGTAGGAGAACGATTCCAGTTCGGCATTCGTTTCGCGCAACGCTTCTTCGGCCCGTTTGCGCACGGCAATCTCCTTTTCTAATTCCTGATTGGCATGTTCCAGGTCAGCCGCCCGCGAACGCAAGGCTCTGTTCAACTGCCGGATTTCCTCCTCCGTCTGTTTTCGCTCGGTAATATCGCGGGCGAAGAGGTAAATCAGCTCTTCGGCAATAAATGGCGAAGCGGTCCAAGCCAGCCAGCGATACCCGCCATCCTTGCACGCGTAACGGTTCTCGAAATAGATCGACGTTTCATTTGACTTCAACTTTTCGAGGCACTCTCGTGTGGCGCTCTGGTCTTCGGGATGGACGAATTCGAGCAATCGCCGCGCTTTGAGTTCATCGTCGCTGAATCCAAGCACTGTTTTCCAGGTCGGATTCAATTGCTTGAAATAGCCATCAAACCCGGCGATAGAAAGCATGTCGATCGAGAGGAGGAAGAAACGATTTCGTCTCGTCTCATACTCGATCCGCTGCGCCGCCTCGCTGAGAGAGCGTTGGTGTTCTTCCTTTTCGACCTGGCGAAGCCGCTCCGCTTGCCGTTTGATCTCCTGGGTTTTTTTTGAGCAACTTGACGAACACCGTCACTTTCGTCCTGAGCACGTCCGGAATGACGGGAGCAGCAATGTAATCGACGGCGCCGAGCGCGTAACCTTTCGCCGAATGCATCTCCGCCGTGCTGATCGCGCTCAAAAAAATGATTGGCGTATGTTCCGAGCTCTTGCGCTGCCGAATCAAAGCGGCCGTTTCGAACCCATTAATCTCCGGCATATTTACGTCGAGCACGATCACGGCGAAGTCCTGGCGCAGCAGGCAGCGCAAGGCTTCCCGGCCGGAATTGGCCTTGACCAGGTTCTGGTCCAGGTCGCCTAGAATAGCTTCCAACGCGACGAGATTCTCGGGCGTGTAGAAGTCAGAAAAGGACCCTTTGCCTCCGGAGTGCTTGTAAATATTGGAAAATGCGGAGGCCGATTCTACGGGAAACATGCCATCTTCGGCGCGTTGCAACGTGACGGCGTTCATGTCGGTCGCATAAATCTGGCATTTCTCATAAATGCCTTCCTCATGCAGCAAGATCGCCATGGAATAAACCTCCATCAAGGAGGAACAACCGGCATGCCAAAGGCGAACAAATGGGTAAGTCCGCAAGAGTGGAACTATCTCGGGCCGAAAGTCCGCGAAGAAGCTCTTGTCGCGAGCCGCCAGGTCCGTCTGAAAGGAGAGCGCCGAGAGCTTTTGCAAATGGTCGAGGCCCAATGGCCGAACGCGTCCAACGCCCAGGTCTCTTCCCTCGCCCCATCGGATGAGGAGAGGGTTAGGGAGAGGGGCCAGCGCGCGACCGTATCGCCGATTCCTGACCAGTCCGGCATCGATAGGACGAAGGCGCCTGGGTTCATCTGTGCCTTTCCAGTCTAGACTCGGCGATACAGTGCCTCTTCCAGCAAATGCCCGCAAGGTCCTCACGATGATTCGGGTTCTACCGATGCAGCCACACACGAAGCATGGAAATCAATTGTTCCAAGGTGCTCCCATGCCCGGGCGCGCTTTCGAGACGAATTTCTCCGCCCAGCAACTTCGCCAGCTCACGGCTGATGGCCAATCCCAAGCCGGTGCCGCCGAATCTTCGATTGGTGCTTCCTTCGGCTTGCTGAAACGCCTCGAAGATGATCTGTTGCTTGTCCGAGGGAATGCCAATCCCGGTGTCGCGCACCGAAAAGGCAATGACCGACGGCGCCCGGTTGAGGTTTTCATTCTCGCGGTTCCAGCCTTCCGCAGCCGGACGAATGGCAAACTCGACTTTCCCGCGTTCCGTAAATTTGAAGGCGTTCGACAACAGGTTTTTCATCACTTGCTGGAGACGTTTCGCGTCCGTCTGCATCGTCGCCGGCAGGTTGTCGTCCAGACGAATGTCGAAGTCCAAGCCCTTGGCTTCGGCCACGTGACGGAAGGTGCGGTTGACATGATCCTGCAATTGTTCGAACGGCAGCTCGGAAACGTCGATCGTGACGGTGCCCGATTCGATCTTGGAGAGATCGAGAATGTCGTTGATGAGCGTGAGCAGGTCGATGCCGGCGCTGTGGATGGTCCGCGCGAATTCGACTTGTTTGGCGGTGAGGTTCTTCTCCGTATTGTCGGCCAATTGATTGGCCAGAATGAGCAAACTGTTGAACTTGTTGCTTGCGTTTTTGCGCTCGCGATAGGCATAGCTGGCCAATAACTTCAGATAAATATCTTCTTTTTCGGGAGCATCAATGATGTAGAACACACCTTGCTGCGCGGCCACGACGGGGGCCAGTTCGGACAGGATCAGTTTGCCGACGGTCAACAGATCCTTCTGCCCTTGCAACATGCGTGAGAACTCCGCCAGGTTCGTCTTCAGCCAGTCCTGTTCGCTGTTCTTCAGGTTCGCATCCTTCAGGTTGCGGATCATCTGGTTGATGTTGTCCTTCAGCGCGGCGACTTCGCCCTTGGCTTCGACTTTAATGGAACGTGTCAGATCACCTTTCGTCACAGCGGTCGCGACGTCGGCGATGGAACGGATTTGCGTGGTCAGGTTCGCGGCAAGCTGATTGACATTGTCGGTGAGGTCCTTCCAGGTGCCGGCGGCGCCAGGCACGCTCGCTTGTCCGCCGAGCTGTCCTTCCACACCAACTTCGCGCGCGGTGGTGGTGACCTGGTCGGCGAAAGTCGCCAGCGTATCGATCATGTTATTGATCGTATCCGCGAGGGCTGCGATCTCACCTTTGGCTTCGACCGTCAGATTCTGCTTTAAGTCGCCGTTGGCCACGGCCGTTGTGACCGCAGCGATGTTACGCACTTGAGCTGTCAAGTTACCTGCCATCGAATTCACGCTGTCAGTCAAATCCTTCCATGTGCCGGAAACACCCTCGGCTCACGCCTGGCCACCGAGTCTTCCTTCCGTACCGACTTCGCGAGCCACGCGAGTCACTTCAGAAGCGAACGACCCGAGCTGCGTCACCATCGTGTTGACCGTCGTCGCGGTCCGCTTGAATTCACCGCGCAACGCCCGGCCATTAATTTCCATTGCCATCGATTGCGAGAGACCGCCGTTGGCCACGGCGCCGATGACGCGCGCGGTTTCACTGGTCGGCCAGACGAGGTCACCGACGAGTGTGTTGATCGACTCGACCCACCCTTCCCACGCGCCCCGGACATCGCCGAGCGAAGCGCGCTCGCTTATGCGGCCTTCCTTGCCCACCACGCGGCTGATGCGTTCCAATTCCTTCGACGTCTTTTGGTTGAGCGTGACCACGGAATTGAACGCGTCGGCGATCTTCGCGTCGGCCCCCTCCCAATCCGCCGGCAAGCGAACGGCAAAGTTTCCTCGTTGCAAGGCGCGGAGAGCCGTGAGCAATGAGCAATGTTTTCTTGTCGAATGTTTCTCCTGAGAGTTCTTTCGTGGGCATTTGATCTCCTGTTTTGTTCCAGTCGTGTTACAAACTGCGTCTAAGGCAAGGGATCTGTGAACAGAACGGCATTGCAGCGATTCGCTTAAGTCGCTCTGTTAGCAATAATCGATTCTTTTCTTCGTCCGCTGGATGCTATGAAGACATCCCTGAACTAGCAATTAGGGTTCAGCATGATTCCTCAATGAGATTTTCTCATGAGATCGGCTTCGGGGAAAACCTGATGCACATGCGGGCCGGTCGGGCCCTGTCCTTAAGTCCAAAGGGACAGCCCCCTTTGGGCTGATGCAGCGCTGATCCACGGCCGAAGGAACTAACTGGCTAATAGGCTCAGGCCGATACGGCCTTTTCGGGTTTGGCCTCAGTCAGCCATTGGACGTTGAGCGTTTTGCCGAGCCCCAAGCGACGTCTTGCCCGAGTTTCTCATTAACACCCTGCTTTAGCTGGGTGGTTTGCAACCGCAGGACGATCGGAACCGTTTCGACCTCAAAGATGCGTGAACAATTTTCACGAATACAGAAACGCTTTCACGCTTTTTTCAGGTTGAAACGGTTCTTATGGCTTAGGCCTCCTGGCGCCCAGCTAAAGCAGGGTGTTTACACGACTTCCAACGGACACTTTGACAGCGCGTCGATGAAGGCTTGTCCGTATCGTTTAGTCAGAATCCGATTATCGAGCACGACCACGATGCCTCGATCCGTTTTTGTTCGGATCAATCGGCCCACTCCTTGGCGAAATTTGAGAATCGCTTCAGGCAACGAAAACTCGGCGAACGAATTACCCCCGCTCGCTTCAATGTTCTCAATGCGCGCCTCAATTAAGGGATGATCGGGAACCGCAAACGGCAGCCGCGTGATAATGACGTTGGACAGCGCTTCTCCGGGCACATCCACACCCTGCCAGAAACTGTCCGTGCCGAATAAGACCGAATCGACGTCTGCTTTGAATTTCTCCAGCATTACCGTCCGAGGCGTGCCTGTCCCTTGCACGAAACATTCCACTCCGAGTTTATCGAAAAATGGCGCCATGCGCTCGCCCACCTCTTGCATCAGCTTAAAATTGGTGAACAACACGAAAGCCTTGCCATGGGTCATGCGGATAAAATGCTCGACCCAATGGACAAGCGCGTCGCGGTAGCCATTGTCGCGAGGATCGGGCATCTTTCCGGCGACAAACATCTTCATTTGCCGTTCGTAATCGAAAGGGGAACCCACTTGAACCAATTCGGAATCTTCGCCGCCGACGCGGCGGGCGAAATAATCCAGGCCGCCCGCAGGCTTGGAAGTTCGAACTTTGGAGTTTGCGCCTTGATTCGCCGACACCGCCAAAGTCGCGCTCGTCATAATGACCGAAGTGCTGCTATTGAAGAGACGTTGCCGGAGAAATTCAGACACTTCGACCGGGGCCGCGTTGAGCGCGACATTTCTTTGGGCCTTTCCGGAGCGCTCGACCCAATACACATAATTCTCGAGGTTCTGGCTCAAAAACATTGCCACACCATCCCGCAATTCGGCGAGGCGCCGGTTACATTCTAAAAGCTCCTGACCCGTGTCTTTGTCATTGGTCATCTTGATCAGGTCACTGATCGCATCGTGCAAGCGCTGGATCGGCAAAGTGACGCTGTCCTGGACCAAGTCGGGACGGCGAATGCGCAGTTCGGTCCAGTTCCGTTCGGCGACGGAGGAACTTGGCGCCGACGACCGCGCCGCTGCGCCCGGCGGCTTCCGAACCTCCATCGAGCGAGCCAGTTCGTCACACGCCGCTTCAACGCCATGAAAAAACTGGTCGGCTTCCCTCAAGAGATCGCTGACCAGAGTGACCGATTTGCCCTGGCGAAGAAGGGCGAGCAGCCCTTTCTCGGTGCGTGGATTCCAGAGACGATGCAATGAATAGCGCATTTGAGCATTGGAAACGCTCAAGCCGATATGTTTCGAGGCGACATGCTCGACGGTGTGCGCTTCGTCGAAAATGACAAAATCGTTTTTGAAAAGGATTCCCCCCTTGTTGTCGTCCTCCAACCCGCCAAGGAGCGTGAAGAAGAGCGTGTGATTGAGAACCAATAGATCGGCGGCGAGAATGCGGCCACGGGCGCGTTGAAAAAAGCAGGCGTCATGCGCCTGGGCAAATTCCGACTGGGGGCCGCACAGTTTGGGCGAACAAAGCCCGCGTTCGGAACAGACCTGCTGCCAAACTTTCGGATCGGGCTCGGTCTGAAAACCGGAAAGGCTCCCGTCAGCGGTTTGCTTGGACCATTCGTAAATCCGTTTTAATTCCTCGACTTCCGGCGATGTGAAAAGACTGTCCGCCTGCTGCATCGCCTTGGCCAGCCGCCGTGTGCAAAGATAATTCGCCCGGCCTTTCAGCATCGTGAACTTGAATTTGACCGGCAGGATTTGCGAGAGCATCGGCAAATCCTTTTCCGTGAGTTGCTCTTGCAAATTGATCGTGTGCGTCGAAACGACAGCCTTCTTTTGCTTGGCTGCCGCAAACAAGATCGCCGGAATCAGGTAGGCCAAGCTCTTTCCAACGCCTGTGCCCGCTTCGACCACGAGATGTTCGCCCGTTTCCAGAGCCTTGGCGACGGCGACGGCCATTTGCTGCTGTTGCGGCCGGTACTCGAAGTTCTTGGCCTTCGACAGAATGCCGGAGGGCGAAAAGATCTGTTCGACCTGCGCGACCAGGTTGCCACACGCGCCGGAAGGTTGATGTTCGATTAAGCCGATCACGTTTTTAGTGATAGATAACAGAAGTTCGCCAAGAATGCGAAGAGATGAATCCTGAGCCTATTAGCAGGGAATCCAACCGGTTGCCGGATCGTTCGTCCCAATCCGATGCCTTGCAACCCTTGCCTCCTTTCTCTGTGCTACGACTCATGAGGGCCCGCAATCGTCGCCGACATATGCGATACATGCACGATTTAACCATTTAACCATCTAACCATCTAACCACAGTTGGTTACTGCCCGCCCGTCCGTCGCGCGACCACGTCTACAGGGGCTTTGTTTTTGGCAATATGGTTCGCAGGCAACACTCCTCGCCAGGATGTATTCGGATAAATAATCGAGCCGCGTCCAATAATGCTCCCCGGATTCAGCACGGAGTTGCAACCAATGTCGGTGTGATCGCCCAAGAGGGCGCCAAACTTGCGAAGACCGGTATCCACTAGTTTGCCGTCAACCTCCACCGTGACGTTGGCAACAACCAATTTGACGTTCGAGATTTTCACACCAGCTCCGACATGCGCTTTGTAACCAAAAATCGAATCCCCCACGTAACTGAAGTGCGGCACCTGACAATTATTGAAGAGCAGCACATTCTTGAATTCGCAGGAATTACCGAGCACGCAATTGTCACCCACAATGACATTTTCACGAATGTAAGCATTGTGACGAATCTGGCAGTTTTGGCCGATAATCGCCGGCCCCCTGATCATCGCGCCATCCTCGACGACCGTCCCCGAACCGATGAACACATCCTTGCCAATGTAAGCGACGCCATCGCAGTTGTTGTGCAGGCCAGGCCGCAAATGCGCTTTAAGGTATGCCTTGATGTTCTTGAGCGCTTCCCAGGCGAACGCGCATCCGTCGAAAATGGCGGCATGTTCTGACTGGCTTAGATCAAAAAGCTCCGTTGGCTTAAACATGGGTGCAGGTTAAGACAAGCCAGCGGTACCGCAAATCAATTTGTATTGTTGCGCCGATGAACTGCGCAGGACAGCGCGTCTCGCCTGTCCCGCTTTTGGTGCACGCAAATGCTGACAGGCGGGACGCCTGTCCTACGACCGCGTTCAGGGAGACGAGAACATAATCCTTCCCTTCCGCACCGACGAGCGCAATATCCGACGCCATGCAAATAACCCCGCGAGAATTTGCCCAGCGCGCATTGATCGGGGCCAGCGCCCTCTCTTTCTTTTCCTCAGGCTGCGGGACCTTGAGCAATCGCCCGGCCGCCCGATCGATCAGGACCGTGACCGGAACGATCCGCGCGGACGACTTAGGAATCACTTTGCCGCACGAACATGTTCTCGTCGATTTCATCGGCGCGGCTAAGACAACGCCCAACCGCTATAACCCGGACGAGGTTTTCGAAATAGCATTGCCGCACTTGCGCAGAGTCAAGGAACTCGGATGCCAAAGTCTGGCAGAATGCACTCCTGCGTACATCGGGCGCGATCCGGCCCTTCTCGCGCGCCTTGCCCAAGCGGCGAACCTAAATCTCCTGACTAACACCGGTTATTACGGCGCGGGTCAAAATAAGTATCTCCCCGCACACGCGCTTGCGGAATCGGCCGATCAACTCGCCGAGCGTTGGATCCGCGAAGCCAAAGAAGGGATTGCCGGGGCCGGAATTCGACCCGGCTTCATCAAGATCGGCGTGGATGCCGGACCGCTCTCAGACGTTCATCGCAAACTCGTCCAAGCCGCAGCGCGAACGCATTGGGCGACAGGTCTGACCATCGCTGCACACACGGGCAACGGGACTGCCGCGCTGGCCGAGATTCAAACTTTGACCGACGCCGGCCTCGATCCGAGCGCTTTCATCTGGGTTCACGCCCAGAGCGAGCCAAACCAGGAAGCGCACGCGCGCGCCGCTCAACTCGGCGCGTGGGTCGAGTTCGACGGCATCGGCCCGCGGAGCATCGAACAACATCTGAAATTCGTGAAAATGCTCCGGGACCGCGGTTTCCTCAATCGGATTTTAATCTCGCACGACGCCGGGTGGTCCAACGTCGGCGAACCGCGGGGCGGCAGTTTTCGTCCGTTCGACACGCTCTTCACTGAATTCATTCCCGCGCTCAAAACCGCGCAGTTCACCGATGCCGAAATCAATCAGTTAATCGTCCGGAACCCCCGCGAAGCGTTCACCATTCGGGTGCGCGGACGGTAGCGCCCAGTCTGCGTTACGACGCATTTTCTGGTTTTGCGGTCGATGTCTCGTTAAGATCGACGCGACATGAATACCGGCATTAGTGCGATTAACGACGAAGTGCAGCGGGCGGGCGCCTTTGTGCAGCCGCTGTTCAACGAGATCAACAAAATCATCATCGGCCAAAAATATTTGATCGACCGGCTCTTTATCGGCCTGCTCGCGAACGGCCATGTTCTTCTCGAAGGCGTCCCCGGCCTCGCGAAAACCCTTTCTGTCAAATCTCTGGCGGCGTGTATGAACGTGAAATTCGCGCGCCTCCAATTCACGCCTGACATGCTCCCCGCCGACGTCATCGGCACCCAAATTTACAATCCGCAATCCGGTTCCTTCACAACACGCAAGGGACCGATCTTTGCCAATTTGGTTTTGGCCGACGAAATCAACCGCGCGCCCGCCAAAGTCCAGAGCGCTCTGCTCGAAGCCATGCAGGAAAAGCAAGTCACCATTGGCGAGCAGACCTTCCGTTTGGAGGAACCATTCCTAGTTTTGGCCACGCAGAACCCGATCGAGCAGGAAGGAACGTATCCATTGCCCGAAGCGCAGGTCGATCGGTTCATGTTGAAGTTGAAGATCGTTTATCCGTCCCGTGCTGAGGAACGGCAAATCCTCGATTTGATGGCGCGCACGACGAACCTACCAGAGGTAACTGCGGTTGTTGATCCGAAACAGATTCTGGCGGCCCGCAAGGTGATTAACGACATCTACGTGGACGAGAAAGTGAAGGATTACATTGTCGATGTCGTGTGCGCGACGCGCGAGCCGCAGCAGTATAAAATTGACCTGAAGGACCTGATTCAAATGGGAGCGTCACCGCGCGCCACGATCGCTTTGACTCTCGGTGCCAAGGCCTACGCTTTCTTGCGCGGCCGCGGCTATGTCACGCCGCAAGACGTGAAGAGCATCGGCATGGACGTGCTCCGCCATCGCGTGACGATCACCTACGAAGCTGAGGCCGAGGAGAAGACGAGCGAGACAGTCATTCAGAAGATCTTCGATGAGCTGCCGGTGCCATGAGCGCAAGGAAGACAGATGTGTCGCAGTCAGACGTTGCCAAGCACAAGCGGTCTATCAATCGGCTTTGGGTCATTCCTCTGGCAGGTCTCGCTGTGGTAATGTTTCTCGTAATTGACGAATGGTTGCAGCCTTCGTACCAAGCCAAGGCGGCGCGCGAGTGGTTTGAGGAGGTCGTGGCTTCCTCCTCCGCATTCTATGAGCGCTCAGAAGTTTTGAACGCTTTCTGCCACTTGGAAGGCTACGCTGTTCCGCACTTGATTCGGTATGTTAATGGCCACACCTCTCGGCTTGACAAGGCCTATGGTGCTTTCCTCAGCATGTTGCCCAACCGATTGCGAGCAGCGCTGCCGGCGCCTCGAGATGATTCTTACTACTATTCTCGCCGGTTTCCTGCGCTGGAATTACTCGGGTATATCGGGCGTTTGCAACGCTTCAAATTGGAAACGGGAGAGCCGATTGTGAAAACTTCAGTGGCCAGTGCCGTGCCCAGCCTTCGGATCGCTCTGAAAGATGGGAACGCTGACATTCGGGTCTTCGCTGTGCAAACACTGTGGTTTATTGGCCCACCCGCAGGGCCGGTGGTGCCGGATCTGATCAAGCTTGCTGAAAATCCAAACGAAAGAGGAGCGCTTGAGGCTGTTCAAGCTTTCGGAACGGTCGGACCAGCAGCCAGCAATGCTGTCGAACTGTTGACCAAGATTGCGATCAGCGGCCGAGCGGACGCTGGGGCGGCGGTCGAGTCGATTGTCAGTCTTGGCCAGACTGCGCGTTCCGCTGCGCCAGCACTTGTCCCATTGCTTAGTCACGCGGATGAGAGGATGCGGACGCGGGCAGCTCGTGCGTTGGCGCACTTTGGCATCACTCCCGATGACGCAGTGCCCGCACTAGTGCAGCTAAGGCAAAGCACCAACACCTGGCTTAAAACAGTCGCTACGTTAGCGCTTTGGAATCGAAATCTGAGTGACAATGATTTCAAAGCGGAACTGACTTCCGCGCTTGAATCCGAAATGGCCGGTCCGCTTGCTTGGTCTATCGGTCATCTCCCCGGCAAGGCCACGGCATTCTTGCCAGAGATCCAAAGGCTGTCGAACCATACCAATGCCGATGTTCGACGTATTGCCACAAATGCCTTGCGCAAGATTTTACTGAATCACCCATGATCCCGCGCGAAATCCTCAAGAAGATCCGCCAAATCGAACTGCGTTCGATTCGGTTGGTGAATGAGACATTGGCCGGGCAGTACCATAGCGTCTTTAAAGGGCAGGGGATGAACTTCGACGAAGTGCGCGAGTACCAGCCGGGCGACGAAGTGCGTTCCATTGATTGGAACGTAACGGCGCGGATGAATCATCCGTTCGTGAAGAAATTCGTCGAAGAGCGCGAGTTGACTGTCATGTTGGTGGTGGATTTGAGCGGGTCCGGGCTGTTCGGTTCGGGCGAACAATCGAAACGCGAGCTGGCTGCCGAGATTGCCTCGGTGCTCGCGTTTTCTGCGACGCGAAACAACGACAAGGTTGGGCTGATTCTCTTTTCCGAAGGCGTTGAGAAATTTATTCCTCCACGCAAAGGCCGCCGGCATGTGCTGCGAGTGATTCGTGAGATTCTTTGTTATGAACCGCAGCGGCAAGGCACTGATCTGAATAGCGCTTTGGAATTTCTCAGCCGGGTGACGACGCATCGCGCGATTGCGATTGTTCTTTCCGACTTTCTCGGCCAAACCAGCCCGAGCCGCTCGGAGATCGCCGCGCATTTGCGCCGGCAGGTGGTGCTTTCCGAGGCGCTCGCTCAAGCCTCGGCCACAGCGCTTCGTCAGGCGAATCGAAAGCACGACGTTGTGGCTGTGCAAATCACGGATCGCTTCGAACTCGAATTGCCTTCCCTCGGTTACCTGGTCTTGAAGGACGCGGAGACTGGCGAAGTCGTCGAGGTCAACACCGGCGACGAACGAAAACGGCGCGCCTTTAAGGAGCGTCAGATGAAGGCGCAAACGGAACTGCGCCGTCTCTTTCTTTCTGCGGGCATCGATTCGATTCAGTTGCGGACCAATGAACCTTACGCGGCCGCTCTCGGACGATTCTTTGAAACGCGCGAACGACGGCGGCGTCACGGATGAAAACAAACCCCGTCATAGCGAATCTTGGAACGAACGCAACGCCTTCGGCGGGTGACGACATTCGGGCCATCAAAGCGCCGATCGAGATTCCAAGTGGATGGACTTGGGTTTGGTGGACGTTGATCGCGCTGGCGCTTGGATTGCTGGGCTGGCGGGCTTGGCGACGCTGGCGCACAAAGGCTCCGGCCACTGTGTCTCAACCGGTAGTGCCGTCCCACGAGCGAGCTCGAGAAAGACTTCGGGAAGCACTGGCGCTCATTACCCAGCCGCGGCCATTTTGCATCTCTGTTTCCGATGCGATTCGGACCTATTTGGAAGAATGCTTCGACTTTCGCGCTCCGGAACGGACAACGGAAGAGTTTTTGGATGAATTGCGTGCGAGCGCTCTCCTGACGTTGGATCAGAAACAGACATTAGGCGAATTCCTGGCGCGTTGCGACTTGGTCAAGTTCGCACGCTATGAGCCGGGTGAGGCCGAACTGAGGAACCTTTACGACGCGGCAGTCCGACTTGTGGACGAGACGGAGCCGTCACCGCAAACGAACCAGCCGGTCGCAGCAAGCGTTCCAATTGAAACGAGCACGTAGGGTCTTCCTTGTAACGCATAGTTTCACTCTATCAGCATCGATTCGAAATCCTCGCAGGTCGCGCAGATTGGAAATTCGAAATCTGAAATTTGAAATTCGGATTTCGGATTTTGACTCGCGAGGTTCCACATTGGCGGCGCTCTGCCGAGACGCCGCTACGGGAAGCTGGTTCATGGGACGGAGCTGCTGGCTGTGGCGGCGTTGGCTTGCGGCGGCTTGGGCAAATGGCTAATCTCCGTCCGAAATTCATTAGCTTACCAAGCTGAGGGCCATTATGAGTGCGGTCGCTGCATTCGCAGGTCGAAGCCTCCGGACCGCAGTGAGGCTATTCGTACGTTTGTACTATCCCCGGATTGAAGTGGCCGGGCGCGAGCACATTCCACGGTCTGGCCCGATTTTGTTGGTCGCCAATCACGCGAACTCGCTGATTGATCCTGTGATGATCGGAATTGCTGCCCAACGCCCAGTTCGATTTCTGGCCAAGGCGCCTTTGTTTGATGTTCCGGTGCTTGGGCCAACCATGCGCGCTTTGGGAATGCTTCCCGCGTTTCGCGGCATGGACGATCCTTCCCAAATCAAACGCAACCTCGACACCTTAACAGCAGGCGCAGAATACATGGTGAAAGGCGACGCGGTCGGGCTTTTCCCCGAAGGCAAAAGCCATGATTCACTCAAAATCGAAATGATCCGGTCGGGAGCTGCTCGGATGGCGCTTCAGGCGGTTAAGTACGGAGCAGCCGATTTGCAGATTGTCCCTCTAGGGATCAATTACGAGCGAAAGGAGCGTTTTCAAAGCGCGGTTTGGATTCGTGTGGGCGAACCGGTTCACGCGAACCAAGTGATTGCCGAGCACGGCGATCAGGAACGCCGCGCGTTACGCGGGTTGACTCAGGAAATCGAGCGGCGGCTTAAAGAGGTTGTCATTCACTTGGCTCAAGGCGATTGGGCGCCGTTTCTTGACTATCTCGAAGTCATTTTTCCACCGCCGTCCAATGAAAACGGCGGCTCAATCGCGGCGTTGCGTCAGCGCAAGCGCGTTGCCGATGCCATGAATCACTTTTTGGCTACAGACCCGTCGCGAGCGGAGTCCTTGGCGGGCGCGCTCGATCGGCATTGCCAAAGATTGGCCGGTGTCGGACTACAGATGGATTCGCCAATTGTGAGATTCAGTGGATGGCGGCTTTGGTGGCGCATGGCCTGGACCGGCCTCAGCCTGGCCTTTGGAGTTGTGCCAGTTCTCCTCGCGACCGTTCATCATCTGATTCCGTTTTTGGTCGTCCGCGGGCTCAGTTGGAAGTTTCAAGCTCCAGGGAAAGCTACCACTTCACTGACGCGTCTCTCATTGGGATTACCGATCTACGCCGTCTGGTATGTCTGGGTGTGGTTCTGGATAAGCGCGCGCGCGGGAACCGGGCTTGCGTGGATCTGGGTCTTGGCCATGCCGTTCGCTGGAGTCTTTGCATTGAGCTATTGGCGTCGGGCCTGCGAGGTGGCATTGCTTTGGTGGCGCGAAATTCGATTGATCCTGTCCGGCGCTGACCTCGAAACATTTCGACAGGATCAGGCAGCGCTTTGCGGACAACTTCGAGAATTGGCCGAGGAATACCGCCGTGTTTGCCCGCGTCCGGAGTCTGCGGCATCGGCGGGGGGAGCTTCCGGATGAGGCTTATTTGTGGCAATTGGAGCGGCTGTGGGTGGTTGAATTGATTTAGATCGAGACTTGCGACATTGGTACATTTCGCCTTTGGGTTGAACCAGGCAGTTTCAGGTTCGCCCTGCCAGCCGCGGACTGTGCCAATGTTGTGTGTTGATTAGTTGTTCGAGTGCTTGGGAAGTTTATGAGCTTTTTCGGATTGGATAGTGAGAAGACCATCGCGCGCATCAATGCCGCGGCGGTGACGCCCCACATCCCAAGCTTCGTTCGATCGCTCTCTGTTAGCGCGCTTGGGTTCTGTTTAGTCAGCTTGGCTTCGTTTTCGGCCTGGGCCTTTGGAGGGAGATTCTTTTATGCCCACATTGGGGAGGTGGGGCTTTACGCTGTCTGCGCGCTGCTTTTTGTCGGGTTAACAGGGTATGTTTTGCACAGGCTCGTGATCGGCCCCGGATCGTTGGGGCGATTCTACAAATTGTTTACGGTCGCGTTTGGAGCTTACGCGGTGGCTTGGTGCGTCGCCTGGTTTAGCTTGCGTGGCAAGCAAGGCGAATGGATGGGATCGCTGGCGGGGACGCTTTTGATGGCCGTTGTGCTGGCCAATGCGTTCTCGGCGCCGCGGGCCGCATTCCATGTCGCGACGGTCCTGTTTATTACTCATTCGGCTGGATACTTCACCGGCGGCTATCTTTACGAACTTTGCAAAAGTCCTGCGGCTCTTGAATCGTTCGGGCATCTGCTGGGTAAAGGGGCTCTGGCGCGAACAGGAATGATGCTGTGGGGAGCGGCTTATGGGTTTGGTTTTGGCGCTGGCCTAGGCTGCGCGCTTTATTTCTGTCAAGAGCCCATTCGATTGAAACTGCAGCGCGAGTGATCTGGCAGGACAGCGTGTCTGAGGCGCTGCGCAAGGTCTTCCGCCAAGCATCGCTGCAGCCAAGCAGAATGGTGATCGCGTACCGAACATGCTGAGACAGGCGAGACGCGCTGTCCTACTCAGCGTCCGGAGCTGAAATAGAGTTGTTTTCCGTTGCGTAGTTCTTAGCTTCTGTTGCGCATTGTGATGAAGACATTCAGTGAGATGAACTTTCCTGGAAGGCTGATCGCCGTTGAGGGATTGGATGGCTCCGGGAAATCCACGCAGATTCACCTGTTAAAGCGCTGGCTGGAATTGCAGGGCGCCAAAGTCTTTTTCAGTGAATGGAACTCGTCGACGCTGGTGAAGAATGCGACGAGCAAGGGAAAGAAACGAGAGCTGCTTACCCCAACGACGTTTAGCCTCATTCATGCGACCGATTTTGCCGACCGTTACGAACGCCAATTGGTGCCTCTCTTGAAAGCTGGCTATATCGTCCTGTGCGATCGATATATTTTTACAGCATTCGCGCGTGATACGGTGCGTGGCTGCCCGCCAGAATGGGTGCGGGGCATTTACAATTTCGCGGCGCTGCCCGACCTTGTTTTTTTCTTCAAGGCGAGGCTCGAAGTTTCGCTCCAGAGGATTCTGGAAGGGCGGCCTGAGTTGAAGTACTTTGAAGCTGGAATGGATTTGAAGTTATCACCCGACCCGTACGAAAGTTTCCGCATCTTTCAGGGGCGAATTCTGGAACAATACCTAGCCATGAGCACCGAATTCAGCTTCCTTGTGATTGATGCGAATCAACCTGTCGAGGCGCAGCAAAGCGTGGTGCGGCAGCTTGTCGCCGCCAAGATTGATTTGTCGCAGTTTTATTTCAAACACCTCGAATTGCGCACCGCCTAAGTGGAAATATGTGGTTGTTGCCCCTCCCCATGGACCTGCTTGTGAACTGCCCCTGGCGAAGGCAAAAAGCAGCCTCTCTCCCTAACCCTCTCCCCATCGGATGGGGCGAGGGAAAGTTTTTGGGCAATCGAATCGATGCAAACTTACCCAAGGCATACGCGCCCGCATCTATTCCCTCGCCCCATCCGATGGGGAGAGGGTTAGGAAGAGAGGCTTTATGCACCAGGTTCATGGTCTCAATGTGTGCGCAAAAGGAGCGCCGCCATTCCTAAACATCCCGGGTTTGCGGCGCTCTTACGATACGCCGCTACAGCCAATGAAACGAAACCGTAACACCACACCCACAGCTCGCCCTCAACGTCGCATTGTTGTCCCTCAGCCTTCGCCGAAGCGTTTTTACGGCCATGGCATACCGGGCGTGGACGTGGAGAAACTTTCCGGAAAACTTATTGTGGTCGAGGGCGCGGACGGCTCCGGACGTTCGACACAGATCGCGCGGTTGGTCCAGTGGCTTGAGGGAGGTGGGCACGCGACGGTCCAAGTCGGCTTGAAACGGTCCACTCTCGTCAGCGAGGAGCTCGATCACGCGCAAGAAGGGAATATTCTGAGCCGAATAACGCTGAGCCTGTTTTACGCGACCGACTTTGCGGACCAATTGGAGAACATCATTCTGCCAGCGCTCAAGGCAGGATTCATGGTGCTTGCCGACCGCTACATTTACACGCTGATGGTTCGTGATATGGTTCGTGGGATGGATGAGCGCTGGTTGAAAAACGTTTACGGCATCGCTTTGGTGCCAGACGCCGTTTTTTATTTGAATGTTGCGCCCGAGCAACTGATCCAGCGCAACTTTGCCAAGAATTTCTCCCTTGATTACTGGGAAAGCGGGATGGACCTTGGGCTTTCGCGCGACATGTTCGACAGCTTCCTTAAATACCAAGCCTTGGTGGAACGGCAATTCAAGCGGCTGCAAGCCACGTACGGGTTCACCATTCTCGATGGCCACTGTTCGATCGACGAGATCAGCGAAGAACTGCGCAAGAAAATCGAATCGGTCCTGGCAGAGTGATTCGACACGACCGCATTTAACCTGTTCGCCTCAGCTGTTACTGTGCAGCCGACCTTTTCCCTATCGATGAATCGACTGGTAGGACAGGCGTCCCGCCTGTTCAAAATGTTTGAGTGCACGGAGACAGGCGAGACGCGCTGTCCTGCCAAGGGGCTCGGTTCCGGGACTTTCGTCTGCTTCTTGCTTTTGTTTTTCTGCCTTCATTTCGAAAGCGCGGCTTTCAATTTCGACCGCCAGACCGATCTGCTTTGGCAACATCAATTGGACGGCTCGGTCGGGGCGTGGATGCTGATTAATGGCTTCGTTTATCAAAACAGCGCTCCGATTCAACCGGCATCATCCAAAGACTGGCGGGTTGCGGCCACTGGTGATTTCGATCATGACGGCGAAACTGATTTGTTGTGGCGTGATCACTCGGGACAGATTGCGGTTTGGCTAATGTGGGGCCGGACACCGACGAGGTTCATCACACTCAAACAGACTGCCGCACCCGTCTGGAAAGTGGTGGGAAGCGGAGATTTTAACGGCGATGGCCATACGGATATTGTTTGGCGCCACACCGTCTCAAACTCCACGGAGGTATGGTGCATGGAAGGGGCGGAGAGCACCAACTTCGTTGCCAGCATTCCCATTCAACGCCGCGTGGCCGACACAAATTGGGTCGCCGTTGCAACAGAAGATTTCAATCATGACTCCCACACCGACGTCGTTTGGCGCGACGCGCGCAGTGGCAATGTGAGGATCGGCTTCATGCGTGGCACAACCGAAACTTCCAGCGGACCAATTGAGCCGCCGCCCGGCCGCGATTACCAACTCTCCGCGACGGGACCATTCAATCGGCTCGGCAAGATCGATCTCGTCTGGCGTCACACCGGAAATCCTCCTGGTCCGGACAAACTTTGGTTTATGGATGGAGGGCGCCACTTGAGTACGACGAACTTCATCTACACAAACGGCGTCGAGGTGGTTGTCGCCGACACTAACTATGTGATGATTGGGACTGGGGATTTTAACACCGAAAGAATCCTTAGTGCGACGAATCTATCGGATGCAGAGATTCTGTTGACCTGGCGGTACGGCAACACTGAACCGGTCACGCTTGAACGCAGCAAAGTGAGCCAGCCCGACTGGAGCACTCTGGCGAGGAAATACCGTCCGCTACGCTTCACCAATGCTGTCGATGTGGCGCCGGGCGAACGTTACGAATTCCGGCTTCACTCCGGGTTGCGAGCGAGCAAGGACTATATTCTCGTCGGCAACAAAGCGCACGCTATCGAAAAGCGCGGCCGAGTGTTGCTGTTGGTTGATGAAACTCTCTCGTCGAATTCTGGTTTGCGCAGCCAGTTGGCTATTCTCGAACAAGACTTGGCTGGAGACGGCTATCAAGTCGTTCAGAATTATCGCGCGCAACGCCATGATGAAGCCCTCAACGCAGCCAATCCGCGCTCCTGGGGCCGCAATCCCAGCCGGATTGCCTTCAACAAGCGAATCATTACAGATTTTTACAACGAGGCGAAAACCGAAACCAATTTCGTCTTGCTCATCGGTCACGCTGCCATTCCCCACTCCGGAGCGGCCTGTTCAGACGGCCACCCCGACCATATGGGAGCGTGGGTTGCGGATAGCTATTACGCCGACATCGATAGCCATCTTTGGCGAGATAGTTCGAGCACTGATTATGTCGATCGGACCTTTCCAGGAAAATCCAATTGCAGCTTCGATGGCAGATTTGACAACGATGACCTGCCATCGAACCTCGAATTGGCCGTGGGCCGAATTGATTTTGCCCGATTGCCCGCTTTCAAGTTGAAAGGCGAAACCGAAACTCAAGCTGAAATCCGGCTCTTGATTCAATACCTAAAGAAGAATCATCGCTACAGGCATAACATTGCGCCCTTTCCTCTCCCGCAGAAAGCCATCGTCGAATCATCCTTTGCCGATAGTTTCGGCCCACATTCAATTTTCGACAACGCGCTGCGCCTCAGTTCGCGATCGTTTGGCCTTGATCCTTCGCATGTCATGAAGGGTGACCTGTTCGCATCGCGCGGCGCCGGACATCTGTGGGGCCTCTTCTCCGGGGCAGGCCTTCATAACCGCATCCTCCGCGGGTATGTTTCAGCGACTGGGCAGCCCATTGTTCGCACGGCCGAAGAACTGGCCATCGCGGCCAACGAACCTCGCATTGGATTTTACATGCTTCACGGTTCCTACTTCGCAAATTGGAATCTCGTCCCCAATAATCTCCTGCGCGCAGTTCTGGCCACACCCGATTACGGGCTGGCGGCCGTTGGATCGTCATCAGGATCGGGTTCGTTTTGGCGTTTCGAACCTCTTGCCCTCGGTGAGCCAATCGGCATTGGTATTCTCCACACCGTTCGAGTTACTCGTGAAACCATTTCTGTGGATCGATGGACATCCTTGCTGGGCGATCCAACGCTCCGGCTTCAAGTCACATCGCCGCCTTCCGATCCGCGTTGGGGCAACTCAACGTTGTCTTGGACGCCCCCGCCCGAGGATGGTCCTGCTGCGGGGGATGTCGATTACCTCGTGGAATGGTCGAGCGATGGTTTGACGGGAACCTGGCATCGTCTGGCGCTCACACCCAAGGTATCGATCAAACATGAGATGGCCGGTTCACGAACTTATCGCGTTCGAGCGCGAAGGCTGGTCTTCACCGGCAGTGGATCATACTACAATCTCAGTCAGGCGATCTTTTACACCGTGCGCAAGCCGTAGCTACGCTCTGCTGGGGAACACAGCCAAACGGGTTTAACAAAGCGATACGAGATTACGCGATTGGCTGCGAGTGGGATTAGGAGCGCAGTGTTCAGACTTTCAGAAACGTTCGCAGCGTCGAAATGAGATTGCAGGCGGCCTTTGGTTAATGATAAGTAGGTGCGAATTGCTGCAAATCTTTTCATGATTGAGTGGAACATTCAGTCGCGCGCACACGCGTGTCAGGCTTGCCATAAACCGTTTTCGGACAAGGAAGCATTCTGGACTCTGCTCTTTGATCAGAGACATTCGTACGAACGATTGGATGTGTGCGGTAGTTGCTGGACCGCCCAATATAGCCAAGGCGCGACTGATCGGAAGGGCTTCGTCTCTTTTTGGCAAAGTGTTTATGCCGCTCCACGGCCGGCTGCGCCTGATCCAATTCAGAAGGAGACGGCCGAGTCGTTGCTCCGCAAACTAGTCGAGCAGAATGATCCGAGTCACATCGGCGCCCGCTTCATCCTGGCCGCCATGTTGGAAAGAAAGCGCCTGTTAAAAGTCAAAGCTCAACTGTCTCTGGAACACCAGCGCATCTTCGTCTATGAACATGTCCGCAGCGGCGATTTGTTCCATATCCTCGATCCCAATTTGCAACTCGATCAACTGGAAGAAGTGCAGCGGGACGTAGCACAACTGCTCGAACACGGATTGAATCCGCCCGCGCCGCCTCAGCCCGCTACTGCTTCCGAAAGAGACAACAACCGCGGGAGTGAGTCACAACCTTCGGAGGGTGAAGCGGCGCCGGCCAATTCAACTTCCATGGAATAATTCTGGTTTGTGTCAGACCTCGACGCTCTTCAAGCTAGATTGGGGTATGATTTTCAAGACGAGGCTTTGCTGCGTTTGGCCTTGACCCATCCATCAGTAGCGCACGAACAAGGAACCGTTGTGCAGCACAATCAGCGCCTCGAATTTCTCGGTGATGCCGTCTTGGAACTGGTTTTGACGCGTGTCTTGTACGAGAGATTCCCTGCGTTCGGCGAAGGTCCTCTGACCAAAGCCCGCGCTCAATTGGTTAACCGCCGCACGCTGGCCGAGCAGGGGAAACGTTTGGGATTGGGCCAGCATCTCGTGTTGAGCCGAGGGGAAGAGCTGAATCGCGGCCGCGAGCGGCCCTCGACGCTGGCGGATGCCTTCGAAGCGCTGGTGGGAGCGATCTTTATGGATGGAGGCTTTCCGGAGGCCGAGAGATTCTTGCTCTCGCAGTTCCGCGATGTCTTTGGTGAATTGGATGTTATCCCTAACCTGGAAAATCCGAAAGGCGAGTTGCAGGAAGTCTTGCAAGCCAATTCGCCCCAATCGCCCCAGTACCAACTGGTCGCCGTGACAGGGCCGGACCATGACCGGCTTTTTGAATGCGCTGTCTTCTATCGTGGAGAGGAGCTTGGCCGCGGCACTGGCAAGAGCAAGAAGGAAGCAGAAAGCCGAGCGGCCTGCCACGCCTTGATCAGCTTGCGCGAGCGGCGAGCGAAATAACCGTAACGCAGACTTTCAGTCTGCCGTATCGCCGATTTGTAATCGGCATGCCGTCCGCATCTTCCCGGACGCTCGAACTTGCGGGCGATCCGCAGAATACAATTCCGCGATACAGCAGACTGAAAGTCCGCGCTGCGAGGAAAGGCAAGCGCGGCAAACGCGGTCCGCTACTCTCATGCAATCCCTCCGTGACAACCATTTGCTGCCGGGACCTTAAACCACGAAAGACGCAGGAATGCACGGCAGGTGGCCTTGACACACTGAGAACACCGAGTCGATATTGCGCTGCTTGATTAACTGGAGGGCTGGTCGCAACGGGCTACGATCCGCCTTATGTTGCCGTGTATGCGAGTCAAGCCATGGCCACCGTCCATGAGATCGATGGTTGGATGAGCTCTATGAAAGAACCTCTGAACTTGCTCCTGATTGATGATAATCCTGATGATCGCGCCCTGGTCATTCGGGAACTGCGGCGAGAATTCCCCAGCATCCAGATCGAACAGATTACCGACGCCAAGAGCTTCGAACGATCGCTCCATACAGGACACTTTCATCTGGTCATCACGGATTATCAGCTTCTTTGGACCGATGGGTTGCAGGTCTTGCGCACAATCAAATCACTCTGGCCCGAGTGCCCGGTCGTGATGTTCACCGGGACGGGCAGCGAAGAGGTGGCTGTGGAAGCGATGAAGGCCGGGCTGGATGATTATGTCCTCAAATCTCCCAAGCATTACGCCCGGTTGCCAGCCGCTGCCAAGTTGGCCTTGAAGATGGCCCGCCAGCGGCACGAGTTGAAAGCCGCGGAATCGCGCTATACATGTAGCATCTTGTTTAACACCGTTCCAGTCGGCTTATATCGCACCACACCTCCGGGGCAAATCCTGGACGCGAATCCTGCTTTGGTCGAAATGCTCGGCTATCCCAATCAGACGGCGTTATTGGCGATCAATGCCTCCGAGCTTTATGCGCGGCCGGAGGATTACCAGAACTGGCCCCGGCTGATGGAACGCGAAGGTCTCGTGCAAAACTATCAAACGCAATTGCGGCGTTTTGACGGCAACTTCTGCTGGGTGCAAGACAGCGCCAAAGCCGTCCGCGACCTCGTTACCCGCCAGACGTATTACGAAGGCTGCCTGGAAGATATCACCCAACGGAAAGAGGCCGAAGATGAACGCGAGAAACTGATTCTTGAACTTCAAGACGCGCTGGCCAAAGTGAAAACGCTCAGCGGCTTGCTTCCGATTTGTTCAGCGTGCAAACGAATTCCCGATGACAATGGCTATTGGAACCAAATCGAAACTTACATCCAGAGCCACTCAGACGCAGAATTTACCCATAGCTTTTGTCCTGATTGCATGAAACGTCTTTACCCTGAAGTGTTCGGAGAAGGCGTTAAAATGAAGTGAAGTTGTTAGTTAGTTAGTTTAGGTTAGTCAACCTCCGCTGATTCGCTTTCGCCTGCTGCTGGCTCCCATGACCGCTTTCAACCTTGAATCCTTTCCAGCCACGCTTTCCATCAACCCTCTTGTGAGGTGTGGCTGGCGAAGGCAAAAAGCAGCCCCTCTCCCTAACCCTCTCCCCATCGGATGGGGAGAGGGGCTTTATGCACCAGGTTCATGGTCCCAATGCGCGCAACATTTGCCTGGAGGCTCCCCCAGGCGTTCATCGGCCAAACGCGTGTCCAAAAGTCTCATCTAGGGGCTGGTCCCGATAAAGGCGGCGGCGAACGTTTTGCCGAAGTTTCAGCGCACGACCGATACCATTTTCCAGAGAAGAGAATATCGTTTGAATATGCGCATCAGAACTTGAGTATAGCGAATGGAGTCATGGATCCGCTTTGGACGACGGTCACGGCCGGCCTGCAAGTCATATGGTGATGGACCAAAAAGCCCAGGAGTTCACGACCTCGAGAATCGGATTACCTTTTGGAACAAGAGCGCAGAGCGCATCAGCGGCCTGATGGAGAACGACAAGGTCGGCGAAATCTCCGATACCGGCCGCGTCGCCTTTCTGGCCAAGCCATTCACTACCGAACAACTCCGAACAACTCTTGATCACCTTGCGTAAGTTGTTGGATCCTGTCGCGCCACAGCCGGATTAGTTGCTTACGCGTGTCTCAAAACAGAATTCCAGACAGCCCTGGAAGCGTTGCTGCGCATCGGGCCAACCACCAGGTTTGCCGGCGCCCTTCCGGAAATCTATTTTCAACAAAGAATCCTGTGTTTTGCCCAGCGGCTTCTATTGTCAGTTGATGTCCTCCAAGCTGTGGTTCAGATGCCGAAGGCTTCGTGAGTGTCCTGCAGAAGCCAAATCAAACTCGCTCGGTTTCACATTGATCGAACTCCTCGTGGTGATTGCGATTATTGCAATTCTTGCAGGGATGTTGTTGCCTGCGCTTGCCAAATCGAAGAAGACAGCGCAGCGCGTCTCCTGCGCGAGCAACGTTCGTCAATTGGGCCTGGCCAATACGCTGTACATGGACGATTTCAGCGACCGGTTTCCCAGCCACGTTGAGGGCCCTGTGCTCTCGTACTACGCTTGGGCTGGCAAACGCGGCACAGAATATTTATCTGACGAACGATTCATTAACAGTTACGTGACCGTGAATCGCAAGGTGAACCAAAAGGACAATGAAGGAGTATTCAAAGTCTTCCGTTGCCCAACCGACCGTGGCGCGACTAGAGGCCGTTGGGCAGCCGATCGCAAGCCATCGTTGTTTGACACGTTCGGTTGCAGTTACTTTTACAACAGCGGCGGCAATGAGAATGGACCGAACGGATTGCATGGACGTCGAGCAAGCCAAATCCTTTCCCCGAGCAAGGTCGTCCTCGCCAACGATTATGCGTTCTGCGCATACGGCTGGCTGACCTCAGTCCCAGGTGCTGCGTCGCGACCGTTTCAATTCAGTCTTTGGCACCACGACAAAACGCCCGGTTGGGGGAACGTTGTGTTCGTCGATAACCATGTGGACTATCTCCAGGCGACTTACGACAAACCTGACTTTCAAAACGGCGCGAACTGGACCTTTCTCTTTGATGGGCCAAAAACCAAAACCGGCAACTGACGCTGCGCGAAGCGGCTGATCGCCAGGACCGCAGTGTTTACCCGCGTTTACGCTGCAGAAACGTCCACATACCGATCACTCATGCCCATCAGCCGATAAACACGATCATCGGGAATCGAGGGGTCTCGTCCAGCAGTTGCTGCATTCTGCGGTCCTCGGCGGCAGATCGTCGAAAACTTAGCCAAGGAGCGCGTCTTGAATTTCAAGCAACCTTTTGTCTCATATGAGACAAAAGGTTGTGCTGCGGTCCTCCTTGTCGAGGTGCGGTATTTTGATAGTCCATCTGGGCAACTTGTCAGAGATTCCCTGGCTGATAATTCAGGGGTGAGCGCCAATTGCATCGAAGCAAGAGATGATCGCAGCTTGGGTAACGATTGAGACGTGAAAGTCTCAATCGCGAAACGAAGGCGAGTCGAAGCCCGAAAGGGTCCTAGAAACTCGCCTTCTATTTTTTAGCGCGAATTCCAGCAGCATCGCGGTGCGTTTTGTGGCAGGCCGAACAAGTTTTCGCCATTGCATCGAAGGTCTCGTCGAGCTGCGCGCGAATCTCCCGCTTCGGATCGGCCGCGAACAAGCGCAACAAGCGCTCGGCTTCCTTCGCCTCGATCTCCGCCGCCTTCAATCGCTCGATGAACTGAGCCCCGTGATGCGCTCCGTCCGCCAAACGCTGAGCTTCGCGATAATGTTCCCATAGAATGACCGCTTCATTGGCTGGCTTAATATCTGGATGCTCCCTCGGCACTTGGTAACCAGCCGTCCGAACCGCTTTCAAGTGGTCCCAGCGATGATCGATATCGACCATCGCATCGACCAATCCGGAGACCTGGGCCGTTTCAGGAAAATTGCACGAGACTTCGCCAAGCTGTTTTTTGGTCGGTTTGCTGAAATTACGGACCACATCGTACAAGCCGGTGTACTGCGGGGCCGTTCCTGCTGCCACGAGCCAAGCTTCCGCCTCTGCTGCCGTCCAACCGCTGTTCGCCTGGCAAATTACGGCGGCGGCTGTCGGACCGCGATGCCGGCCATGATGGCAATGGACATAGATCGGACCTGCCAGCGTCTCGCTAGCTTTGGCCAATTGAAGTTGAAGATTCGTGCTAATGCCATCGTAACCGTGCGGCAAATGGACGTAGCGCATTCCGTGCTTGCGCGCGGTCTCCACGTCCGGCTTCGCCCCATCTACACTAAGGATGGTTTTGACCCCGAGCTTTTTGAGCGACGCAAACGATCCCTCGCCTTCCGGAGAGCTGCCGGAGAATACGTTGGCGCCGACGGCGAACACATTATGGAGCCCCGGAGCTTCGAGCGGTTTTACGCCGGGTGGGACCGAATCTGGGCGATCGTGAAGACCTTCCGCCGCGAAGACTACAATGCCGCATCTGATGGTGAGAAGCGCCACAGCGAACAGCGCTTTCATTCCTGGCTTATCGGCTTTCATCAGTGCTTTATCAAATTCCAACCAATTGCGGCGGTTCCAGTTAACATTGACCGCTGGTGGAATGCGATCAAGAACGAATATCTGACAACCAAGCGGGCGTTTCGTTCTGAAGTCTGTCGCTCGATTCTGATCTGCGTCTGACAGCAGGCCTTTTACGCTAAGCGATTTTTGGGTGGCTGCAGTTTGATTCGCCTCGAAACCAAGTCCATCTGCCCGCAAAGAAGTTGCGGACCGCGTCTGTTCCGTTGGTTCCAGTTTGATCCCGTGGGCCACTCTCGGCACGCCATTATGGCGGTCTTTAATCCTTTTGCCGCAAGTACGCGAGATGATCCTCCTTTGGAAGGGGACCGATGAAGTCTAGCCGGATGATAAAACAGAAGCGTCTCGATGAGATTCTGCAATAGATTGATCAGATAATCGTGGCGCCGAATGTGCGCGAGTTCATGCGCCAGGATGGCTTCAAATTGAGACGGCGTTAGGCCCGTCAAGGAACTCGCCGGAATAAGAATCACCGGACGCAGGCAGCCGATGACCGTCGGCACTTCCACCAGGATAGATTTGCAGAGGCGCACCGGACGGCTCACGTTAAGTTGCGCGATCAGTTGATGAACTCTTTCCGCCCAGATTTCGTCGAGCGATTCGGTGGCGCTGCGTTTGATTTTATTCAAATAAAGCCATCCAGCCAGCAGCCGCAGCGAGAGAATAACAACAACAGAGAACCAAATGGCGACGAACCAGGGCTATTTTCCCGACGAAGTTTTGTCTCATATGAGACAAAACCTTGTCGACGCACGATTCTTCTTCATCGGTTGGACGGCAGGGAATTCGCCGGTCAAATAGCGCGGGCGGTTTTGCAGGCGTGAGGGTATTTGATGAACATAACGCGCCGAATGAATATCCGTCAGGCGAAGGGATGTCGAGGAGCAGGAGCAGTTGGCGCACACCATGGCAATTCGGATTACGGAAGGCTTCACTTGTTTGGTTTGGCATCCAAACAATTTCTGACGATTTGGGCGAGGACTTCGGCTTGGTATGGCTTTTGCAAGAAGGTGAACGCTTCTTTTGGAACAGCAGTTGGGTCTAAGAGACTCGAGCTGTAACCGCTCGTATAGATCACTTTGAGGTTCGGTTTTTCAGCGACAAGTTTGGTGGCTAGCTCTTGACCAGTCATTCCGTTCGGCAGAACCAGGTCGGTGAGGAGCAAATCGACTTGTCCGTGATTCGCCTTCCAGACCTCGAGGGACCGGTCAGGGTTCAGCGCAGCCAGGGTTCTATAGCCGTGCATTTCTAATATTTTCGCCATCAGGTCGAGTATCCCTTCCTCGTCTACCACCACGAGAATGGTTTCGTGGCCCATCAGGGTAACAGAAGGCGGGGCCTGGTGGATAACCGCTGACTCGATCGGCGATGTACAAATTGGCAAGTATACCTTGAATGTCGAGCCAACGCCGACTTCGCTCGAGACTTCGATCCAACCCCCATGTTGTTTGATGATGCCGTACGCCGTCGCCAAGCCCATACCGGTGCCCTTGCCAATGTCCTTCGTGGTAAAGAACGGTTCGAAGAGCCGGGCCTGAGTGGAGAGGTCCATGCCGCAGCCTGTATCAGTGACGCTCAAGCAAACGAATTGCCCGATCGAGCCCTCGGAATTTCGCCGGACGTACTCGGCATCGATTCCAACCTGAGCGGCGCTGATCGTAACGCGCCCGCCGCGCGACATGGCATCTCGCGCATTAACGACGAGATTCATGAGGACCTGCTCGATGTTTCCTGCGTCGGCCAGGACACGTGGGAGAGATGGGGGAAGACTGACATGGAGGGCGAAGTCTTCACCGATCAGCCGCGAAAGCATCTGGGTGAGTTGGCCGATTAACGCGGTGACATCGACGGCGGTGGTCTGCATCACTTGCTTTCGGCTGAACGCGAGCAATTGCCGGGTGAGCGTTGCGGCGCGTCCGGCGGCGTTTAGAACTTCAGTCAGAAACGGGTGCAACTCCGGTTCCGTAGTGGGACGGTTCAGACTGAGGCTGGTATAGCCCTGAATAATCGTGAGAAGGTTGTTAAAGTCGTGCGCAACGCCGGCGGCGAGTTTGCCGATAGCTTCCAGCTTCTGGGCGTGACGGAGTTGATTCTCCAAAAGCCGCCGCTCCGTCAAATCTTCCGTAATGCTGAGGAGATACGGTTCGTTGCCCAGGTTGAACAATTCGAGGCAGAGAAGAACTTCTCGCACGTCGCCGGTTTGGGCTCGGAGCCGGCACGGCCAATTGCGAATGGTTTTGTCGCGGCGCAGTTTTTCGAGCATTCTGCGTCGCTCTTCCGGGTCGATCCAGAGCTTCAGCTCGGTGGGAGAATGGCCAATGACGTCGTCGCGGCCGAGGGCGGTCATTGGCAGAAAGCGATCGTTGACATCGATGTAACGCTCATCCTGAGGCCTTTGGATGGCCATCGGAATCGGGCTGGAATTGAACGCCTTCGAGAATCGTTCCTCCGAAAGCCGCAAGGCTTGTTCGGCCAACTGCCGTTCGAGGACTTCGGATTTGAGCCTGTAATTGGCGGTGCGCAACTCCTGGGTTCGTTGAGTGACCAAGTCATCCAAGTCATTCAATCGGCACTTGTGTTGCTGGTTAAGAAACCATTTTGGGGTCAGGACATGGGCGAGTTGCATCACCTCAATATTGTCGAACGGCTTTTTGAGAATCAAAATATTCTCTGAGACGCCGACGTTCCTCGTCATTTCCTCCCAGGAATAATCAGAGTAAGCCGTGCAGATGACGATTTGGAGCGCGGGATCGATCTGGCAGATGCGTGTGATGGTTTCGATGCCGTCCCAACCGGGCGGCATGCGGACATCGGCGAAAGCCAGAGCATAGGGGAGCCCTGCCGCTAAAGAGCGCTGCACCATTTCGACTCCGTCCTCTCCCTGATAGGCGGAGTCGATTTGAAAGTTGATGGGCTGGTTTGTTTGGGATGCGTCACCGAACAACATGGCTTCCGTTTCGGCGAGCGCACTGCGACGGGATCTCGGCGTGTTGAGGACTTTGCGGAAATCCTCGTGAATCGCCGGATTGTCATCGATGACAAGGATTCGATCGTTTCTTTCCTTAACGACTGTACTCATAACGCAATTCTTTACTGGTGAGGGGTAGTTCGAGGGTAAAGGTGGCTCCTCGTCTTGGACCATCACTCTGGACGGTTAAGGCGCCTCCCATTTCCCGGGCCGCCCATGCGGCGATGTGCAAGCCGAAGCCGTGGCCATCCTTTTTCGTGGTAAACCCATGGGAAAAGATGCGAGTCAAATTTTCGGGGCGAATGCCAATTCCGTTATCGCGCACGGTTATCTGTGCCCGGCCGCCTTGCGTCCGAATGGAAAGCCACAGCTGCTTTTCCTCGGCCTCGTGCAAAGCGTGGCGGGCATTGCGTATCAGGTTCACCAGAATCTGCAACACGATATGCCTGTTGATGGAAACCTGAGGCATATCTTCGTAGTCGCGGAGAACGACAATGTCATCGTCCTTCAAGAGGTCAGCGTTGATTTGCAGCGCATCCTCGACAAGGTCCGCCAGAAAGAGTGGTTCGACCATCGCTGAAACCTTGGAATAACTTTGCTGCATAACGATGATGTCTTTGATGTGCTCGACATGCTTGACCAGAAGCTCCAACTCCTTCCGCATCGTGGCGTGTTCTTCGGCGAGGTGTTCGGTTAGATTGATGAGGTAGGAGAACAGCATCTGGCCCTTGGGGTCCTTTTCCACAAAAGCGGCGAAGTCCTGCGCATGTTGCTGCAGCAACGCGCCGACCTGCGCCAGTTTGAGCGTTTGGATTTGCCGGATTCTGTCCGACAACAACGTCGCGGACACATTGACGCTATTGAGCACATTGCCGACATTGTGCAGAACTCCGGTCGCAACTTCCTGCATGCCGGCCTGCCGGGAGGTTTCACGCAACTGCTTGTTCAGAAGTTCCAGCTCTAACTCAGCCAGTTTCTGACTGGTAATGTCTTTGAACACGACAACGGCCCCAACCAATTTGCCATCTTCGACAATGGAGGTGCGCGCATACGCGGCATGGAAGCTTGTGCCGTCTTCCCGCCACAGAACTTCGTCCTCGCTTCGAAAGGGTTCTCCCGCGCGCAACGGATCGCAGATGGGGCAATCGTCCTCGCGGTACGGCCGGCCATCTGAGTTGGAATGGCGCAAGATCGAGTGCTCAGACTGATTCACCAACTCAGGTATGGTCCAGCCAATCGTCCGGGCCGCGGTCGGATTGACGAAGGTCATCTTGCCGTCAATGTCGAGGCCGCAGATTCCTTCCGCAGCTGAATTCAGAATCAATTCATTTTGGCGCTGGAGTTCGAGCAGTTTGCGGGTGCGTTCCTGCACGCGTTCCTCGAGCTTTTCCTTGGCTTGCCGAAGGGCTTGATCCTGCTGCTGAATCTGGCCGAGCATCTGGTTGAAGGCCTGGACAAACGATCCTAATTCATCCTCGGTCCTTTTTTGCGCGCGAATGGAATAGTCGTTTCGGTCGGAAATGACCTTCGCGGTGCGGACGAGGTCAAGGATTGGTTCGGACACAAGCCTTTGCAAACGGCCCGAAAGCAGGTAAGCGATGACAAACGAAATGGCGAGGAACAAGGCGACAATCAGGCTGTAGGACTGCACGCGTTCCCGCATGTCTTGGAAGTGCGCGATCAAGCAGATTGTCCCAACTCGTTCTCCAGTTTTTTTTGTCATGCAACGGAGAAAAGAACGCCACATGATCCTTTTCCCAATGGTAGCCGTCCGCGAGCGGTGTTACGGGCAGCCGCGCTTTAGTGGTCCGAGAGAGGAGCTATGGCCGGCCGGTGTGGGTGGTTCACGCCGAGGAAAGGTGGACGGAAAAGAAAATCTTGGGCGGAGAGAAAATCAGCCAGCGCCGTGGCAGTGACTGGTGGTGGATGCTGGACGAAGATCTCAAAGGCTATCCATTGGAGATGGCCTATGGCGCTGGGCATCGCCGCTGGGGCATCGAAAACAAGGCCTTCAATGAACTGACTCAATATTATCATCTGGAACATTGCTACCATCATGAACCGGTCTCGATGCTGGCGCAGATGTTGATGTTGATGCTGGGGTTTGTGCTTTTCGGCGCG
>VHDE01000012.1 GCA_016871515.1 Verrucomicrobiota bacterium
GGGGACGGCTCAATCGTTGCTGACGCGTTTCTCCAGTGGGTGCCGGCCGAGGGGTGCTGCAGCGTTGGCCGAACAATCCGACCACCGTGCCTTCGGGCCGTTGCTCCAAAGTCCAGCTCGCCACACGGACAGCCAAGGCACTGTCCAATTCGAAACCTCTGCCACCTCCATCTCCAATGCATCCCAAATCCTGGGTGGCCGGATGTTTGGAATAATCCAGCAGCGTTGTATCCTCGATGATCAAATATTCTCCGGGTTCACGGCAACGGGCTTGAGTCCGTTCCAGATGAGGACCAATGATGCGATCAAAGGTGGCGCCACTTCCCGAAAAGAAACGATAGGCCGCTTTTGAGTTCGGCCCAGTCAGGGAAGGCTTGCGGCAATGTTCGGCCAGGATTAGCCGCAAGTTTTTGAGCGATGTTCACCAAACGTTTATTACGTCGCTTGTCACCTAATTGGGCAAACGCAAATTCGGATTGCGCCCACTCTGCCGGAGGAAGTAAGGAATGAATCATCCCGGCATTGCGAGCCAGGTAGAGAAAAGTACAAGTCGTATAAGTATGTTTTTATTAAATAGTTATAAATACTTCTTATTCAATACCAACAAGATGTGGGTAATGAAAAGGGTTCAAACCCCGGGCTATTGTCATTCGGTCCCTCCGGGACAAATGCTCTTTGAATTACCGAAAGGCATTAGCGTAAATCTTTTAGTCAAAGGCTCCTCACGCCGGCTGCTACCCAATCATCTATGACCTTAGTCAAACAAAGACTCGTCATCGTGGGCAACGGCATGGCCGGGGCCCGCGCCGCCGAAGAAATCCTGAAACGCGCGCCGGATCGGTTTGACATTGCAATGTTCGGCGCCGAGCCGTACGGGAACTACAACCGCATTCTCCTCAGCAACGTGCTCAATGGCAGCCAGCCAGCCACGGAGATTTTCATGAATCCGCTCGCGTGGTAGGAAGAGAATCGCATCCGTCTCCACGCGGGCCTGAAAGCTTCGCGCATTGACCGCGAATGCAAAATGGTCATCGGCGGCGCACTCAGGAAAGATGCGATTGCCTATGGCGCGGATGGGATCGCTTCGGACGTCCCAGTTGTCGAGGAGCCGTACGATCACGTCATCATCGCGACCGGTTCGCGTCCGTTCGTTCCGCCGATGGAAGGTTTCGGCGGGCCAGGCGCTTTCCTGTTCCGCACCATCGACGATTGTGACCGCATTGCCGAGTTCGCCAAAGCTTCGAAGCGCGCCGCGGTAATCGGCGGTGGCCTGCTTGGACTTGAAGCAGCTCGTGGATTGATGACACACGACGTGCACGTCACTGTCCTCGAAGCTGCGCCGCAATTGATGATCGCTCAACTCGATCCTGAAGCCGGCGAAATGCTCAAGAAGACCATCGAAGGCATGGGCATCCGAGTGTTGTGCAACACCATCACAGCAAAGATTGTCCGGACCAACGATCGCATTACGCACCTCGAATTCAAGGACGGCGCCACGATCGAGACCGATATGGTTGTGGTCAGCGCCGGCATCCGGCCCATCACCGAGATCGCCACGGCTTCCGGTCTGACCGTAAACAAAGCAGTGGTTTGCGACGACCAGATGCGGACGAGCGACCGCGCCATTTTTGCGGTGGGCGAGTGCGTCGAGCATCGCGGAAGAATTTACGGTTTGGTGGACCCGATCTGGGAACAGGCCAAAGTGCTGGCGGACGTGCTCACGGTATTCAACCCGAAGGCTGAATACCTCGGATCAAAGCTGGGCACCAAGCTCAAAGTGATGGGCGTCGAGCTCGCATCGATGGGCGAAACGAAGCCTTCGTTGCCGGGTGACGAAGTCGTGGTCTATCGCGAACCGTCCCGCGGCGTTTATAAGAAGTTGATCGTGCGCGACAACGTCATCGCCGGTGCAATCTTGCTGGGCGAAACCGACACGGCCGGCGTGCTGATGCAGATGTTCATGGCTAACGCCGCCGTCTCCGCCCGCCGCGCCGACCTTTTGTTCGGCAGTTCGAGCGGCGCGCCGGTCCTAAGCGTATTCGATCTGCCCGACCACGCGCAGATTTGCAATTGCAACGGCGTCAGCAAAGGCCAGATCAAGGAAGCGATCACCATCGGCAAAGGCCATTCCGTTTCGAAAGTCGGCGGATGCATGAAAGCGGGCCTCGGCTGCGGTTCATGCAAGTCACTCGTCGCGCAGCTCATCGAGGCTTACGCGGGCGAAGTGAAGGACGATCCGAGCGAACATTATTACGTCCCGGGCGTGCCCCTCGAGAAATCGCAGCTCGTGGCCGAGATTCGAAAGCGAGGGCTCAAGTCCGTCAGCGCCGTCTTCCGTGAACTGGCCGGTGGCAAGGAAGACCCCGGCAGGAAGGTGGGCCTGGCTTCGTTGCTGAAAACACTCTGGCCCGGCGAATACGACGATGAACGTGACGCGCGTTTTATTAATGACCGCGTCCACGCGAACATTCAGAAAGACGGCACGTTCTCGGTCGTCCCTCGCATTTACGGTGGCGTCATGTCGCCCGCTGAGTTGCGTCGCATTGCCGACGTGGCCGAGAAGTTCGAGGTGCCGATGGTCAAAATCACCGGCGGCCAACGGCTTGATCTGCTCGGTGTGAAAAAGGAGAACCTGCCGAAGATTTGGAAGGAACTCGGCATTCCCAGCGGCCACGCTTACACAAAGGCGTTCCGCACTTGCAAGAGCTGTGTGGGAACGGATTTCTGCCGATACGGCCTCGGCGACTCGATCAAGCTGGCGCAGGAAATCGAGCGGCGCTTTCAGGGCATTGAATCCCCGCACAAGATGAAGCTCGCGACTGGGGGCTGTCCGCGCAATTGCTCAGAAGCGTACGACAAAGACCTCGGGGCCGTGGCGATCGAAGGCGGCAAGTGGGAGATTTACGTCGGCGGCGCAGCGGGCGGCAGCGTGCGCAAAGGCGATCTGCTTTGCACCGTCGAGACCCATGCCGATGTGCTCAAGTACATGGGACGGTTCATGCAGTATTATCGCGAGCACGGAAAGTATCTCGAACGCAGCTATGGGTTCGTCGAGCGCCTCGGCATTGAAGCGATCCGCAAAGTCATCGTGGATGACAGCGAAAGCATCTGTGCGCGTCTCGACGCCGATATCCAGAAGGCGGTGGACGCTTACAAAGACCCTTGGAAGGAAACCGAATTGCCGGGGTACCCCCCAGCAGTTCAGTGGTGCGGAACTGGCGCACGTCCTTGCAGCAGCCGAAAATAACGGATGATCATGAAGCAACGGAGTAATGGGAAACCGGTGCCGTGACTCATCACTCCTACACTCCAACACTCCTCCTCCTTTTGCTATGAACACAACTTCGCAAACAGTAAATCTTGGCAGTATTGAAACAATTCCAGTCGGTCAGGGCCGTTGCTTTGTCATTGACGGCCACGAGATTGCCGTCTTCCGCCAGCGCGACGGCCGCTTATTCGCGACGCAAAACCGTTGTCCGCATAAACAGGGCCCGCTGGCCGAAGGTGTGATCGGCGCCGGCCAGGTCGTCTGTCCCTTACACGCTCACAAATTCGACTTAACCACCGGCGCGGGCAGCCAAGCGGGCGAATGTTTGAAGACGTACCGAGTGAGCGAATCCAACCGCGAAGTTCTCCTGCACCTTTAAGTCAAATCTATCGTCAAAGTCATCAATCTTCAGTCTTCATATTTATCCTGGGCCTTTTAAGGTGTCTCCATGACACGTCGCAGGTTCATTCAAAACGGTCTTGGCGCCGGCCTAGCCACGCCGGTGTTGGCAGCGTTACGGCGCGAGCAAATGGAAGAGGCAGTTGAGATTCTCACGCGGGCGACAGCCAGTGGCCAAGTTGCCGCCGCCGTGTTGCATGCGGTTCAGGGGAAGAATTCGTTCACGCGATCTTTCGGAAAGGCGGCCAACGCCGATGCGATGTTTCTCCTGGGTTCGATCTCCAAGCCGATCAACATGACGGCGCTGATGACTTTGTTGGGTGAGTTCAAACTGGATGATCCGGTCAGGAAGTTCCTTCCACAATTTGTCGGCGACCATCGCGACAAGGTGACTATCCGACACCTGCTGACTCACACAGCAGGGTTGCCCGATCAGTTGCCAGAGAATAATGAGCTGCGAAGCAAGCACGCGCCGCTTTCGGAGTTTGTGGAACACGCGATGCGCACGCCGCTGCAATTTCTTCCGGGTTCGAAATACCAGTATTCGAGCATGGCCATCCTCCTGGCGGCGCGAGTGGCGGAGCGGATCAGCGGAACGGAAATTCGGACTCTGGTGGGGCGCGCAGTGTTTCAACCGCTCGAGATGCAACATTCCGTCCAGGGACTTGGCCGGTTCAAACTGGAAAACATGGTCTTGTGCCAGACTGAGCGCGCCGCCCCGGAATCGGGCGCTGGTGATCCCAAAGCGAAGGACTGGGATTGGAACAGTCCCTGGTGGCGGCAATTCGGCGCCCCCTGGGGAGGCACTCACGCCTCGGCGCCAGACATCGGGAAATTCCTGGCTGAGTTCCTGGATGAAGCCGGTGCTTGCCTGAAACCGGAGACGGCCAGGCTGATGGTCAGCAACCACAATCCACCGGGAGTTACGCCACGCGGGTTGGGATGGAACGTCGGACTGACAGCCGGGAGCAAAGGGTGTTCGGAAAAGACATTCGGTCATACGGGATCAACAGGCACGATAGCGTGGGCTGACCCGGCCACTCACACGATCTGCGTCGTGTTGACGTCTCTCCCGGCACAAGCCGTGCAACCACATCCTCGCGACCTGGCCGCAAACGCCGTCGCCGCTGCAGCAAGGTAGGCTGCGTGGCGCCGCCTCAATCTCGTCTGTTGGAACAGCCTTCCATCGAGGCTCGCAATGCTTATCTGGCGAAAGTGACCGCTGGCGATCCGAAACTCAAGGAAGCCGTCGAAGCTCCGCTGGCGAACGATCAGGCGGACACTTTTCTCGATCAAGGCGCTGCCGGGTTGCTCCGCGAATCCATGGAAGCTGAGGGGAGGCTGACCATTGCTGAGGAGCGTATTGGTGACTTCATCGGACGGTATAAACTCCTGGAAAAGATCGGTGAAGGAGGTTTTGGAGTTGTGTATCGCGCTGAACAAACCGAACCGGTTTGTCGCCATGTCGCGCTCAGGAGAAAGATCGCTCCCGACGTTACGCGACCGCACAGCAACTTGCCGAAGATCTCCACCGGTATCTCAATCACGAACCTGTCATCGCTCGTCCGCAGAACGTTGCCTATCGGCTCCAAAAGACCATTCGCCGCCATCGCGCCGCGTTTGCGATGGCTGCAGCGATTCTCCTGGTTGCGGCCGCAGCACGGTTGCCAGCGTGTTGCAGGCCTTGCGAGCGACCAAAGCAGAACGAAACGCGGAGGATGGACGAAAACGAGAAGAAGTTTTGCGCGTCAACGCGGAGCGGGAGCGCGAATCAGCTTTGGCATCGAAGGCTCTTGCTGAGCTAAATGAGTATGTAGCTGATGTTAATCTGGCTCATCAATCAATTCTCAGCGGAAACCTGGCGCGAGCGCAGGACCTTCTCGCGAGGCATCAGTCCGAAAGTAAGAAACGATTTGAATGGCGGTATCTCTGGCATGCCGCACAAGGAGACGAACATCAAATCATCGCCAAGGAACCGTCGAGGGTTCTTTCTATTGCGAACTCGCCTGAGCTCCTGGTGGTAGGTTTGCGCGAGGCCGTGAATATATACGGTTCGAAGACGGGCAGCCTCATAAAGTCATTAGCGAAGCCTGGAAACTCCGTCGCGATATCCTCCGGCGGTTTGCTGGCGACCGCAGGGAAGAACAGTGTGCGAGTGTGGCGAACTTCTGATTGGGCCGAGACACTTGCGTTAACAAACTATTCGGCTCCGATCGCCTTCTCAAGTGATGGACGTTGGTTGGCTGCGAACTCACGAGGAGGAATTCGCGTTGTGGACAGCTCCACGGGCCAACTCGTCGCCGAAATTCCCGACAGCATGCCGCCCTTTGCGTTTAACCCGGCCGGCCATGTCATCGTCGTGGACACTCGTGAAGGGATTCTTCTCTGGGATTTGAAGGCGGGCACGGGACTGCGGCTGCTCAATGATTCGCAAGGCGTCTTCAACCACGCCGGCTTTGGGATGCGAGATAGACATGCGCTCGCGTTCTCGCCGAGTTTTCGATCGACGTTGCCTACAGTTTTTTTGCTGCGTTCGCGCTTTCACAGGATGGGAGTGTTCTGGCTGCGGGCTCCGAACCGATCAACGATCCCGAGAATGCAATTCGTTTTGGGGACACGACGACTGGAAAAATGGTAGGTGTTTGCAAAGGGCACACCCAAGGCGTTCGGTGGCTGGCGTTCGCTCCGGAAGGCGAAACCCTCGCGTCGGTCAGCGATGACAGCACGGTTCGCTTTTGGAACGTTCGCACGCAGCAGGAACTTCTCTCCATCCAACAACTGACGAATCCGATGAAAGATATCCGCTCCAGGAAGACATCAAAGAGCGACGCGATTGAAAAGACCGAAGGTGATCTTGTCTTGCGTGAAATCTGGCGCATCAAAGACGAGTTGTCCGCCGCGCGCGGACACGACGTGCATCGTCTCTTCGCCGAGGTGCGCAAGCGCGAGAAGCGCTCCGGCCATCCGCTCGCCAATCTGCCCATCCAACGCCGAAAAGTGACCTGAAGACGAGGCTCACCGCTACAGAAAAGTGGTGGAATGATATTGAGAACTCCTGTGTCGCAGAACGGGGCCAAGAATTGTCAAACTCGAATGAGAGTTATGGGTGTTTTCAACATTCACCGAAGAGCGAGCAGGAACTGGTGCTGGTCGGCTTTTACGTCACCCTCGCCGGTCAGCGCCGGATTACTTCAGCTTCTTCCGATTTTTCGATGGCGGAAGCTGACGTTCCAGGCGAAGCAGGGCGTTTTCCAACCGAAGCGTCAACTTTTCTCGTTCATGTTGCTCGCGTTCACTGATGCGCTGGACTTCAAAGGCAAGCTGACGAAGCGCTTCGTTCGTTTCGTGAAGCCCACGTTCCAAGCCTGCAACATCCTCCTTGAGTTGCCGAACGTCTTGCTGCAGGAAGAGCGCCTGCCGGACAAATTCAAACAGCGGCTTGAACACGGCGGATGATGGCCCAGGTTTCGTCCAACTTGCGGCGACTCGATGCCCGCAACCGCCGGATTTCCGCATCGGTCTTCTTCATGCTTTTGCGTACGGCGGCCATCTCCTTAAGGCAGTCTTCGATGGCGTCGGCGCAGCCGGCATCTGGCCCGCTCAAGCCGTTCACTGCGCCTGTCTTTGTTGTCATGGGGATAGCCTAATTTCTCACGGAGCCGGTTTCAATGCACATTTTGGATAGGATAAAGGTCCCGACTTTTGGCATTTTAAGCACCCGGCAGTTTGCGATGTTAGAAAAGTTCCGTTTCCAACCTCTGATAAAAGGGTCAGTTCTCACAATCGGCAATGGATTACGGCTCCATTGCAAATTGGCAGCGTAAGTCTGGCCTGACAATTGACGACAGAAAAACTTTCGATAGAAACATCAGAGTTTCATCTTTTTGTCGGGAATGTTTCTGTCGGCGGGATCGCTTTGAGAACCAGTGGAATCTGGTGTCGCCGAAACAAAGCTCTTCCTTTCCCAAAAAGTCCATCAAATCATCCCGGCTTTTGAGGCCTTGGAAAACTTCGGTTGAGCTTGGTTCGGCAACGGGTTTCACCGCCGAGCCACTTCCGCAATTCCGACGCGAGCAAGCGGTGTTCGGTCCGATTGACTCGTAAGAGGAATATATGCTTAAACGAAGATGCCCACACCGGCCTGCGTGGGCGGCAGCAATGAGCCAGCGCCGCCAAGGATCTGGAATATTCTAATCTTCGCGCCCTTTGTGATCTTCTGTTCACAAACCAGGTTGATGGCGACGGCACAAAACAATCCAACGGGCAACGCGCAACGCGGCGATCAGTTTTTCAGACGAGTTGCGCACTTTGTCATAGCACTGTCTATGCGTCCGGTTGGCTCAGTGGAAGGAACTGTTTTTGGTCGGGGTCAAAGGCGAACAATTCGGCGGTGGCGATTTCAAAGAACCAGCCGTGCAAGTGAAGCCGCCCATCATCGAGCCGCGAGTTCACGCCCGGATAGGTCTTGAGGTTCTCCAAAGCAAAAAGGACATTTTCCTCCGCGGCGGCGGTCTGGCGTGCGAGCGGGCTTGCCAGGTGCGTGTAATTTTCTTCGATGACTTTCCGGACGGGCTGCGCGAGGTCGAGCCAGCTCGCGAGATGAGGCATCGGTTCGGCCAGCGCGGGGGGATCGAGCAAGGCGGCCATGGCGCCGCACTGCGAATGGCCGCAAACAACAATATCACTGACCTGCAGCGACTGAACGGCGAATTCAATCGCGGCCGCGGTGGAATTCGTGCTGCCGGAGACGGTCGCCGGCGGCACGATGTTGCCCACGTTCTTGACGACGAACAGATCTCCCGGCGCGCTATGGGTGATGAGTTCGGCCAGGACGCGCGAATCAGCGCAGGTGATAAAGAGCGTGTGCGGGTTTTGTCCCTCGCGCGCGAGTTTGCGAAACAAGGCTGAGTACCGTCCGAACTCCTGGCTGCGGAAACGATGCACTCCATCGATCAGTCTTTGCATAAACTTAGCCCGTGCTTTTCATGCCGAAGGCGATTCCATTAACCGTCAACGCGAGCAGCCGGCGCAACGATTCGGGGCGTTCCTTCGGGTCCAGGCGCCGCCACGTGCGGAGGAAGCGGATTTGCAAATAATGAAGCGGGTCCACGTAAGGATTGCGCAAGCGAATGGATTCGCTCAGCACAGGATGCTGGCCGAGGAGTTGGCTGCGTCCGGTAATCTTGAGCACCGCGTTGACGCTGCGATGGAACTCGCCCGCGATCATCCCGAAGATTCGGTCACGCGTGCTTTTCGAACGCACGAGGCTGGCATAGCGCTCGGCGATGTACAGGTCGGTTTTAGCCAGTGACAAGGCTGCGTTATCGATCAGCCCAGCGAAGAATGGCCAATGCCGATAAAGTTCGCGCAGTTGCGGCAGACCGCGATTGAGCTGGGCGAATTCCTCCACCGCGTGACCCAACCCGTACCACGCGGCGAGGAAATGGCGCGACTGGGTCCACCCGAACACCCACGGGATCGCACGCAACGCCGTGATATCCCGAGTCTGGTGCCGCCGCGTCGGACGCGAAGCAAACCGCAGCAGTTCGAGCAGATCGAGTGGCGTGGCCTCCCAGACGTACTCGGTAAATTCCGGCGTCTCATACACGAGCCGCCGATAGAAAATCCGCGACGATTCGGCCAGTTGATGAACGGCCTTCTCGCCCGCCGCGAAATGGTGAGCATCGCGCGCGTCGAGGCAATTGGCGGCGATCACGGCGGAGGTGAGCTGTTCGAGATTGCGTTGCGCGATGGCGGGATTGGCGTATTTGAGCGAAACCACTTCTCCCTGTTCCGTGATGCGCAGATGCCAATTGTGCGAAGCATGAGGCTGCGCGCGCAGGGTGCGATAGCTGGCCCCGCCGCCGCGATCGATCGTGCCGCCTTTGCCATGAAAAAAGCGAAGCTGAATGCCGAGCTGCCGGGCCGAAGCCACCAATTCCTTCTGCGCCCAGTACAACCACCAATTTGCCGCGACGTAGCCGCCGTCCTTGTTCGAGTCGGAGTAGCCGAGCATGATCTCCTGGGTATGGCCGCGCGCTTCCAGGTGCCTGCGGTACGAGGAATCGGCGCACAACTCCGCCAAGACTCCGGGCGCATTCTGCAGGTCTGAAATCGTTTCGAAAAGCGGCACAAGATCGATTTGGGTCAGACCTATCTCGCGCGCCATCCGCCAGACCTTGAGAACGTCCCCGGCATTGCGCGTCATGCTGACGATGTAGTGGTCGGTCATGTCAGGGCCGAATCGCCGCTGGATTTCGAGGATCGTGCGCAACTGCTCGGCCACGCTTTCGGGCGCGCTGTCTAGCTTCCCGCTGTGCTCCCGGAAATCAAGCTCGGCCAGGCGCACGCCGAAGGTTTGAACTTGATCAATCAAACGCGATATTCGTCCCCCGGCCGCGCGGCTGGCGCCTTGGCGGCGGAGTCGATCGCGGATTTGCCGGAGATCCCTCGCGATTTGATGCGCGGTGGCTTCACCGGCGGCCAGCCGTTGACGAATCTTGCTCACGTCGTGGCGAAAAACCTCCCGCGGCTCGAACTCTGTTGCATCCATCTCGGCGCGGGGCACCTTGCTGTCGTTGCCCGCGGCGTGCGTCAATTCACTCTGCAAACACTCCAATTCGCGATCGTACAGCCGAACGACCAGGTCGCGCTGAGCTGCCACCGTGGCGCGGCTCACATCCGGCGTCACAAACGGGTTGCCATCGCGATCACCGCCCACCCAACTGCCGAAGCACAGGAAGGCCTCCCGACGCTCGACTCCTGGAAAATGCCGGCGCAGCTCCCGGTCGAACACGGCGTAAAATTCCCCGATGGTTTGAAAGATCGTTTGCTCGAAGAAGAAGAGGACTGTCGCCACTTCACGCATCGGAGTTACGGCGCGGTCGCGGACCTCTTCGGTTTGCCAGAGCGCTTCGAGCACTTCGTCCGGTTCGTCCAGATGATTGCGCAAACGTTGCAAGTGGCGGAGGGTGACGCGGCGTTTCGGTTCGGTGGGATGCGCGGTCAAGACCGGTTGGATTTGCAGTTGGTCAAGGACCTTCTGCAACTCATCCGCCGAAATGCCGGCGCGTTTCAGTTCGGCAAAGAGCGAGCATAGAGATTGGACCGGTTCGGGCGTGCGTTCGAGATGGCGCAGGCGTGCTTGCTCTTCGCAAACGTTGACCACCTGAAAGAAGAGCGAGAAGGCATGTCCAAGCCGGTATGCTTCACGGATCGAAAGCGACTGAATGAGCCGCAGCTTTTCCCTGATGATCGTGGGATCGTGGCGTGCGCGGACAGATTTCGAGAGCAACCGGACCGCCTCGATTTTGGCGAACAGTTTCTCGCCCTCTTGCTCGCGTATGATGCGGCCGAGGCGTGTGGTCAGGCGGCGGACGTCTTGTCGCAACTGTAAATCCATAAGTCGGGTAGCTGAACCAGGCACTTTGCCGTGAGGCTCGGATGAACCGTGCCCTGCGGCCGGACGGCTTTGGGTTCGTCCCGGTGCGCCGTAAGGTGCGGATTTCCTGCCGCATTGCAAGCCTCAGATGCATGTGGCGGCCCACCGACCATGAACCGACTGTTGCGGTATGTAGTCCCAGCTTCAGCCTAATGCCTTTCGGTAATGCAGAAGGCGCTTGTCCCTTCGGGACAACCATTTGCCACACGGCCTTGAATTGCCTAAAGGCATTGGGCTTCAGCCGGTGCGATTGCCCTCCGCAAATCTGTTTCGCTACCAGCAAATGCGGCCGCCTAAAGGCGGGACTACATACCCAACGGTTCATGGGCAGAACCCGTCGTTTGTGGGAACTTGAGGAGCAAGACGAACGAATGTAAAAAAAGTTTTGCGGGTTCTTCTTCGATTTTTCGCTTGTTACGCCAGCAGAATGCCGAAACCGTGAAGTGAACCAAGTCGTCAAAGAACTTATGATTAGAACCAAAACAGTAATCCACCTTGTCTCCGCAGGATTGTTGCTCTCCACCGCCTCCGCCGACGATTGGCCGCAATGGCAAGGTCCGCAGCGCAATGCGATCTCCAAGGAAACCGGTCTCCTCAAGGAATGGCCGAAAGATGGTCCGCCGTTAGCCTGGAAGGCCAAGGGTCTCGGCGGCGGCGACAGCGCTCCGTCAATTTCGGCCGGGAAACTCTACGGCATGGCCAACCGCGGCGCGGATGAAGTGGTTTGGGCGCTTTCAGAAAAGGATGGCAAGGAGCTCTGGGTCTCACGTCTGGGACCCGCTTTCGAGCAAAGAGGCATGCCCCAGTCAAAGGAGGGACCGGGCGGCACTCCAACCGTCGATGGCGAACGGCTCTATGTCATCGGCATGGGCGGCGACGTGTCCTGCCTCCAGGTCAGTGACGGCAAAATCCTTTGGCAAAAAAGCATGACGCGCGATTTCGGAGGCCGCGTGCCAACCTGGAGTTTCCGGGAATCACCACTGGTTGACGGCGACAAGGTCATATGCACTCCCGGAGCCCAGGAGGCAATGCTGGTGGCCCTCGACAAGTTAACCGGCAACACAATCTGGAAGAGTCAGATGCCAGCTAGCCCCGCCGGTCCCGCCGGTGAAACGGGTGGCCCCGGTGGGGGTCGCCGTGGTTTCGGAGGCCGAGGGGGTGGCTCAGGGGCAGCTTACGCTTCGGTCATCGCCATCGATTTCGAAGGGCAGCGCCAGCACGTCCAACTCACCGCGAAGGCACTCATCGGGGTCTCCGCTTCCGACGGCAAGTTCCTCTGGCGATATGACCGGCCCGCCAACGGTAACGGTATCAACTGTTCCACACCGCTCTACCATGATGGAAAAGTGTTCGCTGCTTCGGCCTACGGCGCGGGCGGCGGCTTGGTGAAGCTGAGCAAAGACGGCAACGGTGGCATCAAGGCGGAGGAAGGCTGGTTCTCAAGGAATATACAAAACCATCACGGTGGCGTGGTTCTAATCGACGGCGCCCTTTACGGAGGGAATGGTGGCAATGGCACTGGCTACCTGGTTTGTCTCAACTTTCAGACAGGCGAGGTGCTCTGGAACGAGGGCGACCCCGACAAGCGTCGCGTGCGAAAAGGTTCCGTAGCGGTCGCCGACGGCCGCATTTACTATCGCAACGATACCGAAGCGCGGGGCGCCGCAGACGAAATGATATTGATCGAGCCCAGCCGCAAGGAATACATCGAACGCGGCCGGTTTCGGATACCCGACCCGAGTGGAGCCCATTCCTGGTCCCACCCGGTCGTTGCCAACGGCAAACTGTACGTCCGCGATCAGGATACTCTCTTCTGTTACAACGTGAAGGCTGCCGTTAACTAGAGCTTGTCCCAAGACGCGGTTGCTCCCGGTTGCCGCACGCCAAGGAACGGCTCGGCTGGCCAGTGCGGGTCTCGATCGGTGAGGCCGACAGGCGGGGCGGCCAAAGCAGCGCACGGCTCGTCCACGCACTTGCAGCACCGGACGGAAACCGTTTTCCTGGGATATGATGCGCGGGCAGGCGCGGGAGTTGGTGCGCGGCGGGAATGATGTCGTTTGCAGCATGGATTACTGCTGGCTCGGCACAACCAACGTCGACAAGAACGCGAACACAATGGCGGTGATCAAGGCAGTGGCGCCGCAGGAGCATATTCCAAATGCACAAGAGCGCGTCGTGCCGCAGTATATGGTGCGAGGGATGGAGGATCGTCTCGTCCGGCATGAGGGCGCGCAGGCGTTTGCCGATGCTTTAAAGGCGGTTGGTCAGACGGTTGAGTATGTCCCAGGTGGAAGGCGCGGGGCATGCGTTCTTTGATTGGAAACCTGATCTTCGCGTTCTTGGCGATCTTCTGTTCAAACCACAAGCCAAGAGTTTTCGCAATGATGCACGACTTCAGCTATTGCATTGCAAAGATCGCAAAGAGAGGACGTTGAGAAAGGGATGCTTCTCATCCGCCGGGTGAATCGTCGCTGCAACCTCAAGTGTTTGTCTTTCTTTGTGTTCTTTTGCTGATATGTTCGTTGGCGTGATGCAGGCCCTCGCCCACAGCCAATGTTCGGCACTCTCGAATCGATGAGGTGAAGTTGAAGCCAGAGCTGAAACACGGTCGAGAGAAACTCCGCGACGCGTGTGCCGACAAACGCACATCCCATTGCTGTAACGCCCGCCGCAACAATCAGCGTCATCTCCCATAGTTATGAATAATGACGAACCCATTTCGACTAGCATGCCAAACATTCGCCGTGGATTCACGCTCATCGAATTACTGGTCGTCATCGCGATCATTGCCATCCTGGCGTCGTTGCTTTTGCCGGCTTTGGCCACTGCCAAAGAGCGGGCGAAGCGCACCTCCTGCTTGAACAATCAGCGGCAATTGGTCCTGACCGTCCAGATTTACGCCGGCGATAATTACGAGAAGCTCCTGGCGGGAGGCACCGATGCCAGCGATCCTCGGGATACGCACACGCCGATCTTTTCCAAGGTGGCGACAACCAATCTGCTGCGCTATGCCAGCGACTTGAAGGCCGTGGACTGTCCCAGCCTTGCGCCATGGATGGCAAAACAGGAAGGCTGGCGAATGCACGAGGGGTGGGGAATTGCGGTTGGTTACCATTACCTGGCAGGTCACGAAGGAACACCGTGGGAGCCGGTGTCCGGCATGACCAACCAATGGGTTTCACCTCAAAAAACGGATGATGATCCCACGCTCGCGTTGGTTGCGGATTTGAACGTCTGGGCGCCGAGCTTTCAGCGCATCCTCGCGCCGCACACCGGGCGCGGGCCGGTGGTAAAGGAAGAGAGTTATTTCGACGCACGCCCGCAGGCGTATCAACAAAGCCCGCCGGACATCGGCGCGAAGGGAGGCAATGTGGCGTTGCTCGACGGTTCGGCGGCTTGGCGCGACATCAGGCAGATGAGAGCGTATCGGGCGTCACGATTGTGGGAAGCAGATGGAGCCTTTGGTTTGTGGTGAAACGTAATTCGTCCGCCCCTCGAACTCGTGTATGGAATCTCTGCTTTAGCCGGCATTAGTCTAATGCCTTTCGGTAATTCAAAGCCCTTTTGCGAATGGTTGTCCCGGAGGGACAGCGGGAGAATAGCCCGGCGTTTCAAATGCGAATTGCTGATTGGCAATCGGGCAGCAGCTACTAAAAATGATATGAGAACCTATCGGAACTCGCTCCTGGCGTGCATTGTTTTGCACGTTTCCATGTGGATGACGCTGGCAGTTGATTGGCCACAGTACAACGGGCCGCTTGGCGACAACAGCTCGCCCGAGAGCATTCGAACGAATTGGGCGGCGGAGCCACCGCAAGTTTTATGGCGCAAACCAATTGGGCCGGGATGGAGTTCAATCTCGGTCAGCAATGGCCGCCTCTTCACTCAGGATAGGCGCACGACCGCGAGCGGTCAGCGCGAATTCTGTGTCGCGCTGGACGCCATGTCTGGCACGGAGCTCTGGGCACGGCATCTTGATATCGCCGATTACAGCGACATTTCGCAAACCGACCGCCGAGCTGACGGACCGAGATCCACACCCACTGTCGAAGGAGATTTCCTTTACGTTTCCACGTCGCAACTCAAGCTCTACTGCCTCAAAGTGGCGGATGGAACCATCGTCTGGAGCCGCGATTTTCAAGCAGAACTCGGCAGCCATAATATTCCATGGGAAAATGCGGCTTCACCTCTGTTGGTGGGTGAGTTGATTTACGTCAACTCGAACGGCGGCTCTCGCCGTCTCATGGCCCTGAACAAGACGAACGGGCAGGTTGTCTGGAGCAATCTGACGGATGGACTGACCCACGCCACTCCGGTCTACGCAACGATTCATGGCGTTCCTCAAATCATTTTTCTGACCCGCGCGGGATTGGCATCGGTCCTCCCCGATACCGGCGCCTTGCTTTGGCGCCTTCCGTTTTCACCTTCTGCCACTTCCACCGCGGCTTCGCCTTCGGTGGCGGGCGAGTATGTTTATGCTTCCGCAGCCTATGGCTCGGGCACCTGGATCGCGCGCGTCGCAAAGAACGGGAATACATTCACGGCTACTCAATCAGCCCAGCAGCGCGGGACCACTTACCAAGCCCATTGGTCGACTCCTGTAGTCCACGAACGGTTCTTCTACACCATACCCTCTCCGAACACAGGCCAGGGCCGGCTCGCATGCCTTGACGCAGCCACTGGAATGAATCGCTGGGCGCAAACGGTTGTCGGTTCCGCCGGGATTTCCTATGGCAGCGTGATTAAAGCAGCGAATACGTTGATCGTGCTGACTGAAGCTGGCGAGCTTGTCCTCGTGGAACCCAATCCACAGGCTTATACCGAAACTGCGAAATTCAAGATATTGAATCTGTACTGTTGGAATCGCCCGGTCCTTTCCAACGGCCGAATCTACGCTCGCAACTCGTCGGTCAATTCCGAAATCCTAGCGATGGATGTTGCCGTGGCCTCGGTCGCGGTTCCGCCACTTTCAATTGCCGCTTCGACTATCGATGGCGCCACGGTGGACCTATTAATCCGATCCACCACCGGGGAGCCCTTGAACGCGGATCACGCCAATCGTGTCGAGCTGATTTATAGCAGCGACGTGCACACCGCCCTGGCGAATTGGATCAAGCTGGAAGGGCCATTGACCGCGACAGACCAGGGCTTGCGAGCCCATGTTCCGCTCCTTCCGGAACGGGCGCGCTTCATCAAAGTCCGGATAAAACCGTGAATGGCCGAAGTGCATTCACGCTCATCGAGCTATTGGTGGTGATCGCCATCATCGCGATTCTGGCCTCGCTACTTCTCCCGGCTCTGACCGTTGCCAAGGAACGCGCGAAGCGAACCGCTTGCTTGAACAACGAGAAGCAATTCCTCCTGGCGATTCAGCTTTATGCGGGTGACAACGATGAGAAACTCCCACCGGGCGGAACGGACAACAAGAATCAGGACGACACTCACACGCCGATTCTCTCCAATCAGTCAAAGACCAACCTTCTGCGGTACATGTCCGAGATGAAATCACTCGATTGTCCCAATCTGGCGATTTGGATGGAGCGAAAAGATAACTGGAGAGTCCACGATACTTATGGCGTGGCGATCGGTTATCATTATCTGGGTGGTCATCCCAGCACGCCATGGGAACCTCCGCCCGGGACAACTAACCAGTGGATATCCCCTGCCAAGATGACCGATTCGCCGACTCTTCCCCTAGTCGCGGACTTAAACGTTTACTGTTACAGCTTCCAGCGGATCCTTGCTCCACACAGCGCCCGCGGCCCGGTCGTGCGTGAGGAGAATTATTTCGATGCTCACACCGAAGCGTACAACCAAACTCCAGCGAGCATTGGTGGACAAGGCGGAAATGTTGGTTTGTTGGACGGTTCGGCATCCTGGAAATCGATCAAACAAATGAAACCGTATCGTGCGTCACAGCTTTGGGAAGCAGATGGAGCTTTGGGTCTGTGGTAAGACTTCTACGAAACAAATGTCGTGTGTTGAACCCATGGACCGGCGCTCCGGTTCATGGGGAGCTTTCACGTTCTTTTTAACGCGCATTGGGACGATGAACCAACACGTGGCAGGGCGGCGTTGCTGCGCCGCCGCAATTACTGTTCGCAAGCTGGGGAGCACCGCAGCCGCACCTCGCGGTTCATGGAGAGATCTCTCCGAAACACATTTTCGCGCATGGCGCCCATGAACCTGACGTTGCGGCCTAATGCCTTTCGGTAATTCAAAGCTTTTGCGAATGGCTGTCCCTCCGGGACACGTTGCTCCTTGAAATTACCGAAAGGCATTAGGCTTTAGCCGGAGCGAATGCAATCCGCAAAAACTGTTTCGCTGCCAGCAAATGCTGCCGCCTAAAGGCGGGACTACATACCGAGAGGTTCATGGAGAGCTTATTCAGTAATTGCTGACGGAACGGATCAGCAAGGACGCCACCGCATCACCGAGTTTTCATAGGAGTTCCTGGAAGGAAGATAACGGTGGATGGAACGAACGGGCTGGTGGATTTCGGATGCGTCAAGCGGTTTTCAGGTGACTTCATCGAGCTGATGCATGCCTTTGAACGGCGCGCTTGGCTCGAGGGCGAGCGTGAATCCCGTCGGATGCTTCAACTGATCTGGGGCCGGAAATTCACAAACAGTCAAGGCTAGCCGCCAAGCTTTTTCGAAAGGTGCTCGAGTTCTATGAAATGCTTTTTCCATCGCCCGGATCTGGCAGCACGATTGTCGATTTCAGTGATCTGAAATTCCTGAATATGATGGTTCGTCTTTGGAAGAATTCCCCGCAACAGGGGCGAAGGCTGAAGAACACACGACACAAGGCGTTGAATGGCCTCGACGTGACCTGGCCCACGAGTCAATCAGATTACCAATCCCCGACGCTGCCGTCGGCATAGAACGTCCGCAGCACGTGCTCTTGTTGAAACGGATGTTTCGCTACCTCCGCTTCGTTGATCTCGATGCCAAGCCCGGGAAGTTTCGACGGTCTGACGATGCGCCCTTGCTTCTCCACGGTGAAACCTTCTCTCACGATATCCTGTCTCCATGGGACATCGCGATGCACCGTCTCGCAAATGATATAACTGGGCGTGGCAAAGCCAAATTCGAGCGAAGCTGCCGTGCTGACCGGGCCTTGCGGATTATGCGGGGCCATCGCCACGCGATGCGCTTCCGCCATCGCGGCAATGCGTCGCGCTTCGCTGAGTCCGCCGCAATGTGTGATGTCGGGCTGGATCACGCTGCAGGCGCGCTTTTCCAGCAGTTCACGAAAGGCATGCTGGCTGACTAATCGTTCGCCTGTCGCGATCGGCGTTGACACGGCGCGCTGCACTTCCGCGATGCCGTCAACGCTTTCGGGCCAGCAAGGTTCCTCGAAGAAATAAAGGCCAAATGGCTCGAGCGCTTTTGCGAAGAGAAGTCCCATTCGCGGCGACGGGCGGGCATGGCAATCGACCATGATGTCGATCCCATCGCCAACCGCCTCGCGCATGGCCTGGACGCAAGCCTCTGCATATTTGATTGGCCTTAGGCCTTCGATTGGCATTGTCTCGGGCACGGCCATCGATTTGAAAGCAGTGAATCCATCGGCGACGGCTTGAGCGGCCAGTTCGGCGAACCGTTTGGCATCGGATGGATGTGTTTCATAGAAATCTTCCATCTTGCCGCCGCCAAGATGTGTGTAGAGGCGAACGTAATCGCGCACCGGCCCGCCCCAAAGTTTGTGGCATGGCACGTTGTGGATTTTGCCGACGATATCCCAGAGAGCGAGATCAATGCCGCTGATGGCGGTGGCGCGCACGATTCCATTCCCGTGCCAGAAGTGTTGGCGATACATCATCTGCCAAAGGTGCTCGACGCGCGTTGGGTCCTCGCCGATGAGCAGTTGCGAGATATCTTCGATTGCTCCGAGAATTGCGCGCGTGTGCCATTCGAGCGTCGCTTCGCCCCAGCCCCACAGGCCGTCCTGGTCGGTGAGCACTTTGACAAAAACCCAATTGCGCATGCGTGCATGGCAAACCAACGTCTTAATCGCCGTGATCTTCATGTGCCGAGCATTTCAGCATCGCTCAATACGCAAGTAAACGAGCAAAATGAAACAGCGCACGAGTCGAGGATTGAAAGTGGTTTGCGTCATATGGGCTTGACTGATAGTTTTCTTTGGCATGAAAACCTTGGATAAGATAAAGCTTGCGGCCGCGCAGCTCACGCCAGATGAACAATCCGAGTTGTTCCGATGGTGGACCGATTCAGACGTTTTTAAGAAAAGGCATCTTGAAACACTCAGGAAAGAAATCACTGTCGGAATTGAGCAGTTAGAGGCGGGGCAGTTTCAAACCTGCGACGAGAATACATTCAACCGCTTGGCGGACGAAATTAAGACGGAAGGCCGAAACAAGTTGCGCCGCCGCATGAAGAATTCCTGAGGATGGGCTCGTACCGTATCGCGAATCGGGCTCGATTGGACCTCGACGAAATCTGGTTGATTATCGCTGAAGACGATCTTTCTGCAGCGGATTCATTGAAACGATAACTAACAAAATCAAGCTCGTCGCCAAAGCGCTGGCTTGGGGTGTCGTCGCGAAGGTTTGACGCCTCACCTTCGGAGTTTTCCAGTTGCAAACCACCTCATTTTCTATCGGCCCATGGACGGAGGAATTGAGGTCGCTCGAATCCTGCACGGCGCACGCGATCTCCCAGTCTTGTTTGGTTTGCCTTGAAGCTAACGAAACAATAAGCGTGTTACCTCTTCCGTCTTGGTGAGCGTTTCGTCGATATCCTTTGTTGAATGCGCGAAGGAAATGCTTCCCTGTTTCAAGGGCAGCGGAAAATGGTAAATCCCCCGTTTGATCAGTTCGAAGCGGTATCGTTTGTCCAACTCGAAATTGTGGTGCGAGGCAAGGTCATGGAAATCACGCGGCGCGTGGTCCATGAAATAGAGACAGAACGCGGAACGCTCGCGAGCTAGATAGAAAGGCTCCCCAAACTTTGCCCAGATACAATTCAACCCTTCGGCCAACGTTTGGCCAAGATTGCCCACATGGTCGTAAACACGATGCTGAGACGAAGCGAGTTTCTTGATTGTGGCAATCGCCGCCGCGACGGGAATGGGATGGGCATTATATGTGCCGGCGATTAAAACTCGCTTGGCCTTCTCTGGGTGCGCGAAGTAATCCATGTAGCGCGCTTTCCCGCCGATCACTGCGAGCGGGTAGCCATTGGCAATCGCTTTGCCAAAAGTTGAAATGTCAGGCTGCACACCGGACAAACCTTGGTAACCGCCCAGCGCGTGGCGAAAGCCCGTTTTCACTTCGTCGAAGATCAACAGGAAACCGTGCGCATCCGCGAGCTTCCGCAAGCCTTCCAGATAGCCCGGCTGCGGTTTCACGATTCCAATATTCTGAAGGATCGGTTCCAGAATAATGCAGGCGATTGGATAACGTTTCGCGACGTACTCGACGGAATCGAGGTCATTAAAGTTGATAACGTGAACTTGCCGTTTGTGACTCTCCGGAACGCCCGCCGACAAACCATCGAATGGATACTCACCCGGGCTGACGCGAGGTCCGATGTCCGGAAGGCTGCTGATGACATTGGCCGCGACTTCGTTGAACCAGCCGTTGTAACCGCCTTGAATGATAACAATGTGATCGCGGCCGGTGCAAGCGCGAGCCAAGCGAACGGCAAGATACGTGGCCTCGGATCCCGTGCTGGTGAACTGGACCTTCTCCACGAATGGCACGTGTTGGCAAATCAGTTGCGCCAATTCGCCTTCCATGTCGGTGGGGCCGGCGCCCATGAGAACGCGCTCATCCTGCAACGCCTGCGCGACGGCTGCGTTCACGTCGGGATCGTTGTGCCCCAGAAAAAAAGCGGCGAAGGCGGCCTGATAATCGATGTATTCATTGCCGTCGATGTCCCACACGCGGCTGCCGCGTCCGCGATGAAAGCAAATATTCGGATCGCACCTGCGGTTTAGTGAGACTACACCGCCCGGAATCCATTGTTCATTCTTTGCGATAAGTTGACGGGATTTATCCCATGAGATCATGGCGAAGTGGCTTACGTGAAATGAGCGCGAGATTCAATCTTCGTTTTAGAAAGCGTCCGACCATTTCATCTAAATTGAGGCACACGACATTGGCACAGTCCGCAGTTGGCAGGTTCGCCCTGCCTTAAAATTGCCTTGCTCAGTCTAAAGGCGAATGTACCAATGTCGTAAGTCTCGATTTAGATTGTCGTTGTTTTTCGGCGATTCCCTGTTTAGACGTTCTCCAATCTTTGACCAACGTATGAGCACACGCGCTGCCCAAGAATTCCGTTACGAAAAACTGACCTGGCCCGAAATCAACGACGCCGTTGATCTCGGCAAAGTTTGCATCCTGCCGTGCGGCGCGGTCGAGCAGCATGGCCATCACTTGCCGCTCGACGTCGATATCATCTGCCCGACCGAGATTGCGCGCGGGGCCGGCCGGGAAATTCCGGACAAGATGCTTGTGCTGCCGACCGTTTGCTATGGTTACACCGGGCACGTCATGGATTTTCCGGGCACGATCAACAATGACTTCGAGCACTTCATGCATCATGTCCTCGATATCACCAAGTCACTCGCCTACCACGGTTTCAAAAAGATCATCCTTCTGAACGGGCACGGTTCGAACATGCCGAACCTTGATTTGGTGGCGCGTCGTGCGAATCTGGAAACGGACGCTGAATGCGTGCTGGCGGCCTGGTGGAATTTGTTGACGGTCGATAAGACATTCCTGCCGCGCTGGCGTCAAAGCAAGTTTCCGGGCGGTTGTTCCCATGCTTGCGAACTCGAAACGTCGCTCTATCTCTACTTGGATGGCGGCAACGTTCGCAAAGACCTCATCAAAAGCGGTACGATTAGCTTCAACGACGAAAACAATCCATTCAACTGGGTTGATTTATTTGCGGCGGGTCCGGCCACGGTGATCTCCTGGACGAGCAGTTATTCCGGCACGGGCGTGTTGGGTGATGCCGAACTCGCGACTCCGGAAAAGGGCCGCGAAGCGTACGAAGAATGTGTGAAGCAACTCGTCCGCTTCGTGACTTACTTCAAGGATCGTCCAAAAGATCAGCGACGTGACCTGCATCGCAAGCCACCGACAATGCCGATCCCCTGGGGGCAACGATCGGTTCAAGAATAGTCGCAGTAACTAGTAAAACAGCGCGTCTCACCTGTCATGATGCACCTCCGTTTGGAAAGCCGAGACGCGCTGTCCTACTAGGGTTGACCGCGATCAAGGCGGGTCATTGAATGGCGCCGATTTCATCGAGCGTATCCATTCCGCCAGGACTGGCAGCAGGGAGGGGCGACAGCTCGTTGTGAAATTGGACTGACGGCATCCGGAAAAAACCCGCTTCCTTGAGGCGTCGGTAGAGAATCGACTTCTCCGGACTGCCCGGAACAACGATTCGAGCCGCTGTAATCCCGAGATCACCAGCGGCTAATTGACCGTTAATAATGCCAGCTTGATCGAGAGGCGTCGCAAAACGCGCATCAAACAAGCCGCGCGAATTTCCGCCGGGGCGATGGCAGATGGAACAATTCATATCCAGATAAGAACGAACGCTTAGTTCTGGCGGCGCGCCTTGATCGTGCACGTTGCGCAACGCGGGAAGTTCGGAAAAATCGGCGCCGCTTGGAGGTGAGGCGAACAGGCCCACTTTATTCCACTTCGCAATCTGATTCTGGCCGTCGGCGCTGACGCGATTGAGTTGTCGCGTGTTGGCATCGACTATGTAAGCGCTGTTGAAACTTGGAATGGTGAGCCGGTCATCCACAGCCGGGTAAAACCAGTGATAGGCTTTATTGCCCGAACTCTCGAGCGAAGTTAATGCGCCGTCTTCCATCAATTCCGCATCGCCGTTATCCAAACTCACGCGATATGACGCGCCATATGAATACGGCCGTCCGACGACAATGATGCGTCTCTCAATGAGCCTTGCAGGACTTGCTGTCGGATTTGTTATGGTCAGCCAGTACGAGCGCAAAAAGATCGTTCCAACGGGGAACTCCCAATCGCCCTCTTGGGAAAAGCCGATTTTGCCGCCGCGTGGCAACGCAAGCGCGGGCTCGACTTTGATTCCGGGATGCCACTCAGGAACGTTCACTTCATAGGCAAGCAATTGGCCGCTTTCAAGAAACGAGCGCAGTTTTTCCGGTGGCGCGATCGCGGACCAATGTCTCGGAAGCATGCTGGCTCGGTCCGGCAAGCCAAAGATGTTTTGACTCTCTTTGGTTGTTACCGAGGCTTTGCTTGTGCGCGCCGACTCACTCTCACCGACGTATCGGATGCGCACAAGCGATCCACTTTGAGGTTGGAATTTCTTCGGATCACGCCAGATCGTTCCCCGATTCAGCACGAGCAACGAGCCGTCTGGCGCGGCCTCGACCGTGATTGGTCCGTTGAAGCCTTTGGCAAACGTCATTGCATTGGTTGGCGCATCGGGATCGATGGCCTTCAGCCAGTGGTTCATGAAATCGACAAAGAAGAATTTGCCGCGCCATTTCGGGGGGAAAGTTAAATGGTTGGATCGTTGAATGGTTAAATTGCGTTCGCCTTGCGGCTGCTGCTCTCGATTTAACGCATTTAACGCATTTAACAATTTAACTTCCTCTCTCGCATAGAACGTCCCGTCGCAAATGCTCCGTCCAATTCCAGGGGGATATGCATAGAGGGGCTGTTGGAACGTGGGGACCGTCGAACTGCCCTCGGCTCGAGGCCAACTGTAATCGGCGCCACGAAGCAATTCATTGACTTCTTCGAAGGCGCTGCCGCCAGCGTCGGTAAAGAACATTCGTCTCGTCTCGGGTTGCAGTGCGAGACCGAATGGGTTGCGGATGCCAAGAGCCCAGATTGCGCGATATTTGCCTTACGTGGCGTTGAAGAAGGGGTTGTCTTCCGGGATCGAACCGTCGGAATTAAGCCGCAGAATCTTCCCCTGAAAAGTGTCGAGCTTTTGCGAAGGTTCACCAGCCCTCTGCTCTCCAATGGCCACGTAGATTTTGCCGTCGTTCCCGAAACGCAAAGGCCCGCCCTGATGTCCGGCCGGTTGAAAACCGCCCAATTTGCTTTGATCATCTCCTTCCAGCAAGACTTGCTCGCTTGCCGGATCGGCTCGGTCGCCGTTGACTGTGAACCGACTGAGAACGTGATGGATGTGGGGCCGATCGGTAACGTAGAGAACGAACAGATTCGGCGTGCTCGGAAAATCGGGATGCACTGTCATGCCGATCAATCCGCGTTCCCCAAAATCGGTGACGTGCAATTTGAGCAACGGAGTTTCGAGGAGTTGGCCGGCTTTCCAAACACGCAAGGCGCCAGTCTGTTGCGCGATGAGCACACGCCCGTCTGCTATCGGCGCGATGGCAGTCGCGCAGTCGAGGTTAGTGGCCAATGTATCCAGCACAAAGCCGCGCGGCAGTTCAATGGCATGGTTGACGACGCAAAGGGCGATTCCCGAAAGGGTGGAGGCTAGCCAGGACAGCCAGTGATGGGGTCTGTAGGACGGGCGTCCCGCCTGTCTGAGATTCGTTGGTCCACCAGGACAGGCGAGACGCACTGTCCTACCGGAGGCCAGGTTCAATACGCCGGTCGGTGGCATGTTGCCTCAGGGCGCAACGACCCGCCAGGAGCTTCCCGGCCTCGGTGGATTCACGCCGCGCGCTTCATTCAGTTTGGCGCCCTCCATAAACCAGACGCCCAATGTTCCATCCCGTTCGTGTTGGAAAAGGAGATCGGGTAAGCCATCGGCATTGCGGTCCGTGATGCTGACAACTCGCCAGGCCGAGTCGCCAGGATGGCTTGGAGCCATTACGCGAACGGTCTTGGTAACCGCGCCGTCCAGGCACCATACGCCCAAAGTGCCGCTTGTATGTTGAAAGACCAGATCAAGCTTGCCGTCCTCATCGAAGTCGCCAGCTCCGGCCACTGCCCAATCCGCATCCACGGGATTCCCCGAATTCAGCGGCAACGCGGTATCGATGCGAAGCCTGTCAACAAGCCCGATAGTCAATCTTCTGTCGGCCGATTGGAGAACGACATCGGTGTTGCCATCCTCGTTGAAATCGCCTGTGGCCGTGATCTTCGTTTCTTCGGTGCGAACGATTTGGACCTTCAGCAAGGCGCCATCCAGCAGAACCCTGCCATTCATGAACCAAACCGCCAATGTGCCGTCGGCATGTTGGAGAATGAGATCCTCCCTTGCGTCCCGATTAAAATCACCGCTGCCGCGAATTCTCCAGCCCGGTGCGGAGGGGGAACCTGGAATGAGCGGACCGAAGGAAGTCATTTCCGTACCGGTTAGGTGCCAAGAGGCCAGAGAACCGTCGTTATTCTGGAAGACAAGATCGGGAGAACCGTCCCCGCTAAAGTCGCCCTTAACGGCGAGTGGGGTTCGGATGAACAGATTGGCTTCGCTGCTGCGCAGTTCCCCAAAGGGATGGCTGACGTTCACCGCATATTTCGCGGCGTCGCGGGGCTTTAGATCCCGAAGGGTCAAGACCGAATTCGTTGCCGCGGCAATCGCTTTGTCGTTTTTGAACCATTGGCAGCTAAGCGGTGGCATTCCCTCGACACCGACTGTAAATGTGACTGTCCCGCCGACATTCGCGGTTTGAGTGACAGGCTGGCGCAAGATCGATAGAACCAAGCCCACGGCCAATCTTGCTCGAACGCTTTCCGCGATGCCAAAGGCATTGCTCACGACGACCCGATAATCGCCCTCGTCGTTTAAGCTAAGATTCTTCAATTCGAGAACTCGGTTGGTGGCGCTGGTCAAGAATTGATGGTTGCGAAACCATTGATAATCGAGTGGCGGACTGCCATCTGCTTCAACCATGAAACTTGCCGACGAACCGCTTTTTCCAAGGGTTCCGACGGGTTGCAGGCGGATCGAAGGTGGGGCATTGACCGTCAATCTCGCGATCAAACTCGTCACAGCGCCAAACATATTTGTTACGACGTACCTGTAAACAGCCTGATCGGAGAATTGTGCTTGGGGAAACGTCAGGACGGCGTTGGTGGCGTTCGTCAGGGCAATATCATTCTTGAACCAACGATACGCCAGAGGCGCGTTGCCGGCCACATCAGCTGAAAACTGCGCCGCTATTCCCACACCAACGATTTGGTTCTGAGGTTGTGAACGAATAGAGGGGGGAAAGTTAATCGTCAACCGGGCTACAGAACTTGTTGCAGCCCCGAAATCACCCCGCACAACGGCAAAGTAATTTCCGGCGTCCGATGCTTGGATTCGCGGGAGCGTTAAGTCCTGACCTTGGCCGTTGAGCATCGATTGTTTGTCCTTGAACCATTGGTAACGCAACGTACCAAAGCCAGTGGCTCTGACACTGAACAGGGCGTTGGAACTCAAAACTAGAACTTGATTAGTGGGGTGTGAGGTAATGACAACGGGAATGTTGACTGCCAAAACAGCAGGAATACTGGTCACTTTAGCAAAGGCATTGCTTACGACAACGCTGTAGGAACCGGCATCGGAGAGCTGTGCATTGGTGAAGGTCAGAAACGAGTTCGTTGCAGACGGTATGGCATTCGTTCCTTTGAACCATTGAACGTAGATCGGCGGATCTCCTTCGACTCCGATCCCCAAAGAGGCCTCGCGATCGATGAAGACATTTTGACTGACAGGTTGAGCGGCGATCCTTGTCGGAACTTGAACTGTCAAGCGGGCGACGGCACTGGTCATCTTGCCAACGAGGTTCGTAACGACGGCAAAATATTTTCCGCTATCTGAGCTTTTCGCGTTAAACAAAGTCAGAATGGAAAATGTAGCTCCGGGGATGGCCGCTCCGTTTTTGAACCACTGGTAGGATGGGGACGGCGCTCCGTGAGCGTCGATGCTGAAGGAAGGGAAAGTTCCAGCAAAAACCGTTCGATTCGTGGGTTGCAACCTTATCTCCGGCGGGAAATGAACGGTTAAAAAACCGGGAGCGCTTGAGGCTGTTCCCGCGATGTTCGTAACGACAACGTGATAGCTGCCAAAATCCGATTCAGTCACAGCACTCAGAACAAGATTCGATCCTACTGCGTTGGTTAGCACCAGGCCACTTTTGTGCCATTGGTAACTGAAAGGCAGGCCGCCACTGGCGCCAACAGTGAAGGTGCTGCTCGTTCCAATGAGATTAGTTCTGCTGAGCGGATGGACGGTGATCGATGGCGGGACTGCGCCGCTTATGGTCAGCGCAGCAGATTGGCTGCGGAAGCCGCCTTGGGTTGTGTAAATCACTGCGCTGTAGTTGCCGATATCAACCGCTTGGACATTCTTCACCGTAAGAACATTCGACACGGCGTTCGGGATTAGCACTCCATCCCTAAACCAGTAGTAGGCTAGCGGCAATCCACTTGTGGCTTGAACGGAGAACCTGGCATCGGCTCCAGCCTTAACGACCTGATTGGTCGGTTCCTGACTAATAAAAAGAGGCGTTGTAAGCGTTAGTCGAGCTGGAGCACTGGTCACTGTTCCAAAATCATTGCTGACTATCACAGTGTAAGTGGCGGCGTCCGATTGATTGAGGGTTCCCAGCCCCAAAATACTAGCAGTCGCTCCAAGAATGTTGGCGCCGTTTTTCTGCCACTGGAAACGCAAGGGGAAGCTTCCTGTTGCTTCGACGCTGAAGGTCGCACTGGCTCCAATCCGAGTTGTAATACTTTGGGGTTGGCTGGTGATTGTAGGCGGGATGGTAAAAGACGCAATAGCTGCTGTAACGAAGACAAGGTTCAAGTTCATTAGAACCAAACGAACTAATCCTCGTTGACTTTGAGGTTCTAAGCTGAGAACGGGTGGCTTCACGCGTTCATTCGTATAAACCACTTTCCTGCGGATGGCGAGTATAGAAAGTCTGTAGAAAGCTAGACAGCTTGCGAAATCTTGGAACAATGCGCGGCGTGAAACAATCAATTGTTACTTTGGACTTGGAAGGGGTTTTAGTCCCGGAAATTTGGATCGCTGTTTCCGAAAAGACGGGCATCCATGAATTGCAGTTAACCACACGCGATATTCCCGATTACGATGTATTGATGAAAGGGCGGCTGAATATCCTTGATCGCCACCAGCTTAAGTTGTCCGACATCCAAACCGTTATCGGCTCGCTGCGACCTTTGGAAGGTGGCAAAGAATTTCTGGACGAACTCCGTTCCATCGTCCAAGTGATCATTCTGTCCGATACGTTTGAACAATTCGCCAAGCCACTCATGCGCCAGCTCGGCTGGCCCACGCTTCTCTGTCATCGCTTGGAAGTTGAGGCGGATCGCATCGTTAATTACAAGTTGCGTCTTCCCGACCAAAAACGACGAGGCGTCGAAGCGCTTAAGAAACTGAATTATTTTGTTATCGCCGCCGGAGATTCATTCAATGACACCGCCATGCTGGGCGAAGCTGATTTAGGACTGTTGTTTCGCGCACCACCTGCCATCCAAAAACAGTTTCCGCAATTTAGAGCCGTCGAAACTTACGTTGAACTGATGGAGCTCATTAAAGAAGGGTTACATGGTTAAAGGGTTAAAGGAGTTAAATAGTAGCAATCGGTTCGCATCTGTCCAACGATGGAACCTAACGATTTTAACGATGTAACCTTGTAACCATTTCACCCATCTTCCGCTTTCGAATCGCGGCTCGTTAGATCGCGGAGGGCCTGGCCGACATTTTTCCCTTCGTACAGCATGGCGTAGACTTCATCAATGATCGGCGTTGTCACTCCCTGTTTGCGGGCTAGTTGATATGCCGAGCGCGCAGTTGGATATCCTTCCGCCACGGTGATCATGTTGGTCAGAAGGTCACAAAGCTTTTCGCCTCGTCCAAGCCGCTCGCCCAAGCCTCGGTTGCGGCTCAGTCGTGAAAAACAAGTTACGGTGAGGTCGCCTAATCCGCTCAACCCCGCAAACGTTTCGGCTTGTGCGCCGCACGCTACGCCGAGCCGGCGCACTTCGACGATTCCGCGTGTAATGAGCGCCGCCTTCGAATTGTCTCCGAAGTTCAGTCCATCACATGTGCCTGCGGCGATAGCAATGACATTCTTCAAGGCGCCGCCCAATTCCACACCGGTTACATCTGTGCTTGTGTAAACGCGGAAGGCCGGCCGATGGAAAAGTCGCTGGACGATTTGAGCCGATGCCGCATCGCGACTCGCCGCAACGATGGCGGACGGATAATCTCGCGCCACCTCCAGGGCCAGCGTCGGACCGGAAAGCGCCACGGGCTGGCATCGCGGCGCGGTCTGTTGCAAAACGCCACACATGGTTAAACCACTGTCGTCCTCGATGCCTTTCGTGACGCTCACCACCGGCCGGTCGAAGCAGTCCAAGCAACACGTCACTTCGCGAAAAACTTTGGATGGCACCGCGACCACAACGCATTCCGCGCTGGATACGGCGACAGGCAAATCGCTTTGCAGCACGCAGTTCTTCGGCAATTGAACTCCAGGCAAATAACGGTTGTTGCAACCGGTCCGCCGGATTTCTTCGAGACGGTTTGGATTGTGACCCCAAAGAGTCACTGTGTGGTCAGCAAGGCAAAGAAGCCGTGCGAGGGCCGTGCCCCAACCACCAGCGCCGAGCACAGTCACGTTCATGGCGCCGATTGCGTTAAGTTCTTTGACCCAAAACGGCTTTCAGTTCCATTCATCAGCCTCTGAATATTCCCTTTGTGTTTGTAGATCGCTAATGCGCTCAGTCCCGCGGTGACGACAATCAACCGAGTACTATTCCCGGTGAGCCAGACGCCAATGGGCAAAACAATTGCCGAGGCAATCGAGGCCAGCGATACATATTTGCTAAGCACAAATACGGCTAGCCACGTCGCAAAGGCAATGGCGAGCCCCGACGGCACCAGTGCCAGCAACACCCCGGCGGAAGTTGCGATTCCCTTTCCTCCCTTGAACTTGAGCCAGCAAGTATAATTGTGGCCTAGAATTCCGGCGACGCCGGCGATGAGAGCCAGACGTTCCGCCAAATCTCCAAGCGGTCTGGAATCGACCATTTGAAGAAAGACCCACACAAGAAATGTGCAGGCGAGGTATCCCTTTAATGCATCAGCGAGGAGGACGACACACCCGGCGGTCTTTCCGAGAATTCGAAAGGCATTGGTCGCTCCAATATTTCCGCTTCCCATCGTGCGCACGTCAATGCCTCGAGCTCTGCCGACGAGATAGCCCGTCGGAATCGAGCCGAGCAAATACGCCGCGATCACAACGCCAACCTGAAGGCCATGTTCCACAGAGTCAATCTAGGCAAACGCAAGTTCAAGGTTCAAGGCTCAAAGTTCCAAGTCGTCAGCAGATGAACACACTCGGCAAATCGAAGCTGGTAAGACCGATTACACTCGGTCCCAGTTGTTCTCTTGAACGTGGGAGGGGTTGAAATAAATGGTCCCACGGAAACGCCGGGAAGTGAACCTGTTCGGCGATCCATCGCTTTCCCTGTTGAGCGATTAATCCGCAAACGTATTCGCCCATTTTGAGGGTTTGCACTTGCCCAAAGCGCCATCCACAATTAAGGCAGCTCCTGCGCCCGCGTGCAGCTTTGCGCATAACTCCTTCATGTCGGGACACATTTCAGCGAGGATGCCGGCGTTGCTCAGGTTCTGCAACGGCTCTTGCGAATCCCGCTTGCTCGGCGCCAAGACCAGAATCCGTTCATCGAGTGCCTGGGGTGGAACCTTCTTTGCCATAGAAGAAAATAGCGCGCTCTCATCTCCTCACAAGTCCTGAAATTCCTGAAATTGATCTGGCAAACTGGCAAACCTTAATTTGATTCGCCGGACAACCCTAAGACCATTAAGCTGATCGCGTGTCATCACAGCTCAAAGTGGCAGTCATCGGAACCGGCGCGCTGGGGAAAGAGCATGCCCGTATTTACGCCGACCTAGCCTCGGCCGGACAGGTCGAGTTTATGGGCGTCTATGACACGTTACCGGATGTGGCTCGAAAGGTGGCCGCCAAACTCCGTGTGCCAGCGTTCGCTTCGTTGAGTGCCGCCGCCGCCGCCAGCGATGCCCTTAGCGTTGTCACACCGACGGCAACCCACTTTGAAATTGCGAAGGCTTTGCTGACAGAGGGGAAACATCTGCTCGTCGAAAAGCCGATGACGGACAAGGCGCAGCAAGCGGCCGAGCTGGTTCAATTGGCTCAGGAACGTCAACTGATCCTGCAGGTCGGTCACGTGGAGCGTTTTAATCCGGTTTTTCGTTATCTCCAAAACGTTGCAACGGAGCCGCGGTTCATCGAAGCACACCGGCTTTCCCCATTTCCGGCGCGGAGCACGGATATCGGTGTGGTGCTCGATCTGATGATCCATGACCTTGACGTGGTTCTCGCCTTTGTTAAGGCAACGGTCGAGAGTGTCGATGCCGTGGGCATTCCGGTATTGAGCCGTTCGGAGGATATTGCGAACACTCGTATTCGTTTTGCGAACGGCTGCGTCGCGAATTTGACGGCCAGCCGCATTAGTCCCGAACGGATGCGCAAAATACGGGTCTTTAGCGGCGGAGCATTTACGAGCTACGTCTCGTTGGATTATCGGGCGCAGGAGGGATTCATTTACCGGATCGCTCGCGATGGCGAGGAGGAATCGTCCTTGCTTCGAAAATTATTGGCGGCTCGCGAGTCGACGATTGTGAGCGAATTTGGCGGCAAACGGATTGTCCGCGAGCCAGTCCCTCTTGAAAAAGAAGAACCGCTGCGGTTGGAATTGCGCAGTTTCATCGAGTGCGTCCAATCGAAGCAAACGCCCGTGGTCAGCGGTGAATCCGCTCGAAGGGCGCTGGATTTGGCCCTGGAGATAACGCGGCAAATCCAGGCAGGATCGCCGCAAACTTAATTGATGCTTGGTAACGACCTGTCTTCTTTGAACGAATGAGCATCCAGCTCAAGGGCGCGGGATTAAGATGATTCCCAGGCGTTTCATGCTCATCGCGGGCGAGGCGAGCGGTGATGCTCTCGCCGCGGAGCTAGTGTCTGCGCTGCGAAGCCATCCAATTGTCCAAAGCATGCCGTTTCTCCCGGAGTTTTTTGGCGCAGGCGGACCGCGCATGGCCGCCGCTGGGGTAAATCTTTCGTTCGACTTGACTCAGCACGCTGTCTTTGGCCTCTCGGACGCGCTGCGGCAGTACTTCAAGTTCAGAAAATTGTTCAACCAACTCTTCCAATTGGCTCTAGACCGCGAACCCGACGTCATCATTCTCGTGGATTATTCCGGCTTCAACCGCCGCTTTGCCAAGGCCGTGAAACATTATGTTCGGAGGCGCTGCGATTGGTTTCACGATTGGAATCCGAAGGTTGTCTATTACGTCTCGCCACAAGTTTGGGCTTCACGAGAAGCGAGAGCTTGCCAACTCGCTCGAGATGTCGATCTCCTGTTAAGCATCTTTCCATTTGAAAAAGAGTGGTACTCGGCTCGGACTCCCCAGTTGCGTGTTGAGTTCGTCGGCCACCCTCTGATCGATCGCTTCTCGAGCGTCGAAACGCCGCCGACAGTGAATCCGGCCGATGCGCTTGGCCGTACAGATTCTAAGTCAGGGGATCACGCATTACCCATCACGCATCACGCATCCTCCCCACCTCTCATCCTATTGCTGCCCGGGAGCCGCAAACGCGAAATTGAGACGCATCTCCCGATTATGGCCGAGGCGCTCAAGCGGATCGGCCGCCACAGGCCCGCGCGGTCCCGTTTGGTCCTTCCGACGGCAGAACTGGTCGAAGCAGCTCTGCGAAGTATCAAGCCGATTGCCGGCCTGGAGATTCGGGTCGATCGGTTAGGCGAATCCCTGGCCGAATCTGCGCTTGCTCTCGCGGCTTCAGGCACCATCACGTTGGAATGCGCCTACTTCCGAGTGCCAACCGTGGTGGTCTACAAAACGTCGTGGCTTACCTATGAGATCGCCCGCCAAATCATCCGAGTGAAGCACATTGCGATGCCGAACATCCTCGCCGGCGAGGAAGTCTATCGCGAACTCATCCAAAATGAAGCGACTCCTGAGCGCGTCGCCAACGAAGCGTTGGACCTGCTTAACAATATTCCTCGCAGAGAAACGATGCAGCGGAACTTGGCCCGGATTATTCAGTCACTCGGTCGGCCCGGCGCCAGTGCGCGGGCCGCGGATGCGATCCTGGCACTAGTCGCGAAGGACGCGTCCTGATACTGTTGGCGCGCGCGAAAGCGGGAGCAAGCTCCGCGCACTCCAGACGCTTCGCGCGGTCGGACGCAACGATGACGTTCGAGCGTCGCCGGAACGGATTGCCTGACAGGTGAAGTGAAAGAACTCTGCAGATCGGTGCGCGATTCACAGCGCGGCAGCGATGGCTTCAATCTCAATCTTCGCTCCGATAGCAAGCCGGTTTACTTCGACGCCTGTTTTAGCGGGAGGTGACTTTGGAAAGAATTCCGCGTAGATCTTATTCAATTCGGTAAGTTCGGCGACATCGGTCATGTAAATGGTCGTCTTGACTACTCGTTGGAGGGAAGTTCCGGCGGCTTGCAGGATCGTGCGAAGATTGACCAACGCTTGCCGGTATTCTGCAAGTTGACCACCGCCGACAAGTTGACCAGTCTTCGGGTCGATGCCAATCTGGCCAGAAACATAGATCGTGTCGCCCAGTCGGACGGCGTGATTGTAAGTTGGGTTTGCGGTTGGCAAATCCGGAACGGAGATAATTTGAGGATGGGTCATGCAGCAGAGTGTGTGTCGCAACTGAGGGTTCGTCGAGGCAATCATTGCCGACATTCATGCGAATCTACCGGCACTCCGTGCGGTTCTGAAAGACATTGGGGTTCAGCGCTGCACTCACATTGCCTGTCTGGGTGACATGGTCGGTTACAATTTCGAACCTAAAGAATGCCTCGACATCATTCGCGAAATGGACATTCCATGCGTCAAGGGCAACCACGACGCGTACTGCAGTGATGAAGTAGCGCCTGATGGCCTGAACCCGCGCGCCTCCGAGCATGTGGAATGGACGCGGCAGCAATTGACCGAGGATGATCGGGCTTGGTTACGCAGCTTGAAATACGCGGAAGGGCTGGCTGATTTTACCATTGTCCACGCGAGGCTAAATCTTCCAGAACGATGGGGTTATGTATCCGACAAAGTCGCCGCAGCCGAGAGCTTTGCCCATCAGAAGACCCAGGTCTGCTTCTTTGGGTACACGCATGTGCCGGTGACGTTCATCCGTGAGAAAGGATTCATGCGTGCTCCCGTTGTTCGAGGAGGAACTTACACTTCGTTCAAAGTGGAGCGCCAAAACCAATACTTCGTAAACGTCGGCAGCGTCGGTCAGCCCCGCGACGGGGATCGAAGAGCAGCGTACGTGACCTATTACCTCGTCGAACAAGTCATCGAATTACGCCGCGTGCCTTTTGAAGTGCCACCGAATGATCCAGGGAACGCATCGGTCCCGGGGCAGCCCAACCGGCCTCGGCCACTTGTCACCAAGACTGCTATGCGCTGAGTCAACCGCCTGACGCGGCCAGTTTTACCTTCAAGGTTTCCTCAGCCGATAGAATCTGGTTCCACTCGCGGGAGTTACCGTGACCGAGTTTTGAGCGGCGTTCACGACAGGAGCAGGAGTGACTACTGTCCAGTTGGCGGGCGCCAGTGTGCTCGTAGATTCCAAGACAAAACCAGGTGCCGACGTCGGCCACGAGAGAACGGCGTTGCTGCCCGCGCGCGTGACGGCAAGCTTCGGATTTGCGCTTGAGGCCGAACTCAACAGGAGCTGGTTCAACTGTTCTTGTGTGTACTGGCTGAGCAGCTTGGGATTTGTGCTGAAGAGAAACAGGTCAATGGTCGTGCCGCCTTCGCGATAAGAAACCGTAAAATCCAGCGGTTTGCCCACTTGGGCGGCCGTCACTTCATATTTGAAATGGACTCTGGGTTCCCCTTGTGTTTCGGGATTCAGGAATTGGCTCGACAATAATTCGTTCCAATGAAAGTTACCTTCCCAGTAAGCGCGTCCGGCTTCATCGCCTTGGGACCGGTTCACGCGCGTGTCGCCTTCACGGATAAAGAGATAGCCGGCCGCGTCGCAGCAACCTTCGGCATAGCCGCCCCGGTCGCTCAGCGGCCAGTCCGTCTGGGGATCTTTGCCAAAGTCCGGCGGAACAAAAAACGAATCTTCATTGAGGTAGTGGGCTGGATTGCCGCCATTTTCAAACATGGTAAAGCGCATGTAGAGGTAATAGGTGCCGGGCTTTGAGAATTGCACTTTGTAAGTGACTTTATCAATGTGTTGCGCAAAGATCGTTTGTGTCCAGAGCGCTCCCTTTTTGGAGGCCGTGGTGTTGGCGCCGAGAACAGGATTGCCCAACGAATTGGTGACCGTGCCGCTGCTGTCCACCCGCGTAAACCCGACTCCAGCCGCTGGGTCGGTCTCGGCATCGTAGTCTTCCCCCTCAAGGACAAGGTACGACCACGCGCTGGCGCCAGTTCCCACAGTATTGCTTGGATCTTGCACAGTCACGTCGCTAACCGCTGGCTTGAGAAGGAGCTGGTCCAGCCGCTCTTGTGTGTACTGGCTCATCAAATCGGGACTGGTGCTGAAGAGAAACAGATCGATCGTCGTGCCCCCCTCGCGATAAGAGACTGTGAAGTCGAGCGGTTTGCCCACTTGGGCGGCCGTCACTTCATATTTGAAATGGACTCTGGGTTCCCCTTGTGTTTCGGGATTCAGGAATTGGCTCGACAATAATTCGTTCCAATGAAAGTTACCTTCCCAATAAGCGCGTCCGGCTTCATCGCCTTGGGACCGGTTCACGCGCGTGTCGCCTTCACGGATGAAGAGATAGCCGGCCGCGTCGCAGCAGCCCTCGGCGTAACCGCCTCGATCACTAAGTGGCCAATCTGTTTGAGGATCTTTGCCGAAGTCTGGCGGGACAAAGAACGAATCTTCGTTCAAATAGCTGGCGGGATTTCCACCATTCTCGAACATAGTAAACCGCATGTAGAGATAGTACGTGCCGGGTTTGGAGAACTGGACCTTGTAGGTAACCTTGTCGCTATGTTGCGCAAACGCCGTTTGAGTCCAGAGCGCTCCTTTCTTCGAAGCGGTTGTGTTCGCGCCCAAAACGGGATTGCCTTGAGAACTCGTCACCGCACCACTGTTATTGACGCGCGTAAACCCAACTCCGGCCGCGGGATCGGTCTCGGATTCATAATCCTCGCCCTCCAGGATGAGATAGGACCATGCGTTTGCGCCTGTGCCGACGACATTTCCTGGATCCTGGATCGTTACCGCCGCCTGGGCGGGGAGTATTCCAAACAAACCCGCAATACCGCCTGCCAATAGACTCGAAAAGGATTTCTTCATAATGAGCGCATTAAGTTAATTTTAGCGACCCTAGTGACCGTATGAGATGCACCAAACGCGATTGCGGTTACTTCTAATGATTTGTATTCGTATCAGTCGGATCAAGGCTGCCAGTCCATCAAGCCGGGGAGCAAAGGTCAAGGATTTCGACAGCATTCTGCCATGAGTGAAAGTCCATGTGTCTTCGTTCGGCTTTTTGGTCTTGCGTTTCGGAACGATTTTCCTAGCTCTTGTACGTTCCACAATCAACCAAGACACTGCTATGCGAAGACGCCAATTCCTCAAGCATGTTGCCCAGACCGCAGCGACTGTCTCCACGATGTCCGCCTTTTCCGCCGAGCGAGTTATTGGCGCCAACGATCGCGTGAATGTCGCTCTGATCGGTTGCGGCGGCCGCGGCAAGCTCGTCGCGCGATTGATGCGTGAAGTGCCGAACGTCGATTTTGTTGCCATGTGCGATGTCTATGATCCCTCAGCGAACTCAGCGAAGGAATGGGCCGGTCCGATGGCTAAAGCGTTCCGCGACTTTCGAAAGGCTCTTGAGATGAAAGAAGTCGATGCAGTCGTCGTCGCCACACCGGATCACTGGCATGCGATCCCGACAATTCTCGCCTGCCAAGCGGGCAAGGACGTTTACGTGGAGAAGCCGCTCGGTCATACGATTCGCGAGGGACGCGCTATGGTCGAGGCGGCGCGACGCCACAAACGCGTGATTCAAACTGGCATGCAACATCGGTCAGCCCCGCATTAAAAGGAAATCGAGGAAATCATTCAGAGGGGTCAAATCGGGGATGTCCATTTCGTTCACGTCTGCAATTATTCAACCGTCTATACGGCAGCCGGCGGGCCGCCGCCGGACTCTGATCCACCCGAAGGATTGGACTGGGATTTTTATCTGGGACCGGCGCCGAAGGTTCCATTCAACAACCTCCGCTTCCGCACGTATCGCCGGTTTTACGATTATTCGGGCGGGTTCATCACGGACTTGGGCGCGCACCGGCTCGATTCTGTTCATCAAGTGATGCACGATGACAAGCCGCTCTCGGCCATGGGCGTGGGCGGATTGTACGGGCCGAAGAGCATTGTGGACACGCCCAATGTTCTCCACGTTACCTGCGAGTACAAGAACTGGACGCTGAGCTACGAAGGAATTCAGCTCAATGGATTCGGCGCCGGCCCGCGCATGCCCGGCGGACGTAAACCTTACAATGCGCAAGGCGCTTTTGATCGTCCACATGGCGAAGCATTCTATGGCACGAAGGGAACGATCTTCTCGGATCGCGTCGGTTGCGAAATCTTTCTCGGAGGACGAGGCACCGCTGGCCAACCCAAATCCGTTGTGGGCCGTGACTGCACGGATTTGCACGTGCGCAATTTCATCGATTGCGTCCGTTCGCGCCAAAAACCTTCAGCCGATGTCGGGATTGGCCATAAATCGACCATCGTTCCGCACTTGGGAAATGTCTCTTACAAAGTTGGCGGCCGGAAAATTCGTTGGGACGCTGACAAGGAACAGATTCTCGATGATCCGCAGGCGGCCGCGCTACTTGATCGTCAGGCACGCAAGCCGTGGGATTTGATATGATGCGTCCTCCACTGTGGAACCAAGAACTGAGCTCTCTTGCTCTTGATCCTGCGCAAAAAAGCAAGAGCAAGATCAAGATCAAGATCAAGATCAAGGATCATGATCGAGATCGTTAGTTTATCGCACCACCGCGTGCTTTGAACCGCCGAGGCTCCAGAGATGCTTCTCAGTGCGAATGAATAGCTGGCCCAAAGCTACTGCGGGTGTCGAATGGCAAAGTTCCTTAAGCGCGAATCGATGCAGAACGTTGAACGTTTCACTGGCTTCCACCACCACGACTTCGCCAGTTGTCGAAACGCAAAACAGACGGCCATCTATCCAGATGGGCGAACCGAAGTAATCGCCTCCAACCCGTTCCTGATAACGAATAGCGCCCGTCGGTGCATCGAGACAACTTACGATGCCGCTATCGCTCCAGAGCCAAATATTGCTGCCGACAGCAATTCCAGTCGGCACGTAAGGCGCGGATTTTTTCATCTGGTAAGCCAGTTCGGCTTTGCGTCCTGTGTTCGCATCGCCCACCTTGACCGCGGTGACAAAATTGCCGCCTCCGCCGCTGCCGCAGGAGCCGAAAATCAAATCACCGGCGATGATTGGCGAACTGACGCTTCGTTTGTCGAAAGCTTGGTCGTAATCCCAGAGCACCTTGCCCGTGTCTGGATTGACCGCGTAAATGCCATGCGCCTGGCTGTTGAAGATGAGCGCTGGTTTTCCATTTTTTGGTTCATAGACGCATGGAGTCGAATAAGCGACGACGGCGCTGCGACGCGGCGTTTGCCAGACTGTCTTTCCAGTTTTGGCCTCCACCGCCAGGATCGAACTTTCGCCGCTGCGCGGATGTTCCTTAACGAATTTGGTATCGTCCTGTTCGTTGCCAAGAATCACTTTGCCTTCGAACAGAATTGGCGACGTGCCACAGGCATGCTGACTGACGAACCGGCCAAAATCGCGTTGCCAAAGTTGATTCCCGTTATGGTCCAGCGCCGTGAGCAGATAATGCTCGGGTTCGTTCCATACCACATAAACTCGCTCGGCATCGACGGCGGGAGTTGCAGAGGCGAAGCTGTTGTACTGATGCCGCGTAAATGGCGTCAGCGAAAAATCGCGGCGCCAGAGGATGCGGCCGTCTTTGGCGTCGAGGCATAGGGTGGAAACACCTCCCGATTTGTCGCCCGTGCTTGTCAGAAAAATCTTGCCGCCCCACAGGACTGGTGAGGCGTGACCCGTGCCGGGCAATTCGATTTTCCAATTAATGTCGGCGTCGGTGATTTTCGTGGGAATCGTTTTGGCGTGGCTAACACCCGTGCCATTCGGGCCACGAAAGCGTGTCCATTCTTGGGCGCGAAGATCGAGCGCGCAGCTTAGGAGCGCTAGCCCAATACATAATGGTGAGTTCATAGGTTGTCGCGCCATATAAAACAGAGCCGGCGCCAGGAAAGAAAGCAAAGAAAACGGATCGCAGAGGAGCGGAGCAGACTAAATCAAAACAACCAACAATGGCACAACCGCTGTGGGCAGGGCGCGTCACTCCGTGCGCGCCGTGATGGGGCGATTACGCTGCGTCCAGTGCAATTGCGGCGCGCACGGAGTGACGCGCCCTGCCTTGGAACGAAGGTGAAGTGTGCCAATGCAGAACTTTGCGTTGCCTGAGAACTACGCTTGCTTTCAGGTTGTGCCGAGAACAGAGACGCGATAAACCTCGCGGCATGAAACTTCCCATTTCGCTTTTTGGAGGTGGCGCCATTTGTCTTGCGATCTCGATAGTAGCGCTTTGGTCGCCGGTTGTTTTCGGCCATGAGCAAACACGGCGCGCGCATGAAGCTTCGCTTCCGCAAAGTGAGGCAAAGATTGTTGCGAGGGTGGGAAGTCTGCGCAAAGTCGCGTCCAATCAGTTGCGGGCTGCCGAGACTTGTCAGGTCACCATCCGCCTGCTCGATGCCCAAACGAGCCAGCCGGTTCCAGGTCTCGAGACCGAGATGACGCGCGCGAGTGTGGACCTCTCAGGGAAAACGAAAACGCAAGTCGATCTGCGCGCCGGAAAGCACGAGATTGGCGATGCGATACCATTATCCAGACCTGAGAATGTGAAAGTTACCGGGCGCGCGAGTGGTCGCCACGACTACAAACGCCTCGAATTGGTCCACAATGGTCAGGTCATTCATAGCGTGACAAACCGCGCCGTGGGCGGACATTTTGAAGCCGGCTTCGACTTCACTTTGGCTGTGGATAAACCCGGATGGATCGCGTTGCGCATTCCCGGCGGGACATTCGGATCGACCGGGGCTGTTGTCGTGCCGCCAGCGACGCCAATTCGCGGGAGCGGCGACGCCAAAAACGAAATGGGCGAGCCGCTGTTCGCGCACACCAGCCCGATCTATGTCGAATTCGAGGGACAACGTATTTTTAAGAAAGACGCAGCTGAAGCATTGATTGCGGAGATGGATTCGGCGCTGAAGGCGATTCCCACCAAGGCCAAGTTCGCCGATGACAATCAGCGCGATAAAATCTTAAAGATTTACCGAGAGGGAATCGAAACGCTGCGAAAACGGCTGAGCGAATAAAGAGTACATAAGGGCAGGTGCGGCGCAGCAGCGCCGCCCTGCCTGCCGCGTTGATTGGTCAAGGGATCGACCCTACGCGAAGGAACAATGGTTGAGTTCCAGCTAAACTGAAGTCCAGGTTGCGGCTCACGATTCCATCAGCGCCTCCGACATCATCAACGACTGTTTGCCACATTGTGAGATGAGTGCTGGCGAGGGTTTTGTAATTCTGCTTTGCCGAGCCTTCCCAAGAGACCTTTACGGTTTGCGGGCCGGCCGGTTTTGCCTCGGAAATTCGAATCGTCTTGTAGCGTTGGACCTCTTCTCCCATGGCCCATTTGGCAGCGCGAACGAAAATGAGCTAGCCCAGTTCGGTTAGGGCAAGGAACACGCGGCGCGATCCACCGGAACCGTTCTCGTTCGTGAACATATGAACCATTCGCGCGCCTGCAGCTTGGCCGCTGGCCAGCATGCCACCTTTATCAACAACCGCGAGGCAAGTGCGCTCTTCAGCGCCATCAAGGACGCCCAGCACCGTCACACCCGTCGCAGCGTCTGCCTTGGCCTGAGTGCACCAGCGATATTCGAAGTTCTTCTTGCCACCGGTTGGAACAAAACGTTCTTCATCGGGATAAGGCTCGCGGAAAATCTTGACGCGGCCTTGGGCGTCCAGAGGAATTCCGGCCATGATCGGATGATCGGGAGCAATGACCTTCATGTATTTTGTCGCGGGCGGGCTGCCCGCTTCGTTCGGGTCGGTGCTTTGTGTTCCGTTGTACATGAAAATGCTGCCGGCTCGACCTGCGTTATTACCGAGCGTGACGTGTTCCCCCATCATGAGCGGAACACCGGCCGGCGGCGTCGGAACGTCGGCCGAGGAACTGCTGCCCGACCAAATGACCAGACCAACTTTTAAAGTTGGCATCCTTCGGTTCGAGATAAGTCGCTGCGTCAGCGCCAATCATGGCGTCGAGGATAAGCCGGGAGGAATATCCGTAGTTGCCCAGCAGGTTGCCCATCGCCACATCACCCGGCGTGGTCATGCCAGGACCTTTCTCGTCGATGTTATCAGCGCCTTGGTCGGCGCAGATGTTTTTGCGAGTGCTGATGATGATGACGCCATCCAGAGCTTCAACGCAAGTGGCAGCGGTAAGGGCCAGCGTAAGAGCGCCGGCCAAAGCGAACTGTTGTTTCATGCAGTTACCTTCTAATCGCCCCGGATGAGCGGCAGTTCTTGTCACCCACTTTGGGGGAGCGGAGCGGGCAACTTTTGTGCTTGGTGTGACATCACCTTCAGGACGCGACTCTCCCCCAACGACCTACCCAGTCCCTTCGTTCCTGAAGATCCTACTGAGGCGTTATCTTGCTCGTGCAGTTATCGGAGCGTCAATGGCGAATAAGCTGGTGTAGCATTTGCCCTAACGAGGTTGCAGAGCACAACCTTCTTCACCAGGTTTCCGGATGAGGTTGGTTGTCGCCATTCCAGCGACGGCGCGCTTCCGGTGCGGCCGCATATACGCGGTTGGATTTTCCGAACTCGACGTGCCCGTCCCAAAAGAGATGATTGGCGCCGGTGCCATGGACAAAAAGTGGCGCCTCAAAGGTAGAGACGAACTTGGGCCATACGCCCCAGGCAGTGCTGCAGGGTGAATCGCCGACGGCAATCATGTCGCTTGGCGCAACGACCGTAGTTTCGGCCACGGACAATTGAGGATTCAACAGGCTCACGGCGCCAAGGCCGAGCGGTTCGAAGGGATGCGATCCGCTGCCACCCGAATTGTAACCATAGTCACCCCGCGCTGAAATGCTCTGAACGCCATTCTTCCCGCGCCCAACATAATCGGTTGATCCGTCGCCCATCATTACATCGATAGTACGTTCTTCAGCGCGGAGGCGCGAGGCCGGGCACCAGTAGAGCCGGTTTGTCCAACTATGGCCGCTGTAAGGTTCCGACGCATCGGACCAAAGAAACGGCTGTTCTTTGGCGACGGTCGAGTGGGTGTCGGTCGTCAGTGGGTAACGGCCGTAATTCTCTACATAGATATTCAGAGCAAGCCCGACTTGCCGAAGATTCCCGGCGCAGCGAATGATCTTCGCTTTCGTTTTGGCCTGTCCGAGCGCGGGCAAAAGCAATCCCGCCAACAACGCAATAACAGCGATGACCACGAGCAATTCGATAAGCGTGAATGCATCCGCATTCCGCTCGAATTGGAAGCGAGATTTCATGTCCCAATCTTACTCGTAATCCTAATCCTAATCTCGTTCCAGCCATTCGTTGCCAAGCGAAAGCAGGTTCAATCACGCTTTCGGAAATCCATTTCGAGAAATGCCGAGCCCTACTTCAGTCCTGACCGGAACCGCCAATCGACGTGCCCATTATAGGCCATTGTTTCATTCACGAGCGTGTAAAGGTCAGGGTCATATTCTCTCAAGGCTTCGCGCGTATCGATTGGATGTGCTGCATCGTTCGGAGCCGCATCTTGCCCCAAAGCATCGTAGTAAGCCAGCACACCTGCTGTCCAATATTGGACGCCGTCGTGAACTGCCGAGCTGCCCTTCCACTTCCCCCCGCCGACCGCTTTCTCATAAAGACTTTTCACCTTCTCTCCGAATTCGACGTCGAGACGCTTGACGCGCAATTCGTACTGTTGCACAGCGCGGCCGCGATTCTCCCAATTCGGATCGACGGGACGGTTTGCGGTCACGTGAAAGAGCGCATGCGCGAAGACGCGGATGACCTGATTGTCGCCAATCAGCGGGTCGCGCGGATTGCCGAGCGCGTTTTCTTCCGCCACCACCAAAAGCTTCGCGTCCGGTCTGTACTCATGAAAACGCGCGAGGGGGTCGAATTTTTCGGTCCTTTTGGCGCCCTGGAATTCGGGCAAGTCGATCATTCGTTCGTTACGCCCGAGCACCACGAGTTTTACTTCATCAGCGATTAGCGCCTTGAGGATGTCGTGACGGTAGGCAAACATCTTGCGGATCGTATCATTCGCCTTGAGCAAAGCTTCGTCGCTGGCGTGACGTCCGAGCACTGTGAATTCGCGCGCCCACGTGAACTTCGTGTAGTACGGATCGATCTTGAACTTGGCTGGCGGCGGCCCGACGTTCGGCAGCTTCTGCAGCCAGCTGTAACGCCAGTCCTGTTCCGGATTGAGATTGAAAATGCTCCGAACCAATTCATAAGTCTCTGGATCATACGCTTTGAGCTGTTCGCGCGTGCCGATAGGCCCGTGGTTCCAGTTATTGACGCGGTTGCAGTCGAAGTACGACTGCGCAACCTCAGCCCAGAATTCGCCGGGGTTCGAGCCGGCGTAGCTGTTCTTCCAAAGGCCTTTGTTTATCGCGGTCCGGTAAACGGCGTTCCGGCGTTCGTTCCAGGTCGGGTCAATCGAGCGCAGCGTGCTGTCGATGGTATGACAGAATTCATGGACGCCAATGCTCTCGTCGTCGTAACGGTCAATCGGCAAGCTAAGCAAATTCTCCTCGCCAAAGCTCGTCGGCCTTCCACCGGTGCCGCGCACGCGTTCATTTTGATACGCCGGGTTCGGATGATTCCGATATTCGGGCATGTCCGTGTAAACCTGGTCCTTGCCGATAATGATGAGATACATCCGATTCTTGACCATCGCCTCGAGGATGTCGGGACGGCCCGCTAGCATGTGCGTGACGATGGCATACGTCCGCTGCAACGCCAGGTCCGCTACCTCGCCAGCGGCCAAGACGGGCATGCCTTTGACGTCGATGTATTTCTTGTAGAATTGGCGGGCAACATCGCGGTCCCGTTCGGTGACGATCTCGAAGAATGAAGCGGGTGGAACGGTGACTTCGGGAGTGTCGGCTTTGCTTTGGGCATCAGCGGCAGCCAGTGGCAGCAGAGCGAGAATGCTTAGGACGATGCATTGAATTAATTGGAGTCTCATAAGCTTGATTCAGCGGCAGTGGTAAATTCCTGCGGGAGCATCGTTGCATTGGATTCTCGAGGCGTTAGTGTCCTTACATGACAGTGGAACTTCCTGATAAGCACCTGCAGGGCCTAAGAGTAACACCCGACCGCCTAAAGCTGGAGGCTGGAATTGGTCTTTATCCGAGTGGTGAGGTAACGCTTGGACAGGCCGCACTAGTGGCTGGGATTTCTCAGACGCAGTTCCTCCATGAATTGGGTAAACGCCGCATCTCGATAAACTATACGTTGGAAGATTTGGAGCATGACTTAGAGACGATTCGCGCCGTGTACGCGGGAACTTGCCCCTCTCCCCATCCGATGGGGAGAGGGTTAGGGAGAGGGGCAACTGCGACTGCATACTTTTATGGTTACTGGCTTTGATGCGCGCTTGCGCTTCCGCCGTTGCGATTCGGCGGTTCCTTGCCGAGCAAATGTCGCACAAAGAAATCCTGCATCCGTCGCTGGCCGTACGTTCCGCCCATGCCGTGGCCGCCCCCGGGAATAACGAGCAAATCAAAATCTTTGCCCGCTTTGATCAGCGCGTCTGCAAACCGCAGCGTCGATTCCGGCGGGACGTTCGTGTCCATTTCGCCGACAATCAGGAACAACTTGCCACGGAGTCGATGGGCGTTGTCGATGTTCGAGCATTCCGAATACTGAGGCCCGACCGGGTAACCCATCCATTGCTCGTTCCACGAAGCTTTGTCCATGCGGTTGTCATGGCAACCGCATGACGCCACCGCAACTTTGTAGAATTCAGGATGAAACAGCACGGCGCCCGCGGCGTTCTGTCCGCCGGCGGAATTGCCGTAAACGCCAACGCGCGTCAGGTCCATGTACGGATACTTCGCCGCCGCCGCTTTCATCCAGCGTATGCGATCCGGAAAGCCGGCGTCCTTGAGGTTCTTCCAACAAACATCGTGAAAAGCTTTCGAACGATTTGCCGTGCCCATGCCATCGACCTTTACGACAATAAAGCCGAGATCGTTCAACGACTGATAGCGCGATGCGGCACTGAACGATTTTGGCACAAACGAGCTTTGCGGACCTGCATAAATATCTTCGATGACGGGATATTTCTTCTGCGGATCGAAGTTCCGCGGCCGGGTAATGATTCCCCAAATATCAGTCTGGCCATCTCGGGCTTTGGCGACGAATACTTCAGGCGCTTCCCAACCAGCCGCTCGCAGATCGGCGATGTCCGCTTCTTCCAGCCCGCAAACGCGTTGTCCATCCGAGGCTCGGCGTAATTCATGCACGGGCGCCTTATCGACGCGCGAGAACGTATCGATGATATATCGCCGATCGGGTGAGAACTGAATGGTGTGATTGCCGTTGCCTTCTGTCAGTGCAACGAGACCGGTCCCATCAAAATTCACGCGATAGTAATGGATGAAGTAAGGGTCTTGGTCTTTGTTTTTGCCGCTGGCTTGAAACCAGACTTGGCGATTCTCCTCGTCAATCCGGTCGATTCCACGCACGACCCAGTCGCCTTTGCTGATTTGGTTCGCGATCTTTCCTTGTTTGGCATCCACCAGGTAAAGGCGCCGCCAGCCATCCCGCTCGGAGACGTAGATGATATCATCGGTCTTGTCGAGCCAGTTGACTCTCCTCAGACCTAGACTCTCGGTGTGCGCGGTCCAAATGAACGTCTCGGATATCTCATCAATCAAAAGGCGAGCTTCGCCGGTTTCCACATTGACTTCGGTGACGCGGAAACGCTGGTGGCCGCGGTCCACTTGTGGATGCGCAACGCGGCGGCCATCGTGGCTCCAACGCAAGCGCGGTGTTTCCCATCCGTGTTCAAAGCGGTCGATTTCGGGTTTAATCTGCTTCTGTGTTTCCACGTCGAACAGATTCAATTCGTAAGTCGTGAGCTTGTCCCCGGGCAATGCATAGGGCCTGCTCTGAAGTTTGGCCCGGCCGCCGCCGCTAGGAGAAGATTGAACCAAATGCACTTCCTTGCGATCACCCGGCTCGATGCGAAAAGCCGCGATAATCTTGGAATTCCGCGACCATTCAACTCTCCCGTAAGCGAAGCCTTCCTTGCCATCGCGGCTGAGTTGGGTTTCGCCGCCGCCGTCTTTGGTCGAACGGACGAAGAGATTTTGGTCTTTGACAAAGGCGGACCATTGGCCGTCGGGCGATTTATCGGTGAATCTCCTCGGCTCATTCGCGACTTGAGATTGCTGTCGACGTCTCGCCGACGGAGGATTCTCGGTCGGATCGTCGCTGAGAAAGCGGCCTGCGTTGTCATCCGTTTTGGCGCACTCGTAAGTTGCCAGATCGCATTTCCACATCGCACCGCCGGCCTTGACCACAATGGCTTTGGCGTCATCAGTGAAAGCAATCGAATCGAATGGAAGGCGGTCTGCTTTATATTCGGCTCCCGCGGCCTTTGTCAGACTAACGGCCAGTTTTTCGTGATCGAACGCCGTCGTGCGCACGCCCCGTTCCGCATCGACCACGATGAACTCTTTGGTGCCAGCACGGAGATCGTTACGATACCAAAATCGGGTATTGTTCTGAAACCAGCGTGGTGTGATGCGGCTTTTGAAGACGTTGGTATTAGCTTGGCCAAATCCTGAGGGTTGACCCTGGGCTTCAATCAATAAGTTGCCAAGGAGAATACCGAGCAGGACGCAAATATTGAACTGTGTTATAGCACGCATAGATTCATTTGAGATTCTCCGACTCTTTAGCCGCCGAATCGCTCGTTACCTCCGGTGTCTCGGCACATACCAGAACTTTCGCACTGTCTGGCCAAGCCTGTCTTCTCCCTCTCCTCCATCCGATGGAGGAGAGGGAGAAGATCGTGCAACGTTCGACTGATCTTGCTGAAGGCTATCTTCGTTCAATATATTCGGTTTGCTGGTTGTTTGAGTGCCGGCAGGTTACTGCTGCGTTTGCGCCAAATACTCCAGCAGCCCCTTCAGGTCATCCGCCGGCAATGGCTCGAGGCCCATCGGCATGATCGACAGTTGCGAACCTTGCAATGAGGCAATGTCCTTGGGCTGAATCACATGCTTTTGACCGGTCGTGTCGAGAATCTCGACCGACGTTTGCGTTTCGACGTCGAGACGGCCCGAATAAACCTCGCCGTTTTTGGTCGCGACATTCCAAAGGCGGTAATTAGCCTCGACCGAACGGTTCGGGTCTAGAATTTCGAGCAAGATATCGGCGCGATCACGCGAGCCAATTCCGGTGAGGTCCGGACCAACCTTTCCGCCTTGGCCATTGAAGAGATGGCACGTCGCGCAGTTCGCTGCATAAACTTCTTTGCCGCGAGCGGCGTTGCCGCGTTCCTTGGCCAGTGGCAACAGCTTTTTGACGATTTCTTCACGATCCGAAGAGACGCTCCCGCTTGTGGTGGTCGAGAGTCGTTGCGCTCGGCCGGCGATCATACGATTTGGATTCTGTTTCAACTGCGACCAATGTTCGGCGGCAAGATCGGTTCTATTGATGTGTCCGTCGGCGACCGCATCGAGCAAAGTTAGCGTCCACTCGGTCCGGCGCATCAAGGCGGCGATCGCCGCGCCCCTGGCTGAAGGCGTGAGCTTGGTCCAATGTTCAATGATCGCTTGACCGGTCGCCGGACCGCGGGTTTCCGTGAGAGCGTTGACGAACCCCGCGGCTGCCGCAGGAGGAGTCAACAGATCGACTTGCTTGAGGACCGTATCGATCATATCGCGTTTATCGTCAAGAGCCAAAAGCCGCTTTGCCGCGGCGGCGCGTTCGGTATCAGAGGCGGCCGAATTCGCGATCTGCTGCTTCAACGTTTCAAGAATCGCAACCAAGTTCACGCCAAACGCATCAGGCTGTCTCCAGCGCAGCCCCAACGCGAGCAGGCGATCACGCACCGATTCAGGTGTTGCGTCCGTCACGGCCTTGAGCGTTGCCTTGTCGGTTTCATTGAGGGACGGAACCTTGTCCTGCGGCCATCCCGAAACCAACCCATCGAGAACCACTGCCGCCAGCGTTGGTGAAGCGCTCTTCAAGGCTGCCAGGATCGACACGACGCTCTCGACCGGGCCGCGTTGTGCGTAGTGGGTTGTCACAACACGTACGACCCGACCAAGTTCTCCGGCTAATTCTGATCCGGGCGCCGTCGTCAATTCGATGTCATCAAACCAAGCCGTTCCAGTTGCGCGACCCCACCCGCCGAACAGGCAGTTCACAGTCACTTGCCGCATCTGGCCAGAATTGAAATTCAGCTGGACTTGTGTCCAGTCGTTGTCGCCCACAAGCGCCTTTGTCCCACCGCGGACGGGGTCCTGCATCTCATGGATGTTCAACATCGCGCCACGCGCTCCGCCGATCTTCTGGACATTTTCTGTTTTGATCCAAGCCGTCAGCCGATAATCCGTGCGGGGGCGGACCGGGACCTGCGCGGACCAACTGACGTCGCCACCTTGCTGCGAAGAAATCTTCACGCTGCGGCTGCCCGTCCGGCCAACGTCCGCGACCGCGAATTCACCGCGCCCACTGTGTGTTGTTGTCCTCGGTGATGCCGAGCCCCCATGTGTTGTTGTTGCTCGACCGAATGAATTCCAATGCCGAGCCGTCGGGCTTAAACCGAAAGATGCCTTGGCCGAAGCGCAGTTGTTTGTCGCCGACCGTTCCCTGAAACCCGGAATAACCAACGACGCCCCAAATCCAGTTGTCGAAGCCGTAACGCAAGTTGCTGGCGGTTGCGTGCGTGTCGCGCATGCTCCAACCCGTGAACAGGACTCGACGTTCATCGGCTTTGTCATCGCCATTGGTGTCTTTAAAGAATTCCGTCTTTCCGGAATGGATCACGATCACGCCGCCATTCGCGAAGACAAATCCCGTCGGAATGCTGAGTTGATCGACGAACACCGTGAACTTGTCGGCCTGGCCATCACCATTGGGGTCTTCGCAAATCTTCAAGCGGTCCCGGCCTTGTCCTTCAGGCTGCAACTCATTTGGATAGTCCACCGTCTCGGCGATCCAAAGGCGTCCACGCACGTCCCACGCCAGCCAGATCGGCTTGATCACATCCGGTTCCGCTGCAAACAGACTGATGTCGAATTCCGGGAACGCGACCAGGTGTTTCATCGACTCGGCAGGATCCAACGGCTTTTGCATCGTGCGAATGGGTTCGCCTTGGGTGCCCCATTGTTCACTGGGCGTGTAGTTTGGCAGCGGCGGAGATTCCACATATTCAAATGGCTTCAAGCCGGTCCGCGCTTTGAGGCGAGTTGGCCGATGTCCAGCGGATGCCGTTTTCGGCCAGCTTTTGAAATCCGACATTCGACCAAGTGCGTTGGTCATGTCCCCAGGCGGTGTAAAAGACACGGCCCTTTCCGTGCTCGCGCACCCAGGTCCAAGGCTCGGCGCCTTTGTCGTCGCGACGTTCGGCGAGCACCAGACGATTCGTGCCGTGCTTAGTGTGAACGTATGTTTCGTCCCAACTCTCGATTGGCTGAATGTCTTTGAGGACGGGATGATCTGAATGGACAATCGTTTCCTTAAAAACACCAGTGCCGTGACTCTTGAATTGCGCGCCAACCAATTCGATGTACTTCGTCGAATTGAGGAAGCAGTACGAAGCGCAATGCAACGGAACAAACCCTCCCCCCGCCGCGACGAAATCGACGAGGGCTTTTTCCTGGCTTGGAGAAATCTGAGTGTGATTCGCATAGACGAGCAGGCAGTCGTAGCCAGCCAGCTTGGTTGGATTCAGGTCGTCGAGCGCGTCGGTGTAGGTCAGTTCAATGCCTCGAGGCGCCAGGACCGGTTGCATCTGTTTGAATCGATCGGCGGGGCGATGATGTCCGTTGTCGCCCAGGAAAAGGACTCTCAGCAACGGCTGCGCGTGTATCTCGGCTGCTTGTAAGAGCGCGTGCGCACTAAAGCCTAGGAGAATCCCAGAGAGATAGGTAGCTCGGAGGATTAAAGTCTTCATGTTTTGCGTATGGTGGTTTGGATCGGTTAGCTGCGCTCGCGCTCGGTCCTGGTCCCGTCTGACATAGCCCAGATTTTTCAGTCCATCAATATTTTGGCAACCATCGCAACCTCGCTGCTGCCTGGTTGCGGCAATGTGTCGTCGGTTGAAAATGTTGGACGATGCCGAGGCCCTGCCGATTACAAATCGGCGATACGGCAGACTGAAAGTCTGCGCTACGTGACACGTGCAAGACAACAGAATAGAACTCCGCGTTACCAATGATGGCCTGCACGCGTTGATGAGCTTCGCCAAGGCTAAAGACACTGCGTCGATGTAAAACTCGCGGTTAATCTGGTCCAATTAACCGGTCTCAGTTCAAGGGTCACCATGAGCTTCTGCGTATTTGTGTTGAGAATTTTGCCGTCCCTTGCTCCGACGGCGCGGAAGGATTGCATCTCGCGTAATCCCGACTTAGCATGCGCGCGTTACAACGGAATTCCCGGAGAGTTGCATGAACGACATGACCATTGACCCGCAATTATTCATCGGCAATCGCACGCGATTGAATAACTTGATGCTTCCCAATTCGCTCGCGGTGTTGAATGCCAATGACATCTATCCCACCAATGCTGATGGCGCCTTCCTTCTCCGTCAGAACGCCGACTTGTACTATCTAACCGGCATTCGACAGGAGGAGACAATCTTGTTGCTTTATCCCGACGCGCACGAAAAGAAATTCCGCGAAATCCTTTTCTTGCGCGAAACGAACGAGCACCTCGCCATTTGGGAAGGGTACAAACTGACCAAGGAACATGCGCGCGAGATTTCCGGAGTTCAGCGGGTCGAATGGCTCTCCCAGTTTCGGCCCATTTTCCACCGACTGATGTGCGAATGCGATGACGTTTATCTCAACGCCAACGAACACAAGCGCGCGAGCATCGAAGTAGAAACGCGCGACGCTCGGTTCGTTAAGGATGTGCAAGCGCGCTATCCTTTGCATCGTTATCAACGGCTGGCCCGGTTCATGCATCGATTGCGCGCCGTTAAATCGGACCTCGAACTCGACGTGATCAAGAAAGCCTGCGCGTTGACCGGACAAGGGTTTCGGCGCGTGCTGGGCTTTGTGAAGCCCGGCGTGAGCGAAAAGGAAATTGAAGCCGAATGGGCGCACGAATTCATTCGGCACGGAGGTCTGTTCGCTTATCCACCGATTATCGCTGGCGGCAAGAACGCGTGCATTCTTCATTATGTTGAAAACGACGCCACGTGCCGGGATGGAGAATTGTTGTTGCTCGATGTGGCATCGAGTTTCGCCGGCTACAATTCCGATCTGACGCGGACGATTCCAGTGAACGGGCGATTTACGCGGCGGCAAAAGGATGTTTACCGGTCGGTTCTGCGCGTGTTTCGCGAGAGCGCGAAGTCGCTGATGCCGGGCAAGCTGCCCAAGGACTGGCAAAAGGAAGCCGAGCAACTGGTGCAAGAGGAATTGCTGCGCTTAGGACTTCTGAAACCCGCGGAAGTCCGCAAGCAAAACCCGGACGAACCAGCGCTGAAGAAATACTTCATGCACGGCGTTGGACACCCGCTGGGATTGGATGTGCATGACGTCGGGATTACGACGGAGCCGATGCAGGCCGGTTGGGTAATGACATGCGAGCCGGGAATTTATATTCCGGATGAAGGATTCGCGGTTCGATTGGAAAACGATATTTTGGTCACCGACAGCGGACCGGTCGATTTGATGGCGGATATTTCTATCGAGCCTGAAGAAATTGAGGAATTGATGAACAAGGACGCTGGACGCAAGCGGTCGAGGTGAGCACGAACTTCGCAGGATGATTTTGTCCTCCATGATTTTGTCCCGCTGCTCCGTTCGGAATGGAGCAGCGCAACGGGGCTGCAGGGAGCGCGGTGGAAGGACAAAATCATGGAGGACAAATGATGACCGCTGGATTCTGGTCGTCCGCGGACCGCGGCTCTGTTCGTCCGAGTTAAAGCAAGGTGTGGATTATCAAACCAGCATACGACGATTCATGGAAAGATTTCTCCGAAACAAAATATCGCGCATTGTGCCCATGAACCGGAGCGCCGCGTTTACGCCCCTTCTGTGTTCGAAGTTCGTGCGACATTGGATGTTGAAGGGGCGTGAACGCCGCGCTCCTGGAGCCTGATTCATGGGGAGGAGCCAATGACTAAAAAACAAACTGAGCGCGCTCTTGCCTTCGTGAGAGATCGATATGGCGAACTCGGCGTCGATGTGAACGAGGCATTGCGCCGTTTGGCGGCGATTCGCGTCTCACTGCATTGCTGGCAGGGCGACGACGTCGGAGGCTTTGAGGCGTCCGGCAGCGCGCTTGGGGGCGGCTTGGCCGTCACGGGGAATTACCCTGGCAAAGCTCGCACACCGCAGGAGTTGCGCGCCGATTTGGAACAAGCCCTTGCGCTTATTCCGGGCCGCCACCGCGTGAGCCTGCACGCGATGTATGGCGAGTTCGATGGCAAGCGTGTGGACCGCGACGAAGTTTCGCCCCAACACTTTCGCAACTGGATTGCATGGGCCAAAGAGAATCGGCTTGGCCTGGATTTCAATCCGACGTTCTTTGCCCATCCCAAGGCAGCGGACGGCTTCACTTTGGCGCATTCAACCAAATCGATCCGCGAGTTCTGGATCGAGCACGGACGCCGCTGCCGTGAAATTGGCGCCGCGATGGGCAAGGCCCTCGGCACACCTTGCGTCACTAATATCTGGATTCCCGATGGTTATAAAGATAGCCCGGCCGACCGGAAAGGTCCGCGCGAACGGCTCGCAGAATCGCTCGACGCCATTTTTCAGAAACCACTCTCCCCGAAGCTAAACGTTGATGCCGTCGAACCCAAGCTGTTTGGGATCGGCAGCGAAAGCTATGTTGCCGGCTCGCACGAGTTTTATCTCGGTTATGCGATCACGCGAAAGAAGCTGCTTTGTCTCGATGCGGGACACTATCATCCAACCGAAACGATCGCCGATAAAATCTCGAGCGTGCTTCAATATCTTCCGCAAATTTTGCTGCACGTCAGCCGCGGCGTTCGTTGGGATAGCGATCATGTGGTGACTTTCAGCGACGACCTGCTCTCAATCGCGCGCGAAATTGTAGCGAACGGTTATGTCAGCCGTGTTCACATCGGACTCGATTACTTCGACGCGAGCATCAACCGTGTGGCGGCTTGGGTCATTGGCGCGCGCAACCTGCTCCGGGCATTACTCGTCGCGTTGCTCGAGCCGACGGAAAGGCTGCGCCGTCTTGAAGCCGATAGTGACCCGACTGGTCGGTTGGCCTTGATGGAGGAGTTGAAGACGTTGCCTTTCGGAGTGGTCTGGGATTACCACTGCGTCAAGCACGGTGTACCCTTGGAAGGCGCATGGATGAAGGAAATTCAGCGGTACGCGAATGAGGTTTTGGCCAAGCGGTCCTGAAACGTTCGATCCGGTAGGACAGCGCGTCTCGCCTGTCTATCCTCTCTTGGTGTGCGCAAATGCTGGACAGGCAGGAGGCCTATCCTACGAAGCCGCCGGTCCCATTGTCATCATGAACCTCATAGGGGCGGGGACGGCCCGTCCCCGCCCCTATGAGGTTCATGGAGAGAACCGAATAAAAAGGCTTCCATGATTTTGTCTTGGATGATTTTGTCTTCTCTCGTCATTAGTCTGGCGAAAATCAGCCTGCCATTGGTGACGATTTACATGTTGGCCGACATTGGCAGTATTGGCGGCGGATGGATTTCTGGCTGGTTCATCAAACGCGGCTGGGACATCAACGCCGGACGTAAAACGGCGCTGCTCCTTTGTCCATCGGCTTGTGCCGACACTCGAACCGGTTCGGATTTAGCAGCCAGTATGCAATCAAAGTCGCCCCTTTCCATAAGCCGTACGGAGCGCGGACAGCCTTGTCCGCGCGGTTCGAGCAAACTGATAATAATTCGCGGACAAGGCTGTCCGCGCTCCGGCTCATTACCGACGGCGACATTACGGCCGCGGTTGCTCCGTCGCTGCCCGATTCGGGTGTGGATCTCTATTGCGGTGTCGGCGGGTCGCCGGAAGGGATTTTGACGTCAGCAGCGCTCAAGGCGCTCGGTGGCGACATGCAATTGCAAATGTGGCCGCGCGATGACGAGGAACGAGAGCGTTTGGTCGGACAGATCACTCCGGACGAACTGAACCGCATTTACACGGTGGACGACATGGTGAAAGGGGATAGTGCAGTCTTCTGCGCGACCGGCATCAGCGACAGTTCGCTGTTGCCCGGTGTCAAACTGGTTGGGACGAAAGCGATCACGCATTCGATCTTGATGCGCGCCCGCAGCCGCACGGTGCGGTACATCCGCGCCGTGCACGGCCTGGAAACGAAGACCATTCATCTCCGCAGCGATCAGCAGGACCATAAGCTTTAATCGAGAACGGCCTATGATTCGCAAGGCGTTTGTCATGAGTGTTCATCCGGGCTGCGCAGCGGAGTACGAACTGCGTCACAATCCGATTTGGCCTGAACTCGAAGCGGTGCTCAGAGACCATGGCGTACGGAGCTATTCAATCTTCCTTGAAACGGAAAGCCGGAAGCTCTTTGCCTACGCTGAAATCGAGAGCGAAGAGCGCTGGAATGCGATCGCGGGCACCGAAGTTTGCCGACGCTGGTGGAGTTACATGGGAGAGATTATGCCGGCGAATCCAGACAACAGTCCGGTAGCGAAAGATCTCAGGGAGGTGTTTCATTTTGAAAGGCGGCCTGATCCGCCTTTGAGTTAGACTGGAAAAAGCAGCTTAACCACAGAGAACGGAGAGAACGCAAAGAAAGACGAACGTTTGAGGCGCACGCACCGATCGATCACCCGGCGGATGAGACGTCCCATTTCAATATCCTCTCTCTGTGATGCAATAGCTGAAGCTTGAACAGAAGATCGCCAAGCGCGCGAAGATAGATTAGGCCAGTTTCACATCTCTTTGCGGTCTTCGCGAGCTTGGTGTGTTTCTGTCTTTGAATCAATTTGGTCGCGGAGTCTCCGCGCTGCGATCGTTTGCGCTTAATGAATTCCTGTTTAGAACTCATCGTACAGCGGGCCATCTGGATGCTCCGGGTTAGGGACGACGCGACGTTTGCGGAGATTAACAACGAGATCGAGTTCCTCGAGAGGAATCTGACCGATTAGATTTGGCAACGAGTCTGGTATTTCAACAACGCGGAACACACCTGTCCGCCCGGCCAGTTGCAATTCTACGGGCGAACAGACCCGCCGCTCTTCAACGAGGTTCGACATTGTTCGAGACCGCACCTTGTCAATCGGCCGCAACCCGAGCTTCTTTACCAAACTGCTCTTTAGATAGAACAGGCCAGCTCCTGTATCGACTAAGGCCTCGGTTTGGACTGTCCGGGGTCGAGCCTTTCGAGCACCTGCGGCAACGAGTTCGATATCGCCCCAGTTCTGTAATTTGATTTTCTCAACAACTCTTCCCACGCTGGCAACGTATGCGCGGCTGCCTAAGTCGTCGAGAGAAACTTCGAAACGGATTCTCACGCAGGTCTCGTTCAGAGAACAGGCTTGAATTTGGAACTGCTGTTCCTAGCCTTCAGACATTGCCAAATTAGTTCCCCGACTATGAAACGCAGAGATTTTATCCTTTCAACAGCCGGCGCTGCGGCTTGGGCATCTACGGCTCCGTTGGCCTCGGCGCAGTCGCAATCCAAACCAACTCCCAAACGCGCATTGATTAAGTTGGGCTGCCAAAGCGGGCCCACGTCCGACAAACGCTTGCAGTTCTTCGCGCGGCATAGCGTCAAGAATATCTGCGGCATTCCCGACGAATCCAAAGAGTTGGGTTATCCCACCGTGGATGAACTTCTGCAGCTCAAGGAACGCGCCGCGAAGTGGGAGGTCAACATCGACATGATCACGCCGTCCTTCCTCGCTTCGAGCCACATCGATCGAACGGAACGGCCCGCGATCATGCTCGGGCAAAGCCCCGAACGCGACCGCGATATCGAACGTTTTCAAAATCTGATCCGGAATTGCGCCAAGGCTGGCATTCCGGCGGTGAAGTACAACATGAGCATTCTCGGCGTTCTCCGCACGGCGCGGACGCCTGGTCGCGGGGGATCGACCTATAGCACTTGGCAATTGCAGGAAGCTCAGCCGCGAACGCCATTAACGCGCGCGGGACAGGTCACCGCAGACATTTATTGGGAACGCATTGCCTATTTTCTCGAGCGCGTGGTCCCAGTCGCCAACGAATACAAGGTCCGCATGGCCTGCCATCCGCATGATCCTGGTGTCCCGCCTGTCACCGGTTATCAAGGCGTGGATACGGTGCTTGGGACAGTCGATGGCCTGAAGAAATTCATTTCCATTCAGGAAAGTCCGTACCATGGGTTAAACTTCTGCCAAGGGACAGTCTCTGAAATGCTGCAGGATCCGGGCAAAGAAATCTTCGATGTGATTCGTTATTTCGGGTCGCGCAAAAAGATATTCAACGTTCACTTCCGCAACATCCGGGGGAAACGCGATGATTTTCAGGAAGTGTATCCGGACGAAGGCGACATCGATTTCGTTAAAGCCATGTTAGTGTACAAAGAAGTCGAGTATCCGTACATGATGATGCCGGATCACGTTCCGCACCATGCGGACGATCCCGGAGGGAACCAAGCGTTCGCCTTTGCTTACGGGCATATCCGCGCGCTGATTCAGGCGGTGGATCAGTTGGGATAACGCGGCTTGACGCGCTCACCGGGTGCGGTTTGCGGTCACAAATGAGATGCGAGTTAAGTCAGAAGCAACATGAACCTGTCATTCGAAGCGAAATTCTTTGGGACGCTAGCGACGCTCTCGGTTGCGGTTGTCATCGGGACAAGTTCCTCCCACGCTCAAGCACGAGTTTCCACGACTGCGACGAACACACCGAAATACCTGCGCATGAATTTCGGTCCTGCGTTGAATTGGACCTATCAAGTCGCGCCGGGAAATATCGCGTACAAAGGCATTGTCATCCGTCTGGATGAAGGGGGGGGAGGTGTTTCCAAGGGCCGTGCTTGGATGCTGTACGATCACGACACCATGCGCGTTGCGTGTGCTTGGACTGGCAGCCAATTCGTGGATTGGAAAGGGATCGCGTTCGACGGTTCGCATCAAACGCACACGAGCATTTTGGGTGACAAGGCATTCATCAATCCGGTGGGTCCGGGTTGGGCGAATCCGCAGTCGGGAAACTTCGATGATCCGCGGCTGAAGGGACGTGATGGCAACCCGTACGGACCGTTGCCGCGCGACTGGGCGCATTTTCGCGGGACTTATCTGCACGGGGATCAAGTCATCATCGCTTACACGATCGGAGACGCCGAGATTCTCGAGTTGCCAGGATTCGAGCAGAACGGCGGGGTGAGCGGCTTTTCGCGCACGTTCAACATCGGCAAGTCTTCCCATGACCTTGTCTTGCGCGTTGCTCCGACGAACGTGCTTGGCGTGTTAGTCGGGGCCAGCCGCGTTCAGCTCAGTCCGGAAAAAGGTTTCAACGTCATTCGCATCCCTGCGGCGGTCACGCCGTTGAATTTGAAGATTCTGGTTGGGCAGACCTCGACGCCAGCGAATCACGGCGGCCTGATCGAACTCGCCGTTCGCGCGAGACCAGCCGCGGACTTGCAGCCAATGCTCAAGGGCAGCCCGCCGCGTTGGAATCAGACTATTCTGACGCAGGGAAGGGCGATCAGCAATCAGGGCGCCTTCGCGGTCGAGGTCATCGCGCATCCCGAGGATGAGGCGAATCCGTGGCAATCGTGGATGCGACCGGGAGGCTTTGACTTTTTCAAGGATGGGAGCCGCGCCGCGGTTTGCACCTGGATGGGCGAAGTCTGGCTGGTCACTGGGCTTGATCGGGATTTGAAAGAAATAAAATGGAAACGAATCGCCTCGGGCCTCTTCCAACCGCTCGGCCTGAAAATCGTGAACGAAACGATTTACGTATCATGCCGCGATCAAGTCGCGCGTCTCCACGACCTGAATGGCGACGACGAAATCGATTATTACGAGAACTTCAACAACGATCATCAAGTAACCGAACATTTCCACGAGTTCGCCATGGGGTTGCAAACGGATCGGGAAGGAAACTTCTATTACGCCAAGTCCGCACGGCACGCGCTTCCGGCGTTGGTGCCACATCATGGAACGCTTCTGAAGGTTTCCAAGGACGGCTCAAAAACGGAAGTTGTCGCGACCGGTTTTCGCGCCGCAAACGGCGTCTGCATTAATGACGACGGCACATTTTTCGTGACCGATCAGGAAGGCCATTGGATACCGAAGAATCGAATCAACTGGGTGAAGCCGGGAGGATTCTACGGCAATATGATGGGTTATCACAATCGCGCTAGCAATGCCGACGCCGACATGGAACAACCGCTGGTCTGGATTACCAATGCCATGGACCGGTCTCCCGGGGAGTTGCTCTGGGTCACGAGCCCGCAATGGGGACCTTTGAAAGGCTCGCTGTTGAATCTCTCGTATGGCACCGGACGCATCTTTCTTGTTCCGCATGAAAACGTGGATGGCCAGCTTCAAGGCGGTGTTGTTCAACTGCCTATCCCTGACTTTCCGACTGGTGTCATGCGCGGACGTTTTCATCCACAGAACGGGCACCTCTATGTTTGCGGCCTGTTCGGTTGGGCGGGGAACCGGACCCGCGACGGCGGCTTTTACCGAGTCCGTTACACGGGCCAACCAGCGAATTTACCCGTCGCGCTAAAGACCTACAGCAAGGGCATCGCGCTGCGTTTTACGGACGCGCTCGATCCGGCAACCGCGGCGGACGCTGACAATTACGCGGTCAAGACTTGGTCGCTCAAACGCGCTTCTGAATACGGTTCCAAGCATTACAACGAACGCCCCATTGATGTGAGCAAAGTCACGCTGTCCCAGGACGCCAAGACGGTTCAATTGGAGATTCCGGAAATTCAGCCGACTTGGTGCATGGAAATCAAATATCAACTGCGTGCCGCGAATGGAACGCCGATTGCGCAGACGATTCATAACACCATTCATCGCCTAAGCAAGTCGACCGCGAGCGCAACTCCGAGCGTGCGGGCGTTTGAACTGCTCACGAACGATTGCGTCGCTTTCATCGGCGGAACTGCGACCGTCGGGGAAACGGCCGACGGTTACTTGGAGGCGTTGCTAACTCGCCGTCATCCGCGGCACAACCTTCGTTTTCGAAATCTTGGTTGGGAAGGCGATACGGTTTTTCGCCAGGATCGGCCGCTCAATTTCGGCGGGCTCGCCGAGCATGTTAAGGAACAAAAGGCGACAGTCGTGTTCGCGAATTTCGGCCTGATGGAATCGCTGCAAGCCGACAAAACCGCGGCAGATTTCAAACAAGCCTATGGTCTTCTTTTGAATGAACTCAGCAAAATCACGTCACGCATCGTGCTGATTTCTCCTTTGCGACCCGAAGGAGCCGCGGCCTCGCGCTGGAAGCGCGCGGGCCAGCAGGATCGTTGGCTGGAATATGTTGCCGCAATTCGAGAGCTGGTTCAGGAACGTGACTTTTGGTTTGTCGATCTTGCTCGGATCGATGAGCGCGTTCCGTCCAATGATGCATTGCCATTTACCTCCAATGGGCTTCATCCGTCACCGTACGGTCATTGGCGGCTCGCTCATGAAATCGAAGGAGGTTTAGGACTAACTAATGGGCAATGGCGTGTTGAAATCGATGCGAAGACCAAGACCTATCAAGCGTCAGGAACAGAAGTTTCGAAGCTCCAGATTGCAGGCTCGGGAATTAGATTCCAGTCGAGGGATGCAATGCTGCCTGCACCGGTGTTCCGCAAAGATGAATCGAACGTCTCCGTCTGGAAGGGGCGCGTGCTCAAAGTTACAGGGCTTCGTCCGGTTCGATACGTGCTGAAGATTGATGGGCGCAAGGTTTACGAGCACAGCCACGCCTTTTGGGAACGCGGTTGGACGCTGGCACGCGGCCCCGAGTTAGACCAAAGCGAGCAACTCCGAAGTGCGATCGTTGAAAAGAATCAGGAGTTCTTCAATTACTGGCGCCCGCAGAATTTCGCCTTTTTGAAGGGTGACCTGATCGATCAACCGAGCAGCCGGCGGCATGATGATTTGAAGGTCCGCTGGTTCCCGGATGAAATGCGAGGCTTCCTCCCGATCATTGCGGAGAAGGAAACCGCGATCAACAAGCTGGCGCTTCCCGCGTTTCATACTTATGAGCTGATGGCGGTTGAGTAGGTCCTGAATATCCACAAACCATGCCTCCTCGTAACAGAGAGTTTTATTCTGCCGTATCGCAGCCAATCAGCCGCTCTTCGACGGCGGAAGAATGCAGTAGCTGACAGTTGCAGCGCCCCTCTCCCTAGCCCTCGCCCCATCCGATGGGGCGAGGGCTAGGGAGAGGGGCAACATTCACCTTGCTACTTGGAAGAGTTTCAATCTGCAGAGCGCCTGGACAATCCGAGATGCTGGACAAAGCGAATGCACTGCCGGCTGAAAGCCGGCGATACAGCAGAGTGAAACTCTGCGTTACGGGGAAGCCGCCGGCGTGTGGGCCAAACGAGGGCCGTACTGGGCTGCGGTCGTTCTGCAGCGTGAACGCTGCGCTCCTGCTGCAATGTGTATTTGCCCTCCTTCTGACGTTAGTGTTCGCAAGGCCTGCCAGCGTCCACGGGCAAATGCGGAAAGATTCTCCTGAACACGAACTCAGCACGCTGCGAATTGCGGAAGGTTATCAGGTTAATCTCTTTGTCTCGGAGCCGGCCGTAGTCAAACCGATCCAAATGCAATTCGATTCTCAAGGCAGGCTTTGGGTGCTGTGCACGACGGCTTATCCGCAGATCAGTCCGGGTGAAAAGCCAAAGGATCGGCTCGTGATCCTCGAAGATAGCGATGGCAACGGTAAAGCAGACAAGAAGCTGGATTTTGTTTCCGACTTGACGATTCCTACGGGACTGGCGTTCGGCGACGGCGGTGTTTACGTCGGGCATGGCAATGAACTGATTCACTTGAAAGACACCGATGGCGACGGACGCGCAGATCAAAGACGCGTGGTCCTCGCTGGCTTTGGAACTGGCGATTCGCATCAGAACATCAATTCATTCACTTGGAGTCCGGGGGGCGAATTGTTTTTTTGCCAGGGCCACAACATTTACTCGCGCGTCGAGACGATGGCTGGGGTGAAGTCATTGAATCGCGCTGGCGCGTGGCGATTTCGACCGAGCACGTTGGAGCTCGACAGCTTCTTCCACGAAAGCAATGGGCCATTAAATCCGTGGGGGATCGTGTTTGATTATTGGGGGCAACCGCTGCTGGTGGACGGCTGTTGCATTGGGATTTTCTATCTTTTGCCAGTCATGGTTGAGAACAAGCCGGTCGAAAAATATCAAGAGCTCTGGAAAGGAAAGAAAATCTGCGGCGTCGATCTCGTGAGTGGACGGCATTATCCCGACGACGAACAAGGAATCATGGTTGGCGGCACATTCTTTAACAACTCAGTCAGCCGCTGGCGCATTACCGAGGACGGTTCGGGATTTGCCGCGCGTGAATTGCCTCCGCTGATCGAAACAACCAACCGGAGTTTTCGCGTCGTCGATGTGAAAGTTGGCCCGGACGGAGCAATTTACTTGGCCGATTGGTACAATCCGATCATTGGCCATTACCAATATTCGTTCCGTCATCCGGACCGCGACAAGACCCGAGGACGCATCTGGCGCGTTACGAAGAAGGACCGGCCATTGGTCGAGCGTCCCAAGCTGGACGGCATTAAGAAGGTTTTGGACGCCCTGAAGGCGCCGGAGAACTACACGCGCACTCACGCCCGGCGGCTGCTGGCTGAGTGGGAAAGCAAGGAATTATCGGCGGCGCTGAAGGCTTGGATCCAAAAACTCGATCCACAGGATACGGGTTGCGAGCATCACCTTCTCGAAGCATTGATGGTTTACGAATCACGCGAGCAGATTGAGGCGGATTTGTTGAAGAAGCTGCTGGGCGCGCGAGACCATCGCGCCCGAGCTTATGCGACGCGCGTCCTCGGACGTTGGCACTCGCGGCTCGACTCGGCGATGGAAATGTTGGAGGTGCAGATTGCCGATTCGCATCCGCGCGTTCGTCTCGAAGCTGTCGTGGCGCTGAACTTCGTCCCATCGGCACGTGCGATGGAGATTGCTTTGCGTGTCGTGGACCAACCGATGGACCGATTTCTTGATTATGCGTTGCGGCAAGCTGTCCAGGGTTTGAAACGGCATTGGAGCCCTGCCTTCGCCGCGGGCAAATTGAACGCCGGACAGAATCAGAAGCGGTTGGAATATTTAGTCAAAGCGGACGGTTCGCCCGAAACTTTGACGCCATTAATCGCATTGGTCAAAGCGCGCACACTTTCGAAAGAGGATCACGAACAGTTCCTGACCATTGTCGCTAATGTCGGTGACGCTGACCAATTAGCGGCAGTGTTTGATCCGGAAATTTACAAGGTGTCAGCAAGTTACGATTCCGCGATGCACGCGAGGTTGCTTGCGCATTTAGAGTCGGCGGAGCGATTGCGAAAGGTCCGCCCTTCGGGAAACCTCGAACCGAGACTCGTTGCGTTGCTCGAGCAACCCGACGAAAGCCTGCGGGCCGAAGCTTTGAAACTTGGCGGTGTTTGGAAAATGGAATCGCTGCGACAGCGAATGGAAAAGATCGCTGGCACTGAGGCAGGGAATGAACGTCTCCGTCGGGCGGCGATGGAAGCTCTTGCCTCATTGGGTGGAAACCAAAGCCGTGACTTGCTCTTGCGGCTCAGCACCGGCGCAGGTTCGGAACGAATTCGACTCGCTGCCATCGCTGAATTAGCCGCGATCGATTTGTTGGCTGCCGCCACGCAAGCCGCGCAAGCGCTGGCCGCACTTGCTGGCAGCGCCGATCCCTCGGAGCTTTTCGCCGCCTTTTTGCAGCGATCGGGCGGCGCCCAGGCTTTGGCCAAGGCGTTGCAAGAAAAGCCGCCCGCAGCGGACGGCGCCAAACTTGGCTTGCGCTTCCTGAATGCCGCCGGCCGACAGGATGCCCGATTGGTTGAAATTCTGAACCGGGCCGCCGGTTTCGGCGGCGATGTCAAACAATGGACCAAAGAGCAAGTGACAGCCTTAGTGTCCGAGGTTCGCACCACAGGTGATCGGAAGCGAGGCGAGGCTGTTTTCCGCAGGGCTGACGTGACTTGTCTTGCGTGTCACGCGGTCGGAAACGAGGGCGGCAAGACCGGTCCGGACTTGAATTCCATTGGCACAGGCCAGCCGATTGATTTCATCATCGGCGCGATACTGACACCGAACAAAGAGATCAAGGAAGGTTATCTGTCGTACGAAGTGACCACCAAGGAGGACGAGGTTTATCAAGGTTACAAGTTGCGCGAGAGCAATCGTGAAGTGGTGTTGCGCGATGCGTTGAAAAATGAAGAGGTGCGTATTCGCACTGATAATATCAAAGGCCAGAGGATTCTGGGCTCGCTCATGCCAGCTGGATTGACGGACCACCTGACGCGCGCCGAGTTCGTCGATCTGATTCGCTATCTGTCTGAGTTGGGAACGCCGTAGGAATAATCGTCGCCTTCACTGTCGCTCGGGTTGTGGTTGGTGGTTGGTCGACGTTTTCTCTCGACCCCACGCAACCAGGAAACCGGCTGCGATTGTGCCTGCCAGAATCGCCAACGATTTCCATCCGTTGTGGTCCCAGTACCCCTTGAGGCCTAGCGCCACAAAAACGATTCCGGCCACAAGATTGAGAACCGTCAGCAACTGATTCGTTCGCAAAGGTGGTGGCACAAAGCGGCAATCCATCCAGACGGTGCATAGGCAGATCAAGCCGCAGGCCAGGACGCCTGTGAAAAGGTTGGCCGGAGTCAAGAAAACGATTAGCCCGGGCGGCGTTTTTTCTCTGGTGATTAATGCGTAAACGAGGCTGCCGATTAGGATCAGCAGCCCGCCGAACCCCACCCATAAGAGCGACCATCGCCGCAATCGTTGAGTGTCCGTTTCTGTCAATGTCTGTTTGGTCGCCGCTGCCATCTCGCGCAAAATCGTTGGAGCCACTTCAATCGTGCCGTAGAGCGTTCCGTAAATGGCCAAGAATGCGCCGACAAAATAGACCCAACGCAGCCATGGATAGATCGATGTAACAAATTCGGCCTGCAGACCGAGCAGATTGGCGCCTGCGGGAATCTTGTGTTGCGGGCCGAGAACCACCGCGCCGCAGGCGACGAAAACAGCGGTGAAGATGAGCACCGCTGCAAAACTAAGTGTGCAGTCAATCAGCGGCGCTCGAAGCCATTGACGGTTCAAATGTTGCGGGTCGCTGGCGATTGCCTGCAGTTGAGCGTGGCTGGCCATTTCCTGACCGGCTTGACCCCAGCCCTTGCTTCGCAAGTAAGAGACATAAGCCAAATAATCGTATCCGGAACCACCAATGACACCGGCGTAAGTCACGACTTCAAGCCAGACGGGCCGCGATGCGATTTCGCCGTGTGCGGTGATCCATGACGGATATTCCAACACTTGTGGGATCAGAAGGCCTTTGAATAGTTCTACCCAATTGGGCTTGAGAAAGAACAGCGATACAACGACGCAGATAAGCATCAGCAACGTAATCATCAGCTGGATGCGTTCGAGCCGTGCGTAACCGCCCGTGAACACTAAGACGAGAACGCTGCCGAGGGCCAACGTTCCCCAGAGATAATGTCCCGTCCCGAAAAAGAGGCTGTCAGTCGCTGTGAGCCAGGAAAGCAAGGTTCCGATGGTCCCGGCGTGAAAGCTGACCCAGATCGGAAAGCAAACGAGAGCGAGGATGAAAAGAACCAGCGGAAACCAGCCACGTGGACCGGGAAGTTCCATCCAGCGTTGGAAAGGATGCGCGCCCGTCAGGACCATGTGACGCGCCGCGCAATAAACCAACGTCCACTTAAGCAAGAGGACGAGGCTTAAGAACCAGAGAAGCCGGTAACCAAAGATGGCGCCGCCACGCGAGGAAAAAATGAGTTCGCCAGCCCCAATGGTTAGCGAAGCGATAACCGCACCCGGACCAAATACCGCAAGCCATTCGGTCGCGTTGCGCGGCAGGTTTGAGGGCGGCCGGGGCAATGTTTCGGCAGCCGGCCGAGTTTCGGGGGTGGCGCTCATTAGATTTTGAAAGTCCGAGTGTGTTGACGTGGCGGGGAACTTTCAAGAGCGGGCCTCACGGTTCTTGGAACGTGAGCGTTGCCGAAATCTATTGTCCAAATATCGATCTGGCATTTTGATAAAGATTGAGCAATCAGCCGGCATTTCTAGTCAAAGCGCGGGAAGAGATCGTAAATTTCGCAGAGCGAACGTTCGGCGCCAAGTTCCGCATTGCGTCGGCAGGGTTGTCCGACTATACGCTGTAGGTCGAGAGTTCTGTTAACCGTTTATGACCACAATCATCACCAGCAGGAATTGGGGACGCGCCCATTCCCTTTGGTTTCTTACCCGGCCGTTCCTTTTATTGTGGTTATGTCTCGCGGCATTCCGTGCGCCGACAGCCAAGGCCGAGCTGCAGTTCGATGTCTTTCTCGGCTACGACGGCGTCGTGCGTGAGTCGGCCTGGTTTCCGGTGACGTGCGAGATTCTCAATGATGGTCCTTCCTTCAACGGTGTCGTGGAAATTTCTGTGGGCAACCTCCGGTCTGATCAGGTTCGTCGCATCCCACTGGAGTTGCCGACCAATACACGGAAGCGCTTTGTCGTTCCGATGTTCGCTTCGGGCGGGCGCTTCTTTCAATGGAATGCGCGTTTGGTGGACGAACGAGGAAAAGAGCGCGCCGAACGTCCCAGTCTTCAGCCCCGGAGTTTGCCTTGGGAAGGCATCTTGCTCGGGGCACTGCCTCGGACATTCTCTGGCATGCCGGCCTTGCCGGACATGCGTCAGGCTCGCACGGAACTAAAGCCCCTGGCCGCGCGGTTGCAGGTCGAGCAGATTCCGGATAACCCGATTGCTTTTGAAGGTTTAGATGCGCTTTATCTGAACTCGGAAAAGGCGCTCGGTCTCAGCGTCAATCAAGCCGAGGCGTTGCTCGCCTGGGTGCGAGGCGGCGGTCATCTTATCGTGACGGTCGAACAATTGGTCGACGTTAATACAACGCCGTGGCTCCAACAGTTGCTTCCCTGCTCGCTGACTGACATGGTCAACATCACGATCGACGACGAAATTCAACAGTGGGTCCGGGCCGGACAAACACAAACACAATCCTCGTCGCGGTCGGGCGCAATGTCGAGTGGACGCCGGAGGCCTCTGGGTTTCGGCGAGAACCCATATCAGAACCTGGTCGTTGACCCCGCGTTTGTGCAGGCGCAATTACCAATCGCCATTGGACGAGTCCGGGATGGCCGTGTGATGTTGTCGGTAAAAGACCGGCCATTGATTGTCGAGGCGGATCGCGGTCGCGGTCGGGTCACGCTCTTGACCTTCAATCCGGAACGCGAACCATTTCATTCGTGGAAAAATCGCGCTTGGTTTTGGTCAAAGCTGATGGACGTTCCAGCCGAGTGGTATTACAGCAATGAGATGCCCTCTTACGGGGGCTGGAGTACGGATGGGGTTTTTGGCGCGTTGATCGACAGCCGGCAAGTCCGCAAACTGCCCGTTCAGTGGCTGCTCCTGCTTTTGGTGGTGTACTTAATTGTTATTGGGCCGTTTGACCAGTATTGGCTCAAGCGCATCGGGCGGCAGATGCTCACCTGGGTGACCTTTCCAACCTACGTCGTCCTCTTTTCGTTGTTGATCTATTTCATTGGTTACAAATTGCGCGCGGGTGAAACCGAATGGAACGAATTGCAGATTGTTGACGTTCTGCCGCGCGACGAAAGCGAGGCTGACCTGCGAGGACGCACTTACGCATCTATTTATTCTTCGTCGAACGCAAAATATCAATTGGCCTTTGCGCCCGGTTCAGCTGACGCAGCGGATCACACGTTTGCCACGCTAAGGGGAGAGTTGCTGGACCTGTACGGGGCTGGGCGGGAAGGAAGCCGAGCGACTATCGAACAATCCGGAAATACCTTTCGCGCCGAGGTTTTCGTTCCGGTTTGGACCAGTCTGCTTTACGTGAATGACTGGCATCAACGCGGAGCGACACCGCTCGCGGCCACTGTGTCCAAACAAGGAACCAGCTGGCAGGTCTCCGTTGAAAACCTTTTGGACCGGCCGTTGAGTGACGCTCGGCTAGTTGTGCAGGGTTGGGTTTATGAACTCGGTACGGTGCCCGCCAAACAGAAGAAGGCGTTCACACTCGAGGCGGGCAAGGGCATGCTTCTGCAAACTTTTGTTCAGCAGCATGGCGGCCAGTTCCAGCAGAAGGTAGAGCGTCGCCGCAATCCTCTCGGCGATGCGACCCAGGGCCAGCTTGGCAATCCGTCGTTGACCGCCGCCGTGGTTTCGTTCTCCAGCCATTTGCCTATGCACCAACATGAACGCGGATTCGTATCACCCCCCGGCTTTGACCTGACGTCGTTGGTCGAACGCGGTGATGCGATGATCCTGGCGTGGGACGCGAATCACGCCTTGGCCAATCCGATTACCCAGTTCAAACCGCCTCGAAGCCAGCGCAACACGCTGTTGCGTCTGGCGGTGCCGGCGGGCGGTTAACGGCTTTGATGCCCTTCTTGCGCATGCGATAATATTTCAGAATCGAAATCTATGCCGAACGAAACTGCCAACAGCACGCCTGCCGTGCAGAGTTTCGCTTTGACTCGCGTTTACGGGTCGATGATCGCTCTCAATGCGCTTAACCTAACGGTCAACAAAGGGGACCTCTTCGGTTTTATCGGGTCGAATGGCGCGGGAAAGACGACAACGTTGCGCATCCTCGCCACGTTCCTTGCGCCTTCGGGAGGCCGCGCGGAAGTTCTCGGTCACGATGTTGTCAAAGATGCGGATGCGGTGCGGCATGTCATTGGGTACATGCCGGACTTCTTCGGTGTCTATAAAGACATGGAGGTGACAGAGTATCTCGATTTTTTCGGCGCTTGTTACAAAATCCCGTCCGCCAAGCGCGAGAAGACGGTGAACGACGTTCTAGAACTCGTCGGCTTAAGCGAGAAACGGGGCGCCTTGATTGGAGCGCTCAGCCGAGGGATGCAACAACGTCTTGGGCTGGCGCGCGTCCTCATTCACGATCCTCAGCTGCTCTTGCTCGATGAACCTGCCAGCGGTCTCGATCCGCGCGCCCGCATTGAGATGATGGCGATTCTGCAGGAATTGCAACGCCTCGGCAAAACCATCATCATTTCGTCCCACATCTTGAGCGAACTGCAAACGCTCTGTAATCGTGTCGCCATCATCGAAAAAGGGAAACTCATCTACAGCGGCCCGGTCCAAGGCGTGCGCGATCAGATGGCCAGGGGCCAAATCTATTGGGTGACCGTTAAAGATGAGCAAGCCAAGGCTCTCGATCTGCTGAAGGCGCGGCCAGAGGTCGCCGAGGCTGTCGCCGTTGATGGCCAGGTGAAAGTAACCTTCAAGGATCATGAGACCGATCCAGGGTTCTTGGCGGAGACATTGGTTCGCGGCGGCGTAAAACTCACAGGCCTGTGGGAAGATGAACTTGGCCTGGAGGAAGTGTTTTTGCGGGTGACAAGAGGCGAAACGCAATGAACATTCCCCTCTCCCTAACCCTCTCCCCATCCGATGGGGAGAGGGTTAGGGAGAGGGGCGATGCGTGATTGCGAATTAGACGCTGCTCCTGGCTTGGGTTTGCCCCGTCACGCATTACGCATCACGCATTACGCATCACGACTGGCGCGCTTCATCTCCCCGGGTCGATTCACAAACGCCTGGCCGGTAATCTCCCGCGAGCTGAGGGCCGAGGCACGCAATCCCCTGAATTATTGGTTTCGCTTGCTGGGCGCCGGCGTGGTGGTAGCCGGCTTTGCTCTCATGATGATCGATCAGAGCGGGCGAGCAGGACAGCTCGGCGCACGTCTCTTTCGCGAGCTCAATTCGATGCTCTTCTTTTCCATTGCCGTCTTCGTTCCGATGCTAACGGCCGATTGTTTGAGCCGCGAAAAACGTGAGGGGACGCTAGGATTGCCCTTTCTCACACCGCTGAAAGCCAGGGATATTGTGATCGGAAAGTCTCTGCTTCACACGGTGCGAGCGTTAACGCTGCTGCTGGCAGCGCTGCCTGTTTTGCTGCTTCCGTTCATGCTCGGCGGAGTCAGCGGAAGACAGGTCACGCAGGCTATTGCATTCAATCTGAGCGCGCTCTTGCTGGCTCTGGCCGCGGGGCTGCTTGCTTCTGTTCGAAATACCGAATGGGTCCGGGCGGTTGTGGTTGCGGAAATCCTGAGTGGAACATTGATTCTGCTCTGGAGCTTTTTGAACGGTTTCCTCGTCAGCGCGACCGCACTGATCGGAAATATTTTCCGTCATCTACAATGGACGGCATCGGCCGAACTCGTGCAGATGTTTGGGCAGGCGCTTGCTTTCGTGTTGAGCAAATTGCCAATTGGCATTGGATTGCTGGCCGCTGTTGTGATGTTTGGTTGGATGATCCGGCGGGCTGTGGCGCATCTGAACCGAATCTGGCAAGAGGAATCGGCCGCGGCGCCGCAACCTGGCTGGGTAAAATTCTTTTCCAGTTCTGATTTCTGGCGCGCCTTTTTTCGATGGGACAAAAGCCGCACTCTCGACCGTAATCCAATCGCCTGGTTGCAAGAGTACTCATGGACGGCGCGGTTGACTAAATGGGGATGGTTCGGGGTGATCATGATTGGGGAGCTGCTGATGCTCTTCAATTACGCATTCTTCTTTCTTTGGCAGCTGCGTCTAGCGCTCGTGCTGGCGCTGGGCATGGCTTTCACATCCGCCTGGAGTTTTCGTCGCGAGCGGCAGAGCGGCGCGCTGGAATTGCTTCTGGTCACGCCGCTGCAGGCCGGACAGCTCATTCGCGGGCGTCTCTGGGGATTATGGGCGCATTTTTTTCAGCCGTTGCGCTCTTGATTTTTCTCTGGATCTTTAACCCCTTCCACTTTTCCCGATTGCACTATCACATCGGCATGATCAGCTTTTTTAGCTGCGCCTTTGTCACTTTGCCGATCATTGGATTGTACTTCTCGCTGATGCGCTGGCACTTTCTGGTAGCGTGGCTTTTGACGGCCACAACGGGAGTGCTGCTTCCTTACTTTGCCACGAGCTTATTATCCCAATTCAGCCGTCGCTACTGGGGACCGGGATTGACAGCCTACTGGGTAATCTGCGCATTTCAGATCAGTTTGGCCGCATTCGCGTATTTCCGGCTTCGACGAAATCTGGAAGACCCGAGCTTTGCCCTGGAGCACGGAATGTAAGAAATCGAGAAAATCGGGAAGGCACAGCTTGCGCGGGATGAAGTTTTCGATATTCTGAAGCGTCAATGACAAAACAAAACAAAACAAGACGAGCCGGCTCGGCTCGAAGCCGTTTTGTCGAGTTGATCAAGTCAAGTATCATGAAGCTATGAAGAGACTCATTTTAATCGTCGCATGCCTTGTCTGGTTTGGTCATGAAGCAACCCAAGCCCAGGAGAAAATTGACTTCCAAAAGTCTGTCTTGCCGATCCTGCAAAAATCATGTTTCGAATGTCACGGAGCGGAGAAGCAGAAGGGCAAGCTCAGGTTGGACTCAAAGGAAGCGACCTTCAAGGGAGGCAAAAGCGGTTCCGTCATCACGCCAGGGGATGCCGCCAAGAGCGAGCTGTATCGGCGTATTACCTTGCCAGCCAGCGATGACGAGATCATGCCGAATGAAGGAGACCCGCTGCCTAAGGCGCAGACCGACCTTATACGCGATTGGATCAACCAAGGCGCAGCTTGGCCAGACACGGTTGTTGTGAAGGGGGCTGACGCCCCTGCGGCTGAAATAGCGAAGCTTCCGGAACACAAACCGTCCGCTAACGAACTGAAGGCGGTTGCGGATCTCGAAGCCTTGGGCGTTTCCGCGCGACCGATTGCGATGAATGTGAATTGGCGGCAAGCCAACTTCTATTTGCTCGGAACTAACGCTACGGACAAGACGCTCGCGCCCGTGAAAGACATTCTTGGCTTGGTAGACCTTAACCTGGCAGGGACTAAGATTACCGACAGCGGTTTGGCGAGTATCTCAAATCTGACCAATTTGGCGCGCCTGCACCTCGAGAAAACTGAGGTGACTGATGCTGGACTCGCCAATCTTAAGGGTTTGAAGCAACTTACCTACCTCAATCTCTACGGCACCTCGATTGGCGATGCTGGTCTCGAACACTTGACGAGCCTGACGAACCTCAAAAACATTTATCTTTGGCAAACCAAAGTCACCGACGCTGGCGTGACGAACCTTCAGAAAGCCTTACCCAAGCTAGACATCTCGCGCGGATGGGACCTCAATGTCGTCGCCAAAGAAAAGCCGCCGGAGAAAGAAGAAACTAAGAAATAGCCCTTGGCACACTGGGCGCTAAGGCATAGGCTGACAACGACTTAGGAGCTTCTCCGAGCTCCCACTATCCGGGAATTCAGGCGGATCAGTTCAGGGCCCTTTCGGGTTTCGAATGACTGCCGTTTGGTCCCTCAGAAAAGCAACGAATGTGCGGCTCGATCTCTAGGGCGCCTCTTTTCTGGCTGTAGCGGCGTCTCGTAAGAGCGCCGCTAACGTTGGCGGGAAGAATGCGGCGCTCTTACGAGACGCCGCTACAACTGAAAAGACGCGTCCTGCTCGATCCCCTCGATCCCCACGGCTCTTTCATCTGGAAAAACAGGCTGTTCGCCCGGAAAAGCCGGATGAGATTTGACTAAACTTTTGGAACGGGCTTTGGCATGCGCTTGGGATGCCAAAAGTACAAATTCCTTCCCAAACCGGCGTGCTGGAGCGCGTCTCTGTGCGGCTGCTGCTCCCTGAGGAGCGGGAACGATTGGATCAATTGCTGGAGCAGGAACATTATCTGCACAGCGCTCGGCTTGGCGGCCAAAGCCTCCGGTATGTGGCC